>NZ_JBEYIW010000031.1:0-42310 GCF_040636045.1 Rhodococcus sp. NPDC006774 | reverse complement strand
TTTTCGTACGAGGACTGCGCTGACCCGCACTGCGGTCCATGACCTGTTCGAGTTCGGCGAGCCAGGCCTTGTAGGGGGCCTTGTCGGTGTCCGAGGCCATCCACGTCCACCCTTTCTTTGCGGCGCTCCCCCGGCTTGCCGTCGACCGGCGGTGGGGTGCTGCACGTGATCGCCGAACCGTGTTGGGGCCGGTGGTTGTCGTGTCCAGAAGTTAACGCACACCAACACCACACACACCCCTGACTGCACACCGGTGTGGCCCGAACGTAGGTGCCGAAGCCCGACACCACCCGAGGTCGAAGGCCACAACCACCCTCCAAGGACACCGACATGCAGAGCAAGGAAATCCGCCGCCTGGTCAGTCGATTGAACGACGCCGGCTACGACACTCGTGTTACCTCGCGCCAGCATCTCCTGGTCTCTCACAACAACCAGGTCATCACCTGCTTCGCCGGGACACCCAGCGATCACCGCAGCTGGCGCAACTCGATGGCCCCGCTCAAGCGTCTCGGCTTCAACGCATGACCAGGTTGTCCCCGTCCCCTGTCGAAAGGCACACCATGTCCCTCCACACCTTGATCGCCCGGTTTCGTTCCACCCCGCCTGCCGTCGTCGTAGCTGTCGCGGTCATCGCAGCGATCGTTGCCGGCGGACTGACTGGATGCAGCCTGCCTGCTCGGCCTGGACTGACTCTGGCGTACACCGCCTCCATCAACGAGCCGGCTCCGAGCACCGGACCGATCACCGAACTGATTACCGAGCATGCCGACAGCGCCCGCTACCCCGAAGACGGCATGGTCACCATGGTTGCCCCGGGCACCAGGACGACGATCGATCTGACCCCTATGCGCGGAAGCGAGGTCGAAGCCAATCCCGGCGTGCGCCGCGATGCGATGATCGCCGACAAGAGCACCGAGCTGGCCAACACCGTAGGTGACCTCGCTGCCACCATGCCTGGACTCGACCCCGTAGGTGTCCTCGACCAGGCTCTTCAGATCACCGAGCCCGGCGGCACCGTCATCATCACCACCAGCGGATTCGCCACCGTCGCTCCGCTCGACCTCACCTCGGCTGGTGCGTGGATGTCCGCGCCCACCGCCCTCGCCGACGCCGTCGGCGAGGCGGACTTGCCCGATGCGACCGACAAGAACATCACCTTCGCCGGTCTCGGCTATCCCGCCGTCACCAGTCCTCAGCAGGCCGCCGGCCCGGCGGCAAGGGATGCCTTGACCACGCTCTACACGCGTCTGTGCGAGCGTATGAATGCCGCGAGCTGCACCATCGTCGACGGCCCTGCCGGCACCTTCGAACCCACCACGACGGTCGCGTCGCCGACCGTCACTCTCGACCGGATCGCGACGCATTGCGTCGGTCAGATCGACATCGACAGCAATCTTGCCTTCTCGCCGAACAGTGCGGATCTGCTTCCCGCCATCGACCCTCAGCTCAACCAGGTAGTGGATAGTCTCCGTGCTTGCCCCGCCACCGCAGTCATCACCGCCACCGGACATAGCGCCACCATTCCTGGCCAGGACGAACCGGGGACCAACCTCGAACTCGCCCGCGCCGCAGCCGTACTCACCCGGCTGCGCGACCTCGGAGCCCCCAGCCACATTCTGGGCGCAGCCACCGCCGGAGGACAGATCATCGACAACTCCCCCGGTGGCACGTATCGCGAGGATCTCGCGACTCGCAACCGGGTTGTCACCCTCACCGTCAGCCCCGGAATCTGATCCGACGGTGCAACGAATCCCCTGCCATCATCGGGCAGGGGAGATTCGTCGCGTGCGGATCCCGGCACGCCCTGTATCCATCGCAGTTCTCGCGTCGGACGCTCCCGGGCCTATGTGATGTTCCAGTCGATGATGAGCGTCGGTACGAAATCCAGCTCGTACGAAAAGTCTTGATATGCCGGGTACCGATATACACTTGGACGCTCTGTGCCGCAGCTATTTTCGTGAGGCATGTCGCCAAGCGGCACATTCGTCGGTGCCCGGCTCTACTGTGACGGGTGTGAGCGACAACGAGTCCGTGGCCACGGTGCCTGAGCGCGTGCTCGACGAGCTTGCGCAGGTGGTGATCGACAAGATCGATCAACTACTCGATCGGGTGACCGACCGGGCTGTGGGCGCGCCGACGCCGGGATCGGCTGCGTGGGAGTTGGAGTGGAGCGTCCGGGACACGGCGATCGGACGTGCGCGCGAGGCCGAACGCTCGCGTGTACGAGAGGAATTAGCGCGCCGCGCGTGCGCCGAACTCGGCATCGCCGAAGGTCCCGCACCGGCGGTGCCGGCTCGGCACGCTCCCCCGGTCCGACCCCGTAGGACGAGTGCCCGCGTCGACGAGGCACAGCTCACCTTCTTCTGAACCCCGCCGCTCGAACTCGTTTCCCGATGGGTGCAGGCGTACGACCCCGCTGCTGTCCTGCGGCACCCGTTTACCGACGCACGGTGCGCTTCTTGGTGCCTGCCGTGGATTTGCGGTCCTCGAACTTCAGCTTGAATCCAAATGTCTTGCTGCCCTGGTAGGTACCTGCGGCCAGTGCGCCCTTGGCCCGGTACGTCTTACCTGTCTTGCTTGTGGCGTCGAATTCGATGGTCTCCCCGGCCAGCAGCGACGCGAGTTCCTGCTCGGTGAAGTCCTTGCCCGGCCAGTGTTCGTTGGCACCCCATCCGCGGCCTTTGAACGTGACCTGCTTGCCTTTCCACACTCCGCTGACCAGATCGGTCCGAGGTGCACGCTCCTCGAATTGAGGGTTGAAGCTCACGTGTGGGTACTGCTTGCCGTCTTTCTCCCTCACTCCTGGTTCGAGCTTTCCTGTGCAGGTGAACGTCTTTCCCGACTTCGCGCTCGTCGCGACGATCTCGATGGCCCGGCCGGCGAGCAGTGCCGCTACTTCGGTGTCGGTGAACCGGTGGCCACCGAATACCCGCTTCGCGCGGGTTACGACCGTGCCTGCGTGGGTGAGATGCAGCTCCGGTGGCAGCTCGATCATCTCCACCGCCGCCCGAGTCACTCCGGCTTTGCCCATGCGTGCCTTGAGTTCGCCGGACAGCGTGCTCGAATTTGCCTTCATCCTCTGCAGGTCGTGACGAACGAGATCGGCAACGAGGGACAGATAGTCGGCTGCCTCGCCGGTCCCGGCCTCGATCTGCGCCATCTGCTCGAAGACCTGCTCGGTGATCGTCAGGTCACCGATGTGTGTACCGGGCAGAATGCGGTGGTTGAGTTCACCGATCGCGCTGAGGGTGATCTTGCCGCGCTGCTCGACCATCAGGGCCTTGCCGCCCGAGTTGTTCGTGACCTCGGCGTACGTGCTTGTCCGGGTCGCGCCAGTACCCACGTTCCGCTTCTCGAGCTGTTTCATCAGCCAACCCATCGTCGGGTGCGGGGGCCGAGTGGGGAAGCCCTCGTGGACAAAGGGGTCGGCGACGGTACCGAGCGCGGTGGCTCCCTCCGGCTGGTCGTCGTTCTGCTGGTCCTCCTCATCGCTGTCGAACACGCCCCTCCACCCGGCGACTACGGGCACATTCAGCGAGCCGACGAAGCTCGGGTATTTCCCGACGTGGCCGCGATGCTGGTCGTACTCGTAATCGGGGGCGAGCATCGTCAGGTAGTTCTTCGCGAGGAGCTCGTAGATCTCCCGACCCAGCTCGCCGTAGGCCTTCTCCACTGCCGCGAGGCTCGGCGGTACGTTGAGCCCCGGACGGTTGGCACCGTGCGCGCCACCGGACTTGATGTGGCTCGTACGTTGTCCGCGATGGCTCAGCGCCGCCGGATCCACGCCCACCACACCGGCGATCGCGTCGACCGATGGAAGCAGCTCGTTGAACTGCTCGATCGAGATGAACTTGTCCTCGGTGCGCGGGTAGGACACCACCTGCGCCTCGTACATCTTCTGATAGGTGTCGAGAACGTTCTTCGCCCCGAAACCTTTCTTCGACAACAGAGATGACAGTGCGGCCAGGTCCATCAGTTTCGGCGGTCCCGTTTTCTTGCGTGTGGTCCCGTCGTGGACGACCGGTGACGACTGCAGGCCGCCGGGAACATCGCTCTCGTTCTCGAATCGATCGATATCGGGGTCGGTGTACGTCACGCCGTTCTCGTCCCGAAACCGGTTCTCGTAGAACGCTTTCTTGAGGTATCCGTGGTGCGCGTCGAGCCCGTCACCGACGATTACGACCATCGCGGACTTGAGTCGCCCGTTACGCAGTACCGTGCTCGCCCCGGTCGTCTTGGTCGCGAGTCTGGTGAACTGCATCGAAAGCATGTCCCACTTCGACCGGAAGTCGGCCTTGCGGTAGTCGCCCTCGGCGGCGATCGCGGTGACCGGCCGACGGGCTGTGAAGGCCTTACGCAGCGATGCCGGTGTCTCGTCCAGGAACTCCATGCGTTCGAGCTTCTTGTTCTCGAGGCCCAGGTACTCCACGATCTCCCAGCCGAGGAGTGAGCCTTCACCGGTCGGATCGAGATCGGCTGCATTGCAGATGCTCTCGCAGCCCGAGAGCACCGTCTGGAGTTCTTTGAGCAGGCTTTTCGCGTCTGGATCGGTGACCAGCTTGCCGCCGGACACCCGGCGCCGGATCTCTCGCTCCCAGCGGAAGTCGTCGGCATTCCACGGGAGATGTTCGAGCTCCCAGCTCTTGTACTTGTCGGTGAGAGGCGCGGGCACCATCGCGGCGGGGTCTTTCAATTCCAGCAGGTGCCCGCGAGCGTGGACGATGACGTACTCCGTGCCTGCGAACGTGCCACTCATGCCGCCCAGTGCGGCGGCGAAGTTACGTGCTGCGGAGGGCTTTTCGGTGAGGATTCCCACTCTTCCCATGACAATAGATCCTTCTTCTCTGCGGTGCGTGCAGCGTGTGGTCGGCGCGGGTGTTGTCGGTGGTGAGTCGGCTAGAGGCCTGCGCTGACGAGGCGATAGTTCGCGACTTTCCAGCCGTCAGCAGTGAGTTCGACGTCGACGGCTCCGGTGTAGCCGGTGAACGGGGTGATCTCACCGCTGCGGTGTTGGACGACGCGGTCGATGACGACAGCCACGGTGGCCTTGGCGTCGCCGTCCTTGTCGAGGCTCTCACCGTCGAGATTGACGCTGGTGTCGGGTCGGGCGACGGCGGTGACGATGTCGCCGCTGCGTGCCCACGCCGACCATTCCGGGATCGGTTGCGGCGCTGGATCGGGTGGTGTGGCGGCGGCGGTGGCCATCGATCCGGTCAGATGTTGGCGTTGCCCGTGCATGGCATCCCAGGGCGAATCCTGCACTGCGGGTTGCCAGGTGTACACAGCGGACATCACCGCCGTCGCGACACCCACGGGGTCGGTGGCGGACGGGTCGATGGCGATCCCGGCGTCGGTACCCGGTGGTGGCGGTGTGTCCGAGCCGCGGAAGACGAACACGATCACAGCGGCAATGGCGACCACACCGACGATGCCGAGACACGCGAAAACGATGCCTGCTCTTCGGCTCATCTCGCGCTCTCCTCGGAGCCGGAGTCGTTCGCTGATTCAGCATCGGTGTCGCAGATCTGACCCAGTGCAGCGGCTTTGGCGATGACTTCGAGCCAGTCGACGATCGGTGCGTCCGCTCGGCGGCTGTGGAGGATCTGTGCCATGTCTGTGCTCCTTGGTCTGTGATGGTGCCAGTGTCCTGGTGGCCACCGACAACAAATGTGTGGGTGTGCAGCGCTAACCGACGGTGGGGACTCCTGCTGCGGCGATCACGCTGACCGTCCAAATCGCCCACATGACGAGCGCGGTCGCCGCCAAGTGGATGGCTTTGCGGAGCGCAGTGACAGTCCAGTTCTGCGCTCGCGCAGAGGCGTCGGCGACAGCGACGACGCTGCCTATGGTCATCGCCGCGGTGACGACGATGACGGCCCACCAACCATGCGCGAGAACGTCGCGGGTCGCCGCGGCGCGGCCGCTGTCGTCGATCGTGGTGATCATCGACTCCAGGATCAATCGGGCGACGGGAACAGCCCATACCGTCCATCCGATGACCGAGGTCAGAGCAAGGGCTGTCAGTGCTCGATGCCGGTCGTGGGACGTCAGGTGGTGGCTGGTGCGTGTCGGTGCGGTGCTCATGAGTGGGCCTTTCCGTCGAGCATTGGTCGGTGGCGGCTATCGGGCCAGGTCGTAGTCGGATGCGGTGGCGGTGATGGTGGTGACGTAGTTCTGGGTCTCCGAGTAGGGCGGGACGCCGCCGAACTGTTGGACCGCTCCGGGGCCGGCGTTGTATCCGGCGAGCATCAGCTCGACGGGATCGCCGGTGATGGCCCCGGATTCGATGCCCGGTCGTAGGGTGTCGGCGACCGAGCAGTTGTAGCGGCCCTGCGCCATGACGGCGTCGCCGATGTCGTTGGGATCCCCCTCCCCCGCTGCACCGGTGACGACGCCCTGATCGTCGACGGGGAAACCGAACGACGCCCACGTTCCGGGGAGGAATTGCGCATACCCTTCGGCCCCGGCCGGACTGGTCAGGCCCGGTGTGAAGCCGGATTCCTGTTTGAGCTGAGCGGCGAGGATCGCGGGTGAGAGCTCGCGGCACTGAGCGGCCGAGAGGGCGAGCCACGGCTCGAACTCGGGAGGGATCTGGCCGGCGGCGAGGTTCGCGTGATCACCGAGACCGGCACCGGGTGCGGTGGTGCAGTTCCCGGTCGCCTTCGGTGCGGATCCGCCGCCGCCGGGGACGGGCCCGTAGGTCTGGCCGGGTGCCGGTGCGCCGTGGCCGACTGTGGTGACGTGGACGTGGTCGAAGTGGTTCTGGGTGGGAGATCCCCTGTCCTCCATGGTGTTCGGTTCACCTTGGGAGGGGATGTATTCCTGTCGCCAGATCATGTATTCGATCTGGAGATAGTCGCGGTTCGCCCACAGGTAGTCCTTGACCTGGTCGCCGAGCGCTTTGCCTTCCTCGGAGGACCAGTTGTCGATCATGATGTCCGCGGCCCGGCCGGAGGGGTGGTCGTCGAATCCCCCACCGTCGGCCCGCCACCCACCGATCGTGGTGATCTGGGGGAACTTCGCGTGAACAGCGCGGGCGACGCGGACCGTGTCGACCTGAAAGTGCTCTTCGGATCCGACGCTGGCGGGTAGCGCGGCCATTTCCGCCGTACCGCCTCTGTTCGGGGTGGGCGTGGTCGGTGCACTCGTCGACGGAGACGGTGACGGCAGTGGGCTCTGGCCGGTCTGTCCGCTACCGGGCTCGGCGGCGGCGTCGTAGAACGGCTGCGGGTCGATCGCGTTGTCGGGTGACCAGGGCCCGGTGTGGTACTCGAAGTGCAGGTGCGCGCCGGTGGTGTCGCCGTTGTTGCCTTCGTCGGCGATGTGCTGCCCGGCGGTGACACGTTCGCCTGGCTTGACCAGGACACCGTCGGGGAACATGTGCCCGTACACCGTGGAGACGGTCTGTCCGTCGATGTTGTGCTCGAGGACGATCCACATCCCGAATCCGGTCGCGGGTTCGGCTTTGGTGACGATGCCGTCGGCGTAGGCGTAGATCGGGGTGCCGACGGGACCGGCGAGGTCGATGCCCTTGTGCATCGTTCCCCACCGTGACCCGAACGGGCTCGTCAGCTGCGCCTCGGAGGTCTTCATCGGCTTGGAGAACGACCCGGCCGGAACACCACCTGCAGCAGAGGAAATGCCCTTCCCGGGAAGACAATCGGTGGGCACTTCCTCGCGGACACCGGTGGTGACGAACAGGACCACGAACAGCGACAGTGCGAGCACCACGCTCAGCGCGATCGCGCCGCCCTTCTTCACAGCGCAGCCGCCCCGAACGAGTGCGAGCCGTAGGACTGGGTGGTGATCGCACGCGGCGAGCAGGCGTCGAGTCGTTCAGTGAGAGTGCGGTTCTCGCTGCGGAGCCGCCCGATCTCGGCTTCGGCCGCCCGTAGCTTCGCGGCGACGTCATCGGACGCCGGAGACCGGGAGGATCCGAACTTGTCCTTGACCCACCGTGTCACGGTGTTCTCGTGCGCTCCGATCGCTCGAGCAAGGACTGCAACACATTCGGCGCGCGAGGCGTAGTTCTGGCGTGACTTCTCGTACTCGGTCAATACCCATTGCCGGGTCTCGGCGGGGAACTCGGCTCGCCGATGCTCGCGGGGATCGTCGGCGCGCATCACCACGCACCGACTATCTGGGAGGCGTCCTCGTCGGCCCTGTAGGCATCTGCACCGTCGAGTTCGTGGTGCTGGCCGGCGAAGTACTCGGCGAAGCGGGCGTTGGTGTCGTGGACCCCGGTGTCGTATTCGACGTCGGTGAGCACGGTCTGGATGGGGATGCCGGGGGTGTTGTCCTTTGCGACCTTGATCAGGAACTTGCCGCGCCCGATCGGATTGCGGACGGTGCGGCGTTCGGACCCGCGAAGCGCTGCCCCCCGCGACCAGGAGGTGACCATGCCCGCTTCGGCGTCGGTGAACTTCAGCTCCCCGGACAGGCGCTCGACCTCACCGATCGGCAGTCCCCCGCACACGACCATGCCGGCGCGGTCGATGAATCCCTTCGCGGTCTTGATATCGGCTTCGGTGGGCAGGGTTTCGAGGTCGCGGCCGGTGTGGGTGATCATCAGCAGCCCGGTCGCGTCGGTGCGGTTGAGGCGGGTGATCTCGTTGACGCGGGCGACCATGCCCGGTCCTGCGCCGATGACCTGCCACAGCTCGTCGAGGGCCATCAGGAACAGGCGCTGGCGGTCCAGGCCTGCGTCGGCGAGCAGGTGCGCCGCTTCGACGGTGCCGTAGGCGTCGGCCCAGCAGGAGAGCATCACCGCGGCTTTGAGGGTTGTATCTCCCCGGTCGAGGGAGGAGACGTCGATGCAGATCATCGGTGCGTCGAGGTCGATCGGTTCGGTGGTGTGGTCGGCGAATATGTCCCCGAGCGGGCCGGAGGTCAGTGCGCCGAGGGCCTGCATCAGTTCGGTGATCGCCTCGCGGTAGCCCTCGCGGTCGGTCTTGTAGGCCGCTTGGAGCATGTCCGCCGACCCGGCGTCGATGCGGGTGTAGAGGTCTTTGAGCAGCGGCGGGTTGGTGTAGGAGAATCCGCCGTCGGCGTACAGCTCGCGCAGCGCGATACCGATCAGGGAGTTCTCGAATGCTTTCACCGAGTGGGTGTCGTAGCGGATCAGCTCGACCAGGGCGCAGACGGCGTTGATCTGGCGGGTGGAGATGGTGATGGTGGCGACGTCGATCAGCTCGTCGAGCTCGGCGATGCGATCGGGGTCGGTTTCGGCGTTGCGGGCAGTGATCGCGCGGACGACTGCCTGTCCGAGGGCTCCGGCGGCGAGGGGGTTGAGGTGTCCACCGCCGTGGCCGAGGGTGATGATCTGCCCGCCGAGTAGGCGGGTGAGCTTGACGTATTCGCCTTTGATGTCGCCGGCGACGATCGGGGTCTGTCCCCATCCGCACGCGCCGAGGAGGATCTTGCGGATCAGCGTCGATTTCCCCAGGCCGGGCAGGGACAGGACGAACATCGAGGGGTTGCCGATGAGCTTGTCGCGGAAGTACGCGAACGGATCGCAGGAGACGGCGTTGCCGGTGATGGCGTGCTGGCCGACGATGGTGCCGGCCGAGGGTGCGGCTGCGCCGATCGCCCACGGGTTGAGCCCGCACATCTGCACCGAGGTGGCTTCGTACTCGATCGGGGCCGGGACGGTGGACATGCGGCCGCCGCCGGGCCCTTTGAGGCCGCGTGTGCTCGACGACAGTGCGGCGCGCCACCACGGGTCCCCAGCGGCGTCGTGGACGGCCCGTTCGACGTGAGGGTGATCGTTGCGCCACCGTGCGAGGCCTATGCCGCGTCGGGAGTACTGGTAGGGCTCTTCGGCGTCACCGGTCGCGACGGCTGCGGCGAGCTCGGCGTAGTCGGTGTCGCCGATGATCCAGCGGACGAATGCCGACGGCCGCGCAGCGTCGGTCTCGACATATAGGTCATCTGCGTGTCCCAGGTCGGGGCGGTCGTCGGTCATGGTCATCGGGGAGTCTCTTTCTCACGCAGAGTGGGGGCCGGTGGGGGCGAGCAGTGTCTAGCTGCGGCGCACCAGGATCGAGGTGGAGATCTGATCGGGTAGCAGCACTCCGACGCCGAGACCGGCGACGAACGCGGCGTCTTGGAAGGCGAACGCGCGGCGCAGTCGCAGTCGGGAGCGGGCGGCGAGGGATTCGGTGACGGCGGCGGCGTTGGCGATCTCTTCGACCGATCCGACGGTGATGGTCAGCAGTGCCGAATAGCGTTCGTATCCGGCGCCGGAGACCATTTCGCGGCGGGCCTGCTCGGCGATCTCGTGGCGCTTCTCCGACCCGGCGGAGGTGATCTTGTTGCCGCGAGAGTTGATCGCGTGCAGGGCGTCTCGGTGTTGCTTGTCGACCTTCTTCGCGGCGTCCCCGGCGGTGTAGGGGCGGTAGACGAGAGTGAGGCGCTTGCGTGGGAGGTCGTCGTGCGGCTGCAGCAGGGGTTTGAGGACGGTGTCGGTGAATACCGATTCCGGTGGTGCGGCCATCTCCCAGACGACCGAGACGCCGCCGTCGTGGCGGTAGTGTCCCCATTCGGTCTTGGCGCGGCCGGGGCCTGCGTCGTCCCAGTCGACGCCGTGATCGAGACCGGAGATCTCGAGTTCCTCGAAGTCGTTCTCGGTCGAGGGGTTGTAGGAGCGGTGCACGGCCGCGGTGATTTCGGCGGCGGTCATCGGCTGGGCATCGATCCCGGCACCGGAGAGCGACTCGTACAGATCCGGCAGGCGGCGGGCCAGTTCGGTGGCCATCTCTTCGGGGTCCTTCTGTCGCTCGCGGGTGGTAGCGCGGAAGGTGATCGACAGTCGTGCCAGGGTGCGGTGCCGACCCGAGGGCATCCGGACGGCGGACTGCTCGACGAACGACGCCGCCAAGGGCGGTGCGGTGGGGACGAGTTCGTGTTCGGCTCGCCGCGCCAATCGCAGCCCGGTCGCGGGAATGTTCTCCACCACCACCACGGCACCGACGATGTCGCCGGGCAGGCCGAGGTCGGCGAGGTAGACGCCCCAGTCTGCGGTGTAGAGGTCCTTGTCGCGCTGGACGATCGCTTCGTCGCCGCCGGGAAGGGCGTCGAAGATGACGGTGTAGCGGTGATCGTCGGGGTTGTGGATCATCCCGAATTCGTTGCCGTGTCGGTCGATTCCCATGTAGACCTTGGTGCGGGCGAGCAGGCCGGGGAGTTTGTAGCGGCCACCGGGGATCCTCGAGTGCGGTCCGGCGTGGTACTCGGTGGATTTGTCGATGTGCTTGCGCCGCAGCCATTGCATTCTCAGTTGTCCTGTCTCGTAGAGGGTTCGGCCGTTCGGGGCGATGACCAGAGGGGCGAGAACGAGTGCGCCGACGCCCATCAGCGCGAGTCCGACGACGAAGTTGCCGAAGATCAGGACCGCGAACGAGACTGCGAAAAATCCTGCGCCGTAGGCGATGACCTTCGTCGGTAGTCCGAATGCGAACGTGCTTTGCGGCCGGTTACCTGCCGAGTAGATCGGTGGTTCGTACGGGGCTTCGAGCTGCGCGGTCATCGGAGGTCACCGCGCGCGATCACTGCCGCCCCCGCGACGGCTGCGCTGACGACCACGGCGATCGATGCCAGGGCAGCAGTACGTGCGCTGATGTTCTGCCACCATGCGCACTGCTCGGCGGTCCCCCAGGTGTGGGCGGCGGGTGGCTGCTGCCCGGTAGGGGTTCTCACTCCGATGGCGGGTGTGAATTCGGCGGCGTGCTGTCGCCAGTCCGGTGCGCGGCGAAGGCGAGTGTCGGAGGTGAGGGCGATGGTGCGCGGGTCGAAGAAGGTTTTGACGGTGCCCTTGTGTGCGTGCGGGTCGAAGATGAAGACAGCGCGCTTGGGTGCGTGCGGTGAATTGTGTTGCGTCATAGTTGGATCCGTCCGTGGTAGTTGCCGACTGCGCCTTCTGCAGCAGAGCCGAGAGTGGTCGAGACCGAGCCCGCGGTGCGGCCGACTGTGCCTGCGGTCTTGAGTGCCCCTGCCGCCCCGCGTAGGCCTGCCGAGGATGCTGTGCGACCTGCCGATGCTGCGGCCGAACCGGCTCTGCGGGCTGCGCCCATCGGCCCAGACGATGCGCCCGCGTGCGAGGGACTCGATCCTCCGTTGTAGCGGCCCTGAAAACCGGGGGTGGAACGCGCGCCTGTGCCGTTTCCGCCTGAGGAACCACCTTTGCCGCCGCCACCGGACGATCCGGCGACGGTGTTCGCCGCTGCCCCGAGGGCGCGGGATGCCGCCATTCCGCCGGCCCCCATCACTGCGCCTCCTGCTGCGCCGAGCGCTCCTACTTCCCGCCCACCGGCGGAGATGGATTCTGCTGCGGGCGCGACGATCTTGATCAAGGTGGGTAGGCAGAATCCGACGACGGCCAGGAGGACCGAGCCGATGATGACGGTCGCGATCTGATCCGAGCTCGACGCCGAGGACGCCCAGAACGCGAACAGGTACAGCAGCGTCGCGACCGGCTTGAACAGGAGAGCGCCTAGAGTGAAGGCGATCATCGACTTGTAGGAGCTGCGACCGGTGCCGGTGGCCGACGCTGCTGCGGCGAGCGGGATGACGGCGACGACGACGCACAGCACGGCCTCACGGATCAGCAGTGCGATGAGCTGCGCTACCGAACCGAGGAATGCGAATCCCGCGCAGGCGAGCGCGAGGATCGGGCCGAGGCCGGTCTTGTCGTCGAATGCGGTGATGGCAGTGATCTTCTCGTCGAGGTTGCCGCCGACGAATTTCTCCAGCGCGTATGCCGAGGCGATGTCGCCGCCTTGGTGGAACATCAACACCAGAATTGGCAGAAGTGACACGGTGACGACGGTTCGGACCAACATGGTCGCGGTCTCGGTGGCCCCTTCCATCACAGCTTGTTTGCGGGCGATCGCGAGCTTGATCATCGCAATGATGATGGAGGCGAACAAGGCGACGACGGTGAACCCGGAGATGATGTTGCGTAGGCCCGACATCGCGTTCTCCGCCGCGAGGCCCGGTATGCCGGAGGACATCCAGAACGTCATCACCGATCGGAATGCTTGGGTGTTGCCTTCCATCACCGATTTGGCGAAGTCCCCGACCGGGTCGCCCCAGAATGTCGAGAGTGTGGAGTCGACGGCGGTGGAGAACGCGTCACCGGGATGATCGCTGAAGGCTGAGTCCAAGCAGAAGAACTGGTCGGCGGCATCGCGTCCGCCGACCGCGTCCAGGAATTTGTCAGCAAGCCCGCCTTCGACGATCGCATCCGATCCGTCGGCCAGGCATTCGCGGCGTTGCTGCTGAAAGTCGTTGCCGTCGGCACCGGGGTTGATCTGCTCGGTCAGATTCGGTGCTGGGGCGGGGGTGGGGTCTTGAGCGTGGGCGAGCCCGCTGGCCGCGACGACCGCGATCAGCGACAGTAGCGCGATGAGGATCGCGCGGGCGGCGATGGCCGCTGCGCGCGTCACAGTGCCCACCGGGTGAAACCGTCGAGCGAGTTGTACGGGCCGAATGATGCGGGTCCGGTGGCTTCCCGGGCTTTCCATGTGCCCTGGTCCCACACCATGTTCAATCGCAGGCCTCCGTAGACCGGTGATTGCATGCGCTGGCCGCTGTCGTCGACGTCACGAATCATGGCGAGTTCGACGACGGTGAAAGTATCAGTGCAGGAGAGGATTTTGAATGCAACCGGTGCCCGCAGTGCCACAGTGCCGGTATTGATCGGCCGGTTCTCTTCGACTGCTCGTGCGTCGTCGCCGACGACGTCGCTGCCGTTCAAGATCAGCTTGTCGCCTGCCTCGATAGCAACCTGTCCTCCCGCGAGTGTGCGAGGCAGGATGTTGGCGGCGGCCAAAGCCGCTCCCTGCGGGGTGCGGGTGTAGCCGGCGAGGACCAGCCCGTCGATGTACGACGGCCCATCCGTCTCGGAGTACAGGGTCGAGACACCGAAGTTGCGTTGGATCATCATCGACTCCGGGGACGTCACCGGTTGCCCGTCATTGGTGCATTCGACACGCGGGCCGGTCGGCTCACGCTGCGGGAGCGGTTGGCCAGCAGGGTTGTTCGGGACCATCACCGTGCGCCCGGACAGGTCCGCGTCGGGAACACCGAAGCCTTCCGCGCCGGTGTCGAGCTCGGAGTCACCGGGGGTAGGTGCTGCTGTCGTGGGTGTTGGACCAGCGGTCGTCGGTGGGGTGTCGTCGTCGTTCACGTTCGGGATGACGAAGACGATCGCGCCGACGACCGCGACGACGACGAACACGGCGAGGCCGATGAGGAGTTTGCGTGTCAGGGCGCTCATCAGTTGTGCTCCAACGTGGTGAAGCCGTCGAGCGAGTCCAGCTCGACCGCGTCGATGTTCTCTTCGGTGGTCGGCAGGACAATGCGCCAGTCGTCGGCGATCCACTGCAGAGCAATGGGGTAGGCGTAGAGTTGGTCGTCGCCGCCGATGGTTTGTGCCACCGACACCCCCGCCGAAAGCGGATCACTGGAGTAGTCGGTGACCTCGAACCCGACGAACTTCGGTGCAGCGTCGGCAGGGACCGAACCGGAGACGGTGACGGCGGCGCGTGCGGCCGCGAACTCGTCGCGACCGGGCCCGGGTGCGGTCACGGTGTTGACCACTTCCGGCCACGCGCGGTCGTCGGCGACGGCAAGTGCGGTCTGCCCGTTGATCGCGGCCAGGACAGCACCTTGTGGGGTCTGTGCATATCCGCTGCGATTCACCGATGTTCCAGCGAGGGGCCCGTCGACCCGTGAGGTCGGCACCGATACCCCTGCGACCTCGCGCCAGGTCAGCTCGGCCGGAGCGGAACGCAGATCCGGTGCCGGATCCGGGGCAGCGGCGGGTGTGTCGTCGTTGCCGGATCCGCACGCAGCGAGTGCGAGGACGGTCGCCGCTGTCGCGGCGATCCGGAGTGTGCGGGAGACGGTCATCAGAGGAGGGCCTTTCGGGTCGATGCAGTTCGGGCGCAGGGAATGTCGGGGTTCTCAGGCGAGTACGGCTTGGGCGATTCCGGATGCGGATCCGATGATGGCGGCACAGATCAGGATCCGGGCCAGGGTGGCGTCCTCGACCATCTGCGTGCCGGTGGATTTGCGTTGGTTGACGAACACCGCCCCGCACACGAACAGTGCTGCGATGCAGGTGACGATGGCGAACCAGAGCAGCCACGACAGGCCCGTCATGATCGGCTGCCACACCTCGTCGGGCCACTCGACCGGTGAGGTCGGTGGTTGCGCGAGCACGACGGTGTTCATGTCATCGCCGCCGTGACCGCTGTATTCGCCACTCCAGCAACGAATCCGAGCAGAATCGACACATACAGCAGTCCGATGGCCCGCTGGTTGGCCTGACACCAGCGGCCCCTGAATTGGTCGTACGCAAGCTCACCGCCGCCAACCATGACTCCGACAATCGAGGCAATGATCAGACCCCACAGAGTCCAGTTCACGATGGTCATAGGACGAGCATGTTGACCAGGCCTGCGGCACCACCGATGACGATGGACCCGAACAGTCCGCCGACGAGTTTGCCGGTCGCATTGCCGCCTTGGCCTCCGCCGGAGATTTTCTCGTACGCGAGCATCGCGCCACAGATCATGATCCCGGCGACGGCAGCGATGATGCAGCCCCACATCAGCCAGGACAGCAGGGTCAAGATCTTGTCCCCGGTAGGGCCGTCCGGTGCTTGGGGGCTGACATCGCCGATGTTCTGCGCGAGGAACGTGGTCGTCGATGCGGTGAGGCTGGCAATCATGGTGTTCTCCTTGGGTGTTGGTTGAGAGGGTGCGGTTCAGTGGCCTGACGCATTGCGGGCGGCGGTGAAGATCTCCCGCCCGATCGCGGCGAGTTCGTGGTGTGGGCTGGTCGTCGAGGGGGCCAGTGCCCGCATCCGGCCGGGTGGCGGTGGGTCGGGTTCGGTGGGTGTCCAGATCGCGAGTTCGTTCTGTCTGTGGGTGCGCAGATCCTCGACGTACGGGATCCGCCACACCGCTGGTGCTGCGGAGGCGACGACGTCCGCCCATCGGCGCAGGGTCTTGGGGAGTGGGCCGGGGGCGTCGGGTACCAGGACCAGTCCGAGGAGAGTGCAGTCGCCGACGAGGCCGGCCTGAGCTTGCAGGAGAAGGTCGTGGGCAGCGTCGAGGCCGGCGCGGTCGGTGCGGCAGACGACGACGACATTGCGGTGCCGGTCGGCTGCGGGCCAGCCCCGGCGAGCATCGCCCGCCGGGGCCCAGATCTGAGCGAGGGTGCCTGCGCCGGAGCGCCCGTGAGCGGCGAGGAGCCACATCACGGGCGGGCGACCGCTGACCGCGACCGGGTCGTCGTGAATCGGTGCTCGGCGTGAGGGCGGCGGTATCCGCAGCCCGGCCGGGGTGACCGACACGTCGTCGTCTCGGTAGTAGTCATGGTGCTCAGCTGGTTGTGCGGCCATGTCGGGCGCACCTCCTTCTCCGGCGTTCTCGGTCACCGAGTGGTGGTTGGTGAGACGGTGGTCGGCACAGCGGCAGAAGCAGAGGGGGTCGTCGTGGTGGCCGCTGTGGTCGTTGTGGCGGTGCCGGTGGCTCCGACGGTGGCGTGGGCGGCGAGGATGCTCCCGGCGCTGCGGACGGTGTCGGTGGTGGCGAACAGCGCCGCACCTTGTTTGATCACTGCCCCGACCTTGTCTGCGAGGCTCTGATCGCCGGTCAGGTCAGCGGCGAGGGCGACGATCCATCGCACGGTCAGCTCGACGGGGGTCTCACCTTGGGATCCGACCGGAACACTGTCGTAGGAGCCGTGTTTGGTGGCGGTGTTCCAGTACGAGGTGTCGGTGACGAGCTGCGCGAGACCGGCGTTCTCGTCGATGGTGTTCGACACTTCCTTGAACGCGACGTCGACGGCCGAATCGATCGTGGCTGGGGGCACGAGCTTGACCGCCGAGGACAGCACCTTGGTGGCGAGTATGCCGAGGGCTGCGGGTGGGTTGGTCAGACCGACGGTGGCGAGCTGGCCGATGGTCTCGGGGGTGATGACGTCCTTGGCGACGGTGATCGCCGCGCCGATGGCCATGCCGGCGATCTTGGTGACCGCACCGACCGCTTCGTCGATCATCTCGTCGGTCGAGGTGGCGGAGGGGTCGGAGTACTTCGCCATCTTCGACAGCACCGTTTCCGAGGACGAGTTGACCTCGAATCGTCCTGCCTTGGAGTCGAAGTCGATGTTGTCGTTGATCACCGACGCGCCGGTCATCAGGGCGGTGCGTCCGACGGCGGTGGAGACGTCGGTGAGGATCCGGACGGGGTCGCGGGTGTCCATCGAGGACTGTCCGGCAATGGAGGCAACGAGCTTGGCGGCGGGGGCGTCGATGGGGGTGTCACACGCGAGATCGCCTGCGGTGCAGTACGAGGCGACCCGGTCCGAGACTGCTCCGAATCCTGCGATCTTCGGTGTCGGTGCGATACCGCCGCCTGCGGGGGCGGCTGCGGCGACGGCCGGGGCAAGTTGGACGGTGTCCACTGCTGCGCCGCTCGTTCCCGGTGCCGGGGCAGGAGTAGAGCCGCCGCCGGCGATGACGTCTTCGCCTTCGGCTCGGGTGGGGTCGGAGAACAGTGCTGCGCCGGCGAAGTGGTCGGCGTCGACGGGGCCGTATCCTGCTCCGATGTCGCGGGTGACTTGGGAGGCGACCTCGCCGCCCTGGGAGTAGCCGGAGAGGAAGACCTTGGTGCCGGGGCAGCGTGCTGCGATGTCGGAGATCATCTTGGTGGTGTTCTCGACGCCGATGTCGACGGACTGGGCGTAGGGAACGGCGGAGCGATCGCCGGGCTTGCCACCGAAACTCGCCGGGTAGGGAACGTAGCTGCGTTCGAGAGCGGGCCCGTCACCGGAGTTCGCATCACGCATCGCCGGAACGGTCAACCGGGAGAAGAAGCCCGAATCGGTGTCGGGTGAGGAGTTCTCGTCGATCTCGGTGGTGCCGGGGACGACGACGAGATGCAGCACCGGGCAGTCGCCGTCGGTGCTGGATTGGCTCGTAGTCGCCGATCCGGACGGGGTGGGAGTGGCGGAGGGCTGCGCGGCCGCGACGCCGCTGGCGGAGACCGCGACCGTCATCGCGGCGGTGGCGGCGAGCAGGCGCGGAGTGAGGCGACGAACCTGGTCGATGGATGTGTGCACGGTTTCTCTCTTCTTCAGTGGGGTCCAGCGGATGTGCCTGGTCATAAGGGGTCAGCGCGGGACGATGGCGGAGATGAGCGTCGTGCCGTCCTGCTGCTCGGTGGTGGTGATCCGTTGGCGGCTCATACGGCCGTCGATGCCGGGGCCGCGTTCGACGACGGTGACGTCGTAGATCCCCGCGTCGATCGGGTCGGCCAAGACACAGAACTCGATGTCGGGTTCGAGCTGGTCGATCCCCTGCTGGAGTCTCTGCGCGGACGCCATCACCGCGTCCAGTGCACCTGCTGCGCGGGCTGCGGCACCGTCGCGGTCGAAGTAAAAGGCCTTCTCGAACCGCCAGATCGCCACCGCGCCAGGGTCGTCACTGTCTTCGGTGACCGGGTCACCGTCGGCTTGGCCCTTGCACCAGGTGACATCGGCGGCGGCGGCACCGGCGGCAGCGGGGGCCGCCGATGTGGGAAGGGTTGTGGTGGTGACGATGTCGGCGGGAAGCAGTGCGGCAGGGGCCTGCGGTTCGTCACCGACACCGGTGAGGACCAGAGCTGCTCCCAAGCCTCCTCCGACCAGGACCGTGAGGGCAATCGTGACGGCGACAGCGGCGCGGTGGCGTCGCCACCACGACCGTGGGGGCGGCGTTTGCGCGGTGTAGGGGCCTCCAGTGCGAAGTAGAGAGGTCCGTTCGTCGAAGGAGCTGTATCCATCCGCTGCCCGGGCGGTGCCCATGTCCTCCGCAGAGTCGCCTGCAAACCAGTCGTCGTCGGGATCGACGTCGGTGTTGTGCTGGTCGGTCAGGACGGTCAGTCTGCGCTCGGACGCTGCAGCGGCAGTCTCTGTGTCGGCGACGACAGGGTCGGCGAACCAATCATCGGAGCTGTCGTCGGGGGTCTCTCGAGGTGCCACAACAGGGCCTTTCCGAGTGTCGAAGTGCAGGAACGGGATCGAACCTTCGGATACAGCCCGCCCACCGGTAGTGGTCGGGCTGCACCCGGAGATCAGATCGCGAGGTTCAGGCCTGCCAGGGCAGCGTTCGCCTGGTCGAGAACCGGTGCGACGGCGGTGTTCACCGCGGCTACCGTGTCAGCAACGGCGGGCTGCTCGAGCACCGTCGAGGAGAACTGCTGAACCTGCTCGTAGGCGGGTTCGGTCCATACCGGTGCAGCACTGATTGCCTGCCCGACGGTGGTGTCGACCGTGTTCTGGGTACCGGAGGCCTCGACAAGCAGCGGCGCAGCAGAGGCCGCTGGGACGCTCTCGGGTGCCGGTAGCGGGGCGGGCTCTTCGATGATTTGCTGCTCGCCGCCGAGCACGGTGGCACCGAGGATGCCGCCGATGGCAGCGCCGGTGCCGGTCAGGCCCAGCACGATCGGTGCCGACAGGGCAGCACCGACGCCTGCTCCTGCGAGTGCAGCCGCGCCGGGAATGAAGACCCAGCCGACAGGTCCGCCCCAGACGATCGCGCCGGTGCCTGTGGTGGCGGCGACGCCGAGTGCGCCGCCGATGGCGGCTGCGGTGCCGGTGATCACGGCGGCCGGGGCTACGGAGGCAGCGAGGCCGACAGCGCCACCGGTCAACACACCCGTGGCGGTGCCGGCGGCGATGCGGTCGGCGCGGGGTGCGTCGGCGAACCCGTTGTCCACGAGCCAGTTTCCGCCGTCGGCCTGTACAGCGGCTCCGGTGTTGTTGAACTGTTCGACCAAGTTCCGGTCCAGCACGTTCGGGTCGTACGGTACGAGTTCGCCACCGACGAGGACGTAGCCGTCGGGTGCGTCGATCGGAGCGATGATCTTGCGCTGCACAGTCGGGACAGGCGGTGGAGGCGGCGGGGTCGCTTGCAGGGCGGGCGGTGCCTCGGTCGGCGCAGCCTGCGGCGCGGGAGTGGTCTCGTAGTAGGTGTTCTGGTACGAGGACTGCTGATTACCGGACCGGTAGTCGTCGTAGCTACGCCACTGGGACTGCTGGACCTGAGGTGAGGCCTGGTAGCCGGGCAGGAACTGGCGTTCCTGGGTCGGGGCCGGCGGCGGCGCGACGGGAGTGGTGTCGGTGGTTCCGGACTGGGCGGTGTCGGGTGCGGTGACGAAGTCCTGCGGTGCTGCGTGTGCGGTCGCGGTGCCCCACGCGAGGGCGACGGCCACGGGAACGGCAGTGAGAACGAGAGCCCGGTCCCTGCGGCGGCGGTGACGCCCACCAATTCCTTGCTGAGGAGACATTGTGTGGCTGTGCCTTTCGTAAGCCGCTGTGATGCAGCGGTATTGGGTGATGTGTGACAGGAGTGGTTGATGGTGGAACCACCACCGTCCGCGCTGGGGAACGACCGAAAACGAGGGTCAGCCTTCGGGCGAACCCTCAGCGCGGACGGGTGATGCCTTGGGAGTGGATGCCAGCGGGCGTCCGTTGCACGCTGGCATCCACGAGCACTCAGCCCAGTAGGCCGAGCCAGAACCAGAGCTGCGAGAAGATCCAAGGCATCGGTCGTATTCCTTTCTGTCAGTGGACTAGTGGGAATGTGTTCGATGTCCCGGCGGGGTAGCGCAGTTCGGCACACGATGAGGTCGAAGCGTCACCATGCGACCCTCGCGCCGGTCCACCAATTGAGGGGCTACACGGGAGCCTCAGTGCAGTGAGTTCGCCGCGTAGACCCTCGCGACTGATCGCCTCTTCAGGCGTCAGTCGAGATTGGGGGGTACTAGGCCACGTGGCTGAAGAGCGGAGACCGTGGGAGTGGTTCCAGGAACGTCGCATTGGCGTCAGTCCATTCACCAATCACCGCGCCCGTCTCTTCGCAGATCAGCCTGTGGTGGCTGTGGTGGGGCACGGCTGGGAGCGAACACACGGCCAGGCCCGCAACACGGTCGTTGACCGAGGGGCAGAGGGCGATGCCGGGATTGCAGGTGGAGCCCGGATGTAACGTTCGCGGTTGCGCGACAGATGTCATAGGTGTCTCCGATCCGATTGCGGTTCTGCTAGATCCGCTTAGGCTGGGAGAGCCCCTGCGGATACAAGTTGGGCCCGATATTGGGGCTTTGTTCTGTAGGTGGAGGGGACTCCGGATGCGTTTCGGGACGACCAATCACGGCGCATCTGGAGTCTGCTAATTCGAGTTACTCTGAGCCAGTCGGCTTCTCGCTTTCTTTGGCGCATCAGTGATGCGTAGACGCTGTGGTTGATGCGGTGTGCGTCTGTAAGCCGAATCTTGCTCTGCCGACGCCCCGGGGGTGAACCTCAGTTGCATCGTCTAAACAACTGTATCTATACACTAGCATCAAAACATGCTTTATGTGCTACCGAATTGGGACAAGTGGCATCGTGTCCTCTCGTGAGGTTCCATCGGTGAGGCGTCGGTTGCGTGGTTTCGCACCTGACAAGCTGCGGGCACGACGAATTGAACTCAAGCTGAGTGGTGCCGAGGTTGCGCGCGTTCTCGGAGTGGCTTTGACGACGTACTCACAATGGGAGCGAGGCCAGTCCCATCCCCGTATAGACACTCTTGCTCGATGCGCTAAGGAATTCGGGTGCGAGATCAGCGATTTCGTCTCAGTGCCGGAGGACGAGGAATACCTCGGTGATCTGCGAATATCCAGGGGGCTGACCCAGGGGATGCTCGCGAGCGAAATCGGCGTCAGTAGCCAGTACATCGGGGCGCTCGAGCGCGGGCAGAGCAAACTGAGCGCGCCGGCCGCCCGCCAGATAGCGGAAGCGTTGGGGTACCCGGCGCAACGGGTCAGCGAGGCATACGAGCGTGTGCGGAAGCGGCCACGGGGCGAACCGGCCTGAGTAGGGACCTGACTCTGGATCGACATTCTGGCTCCAAGACGCGTGCTTGTTAGCCACGTGAAATATGTTCCACGTGGTGCTCAAAGGCTGCGTCTGAGGGCCATGCGGCCGACAGGAAATCTTCAACTCTTCGGGAGAGCGGAAGGTGCCGAGGGCGAAGCTATCACGATCAGTTAGGGAGTGGGAACCTCGAGCACCTGCTCGGAAGGTTGTAGCGCGGGGAGCACCGCAAGGACCAGCCGGTCACCAAGCTGTCCAGGGTAGGGCCTTAGTTCGAGTCGGGTTTGCTGCCACTTCCAGCCGGTCGCGTCGCCGCCGTCGATTGCACGGACGCGTACATCAGCTGACACAGGTGACGTATCGTGAGTCCACTTTTCCAGAGCGTCTGACAGTGTCGCTCGGTCGTCGTCGTGCAACACGCCACAGCCGCTTGTGAGGTCACGCCATTTCACCCAGGTTGGAGCTTCCGGTAACCACATTGTCAAAATCCCGGTTCGGCCGTCGAATACAGCGATGCGTGTTCCACCGCTCTCGAGGCCGCTCGGCATTCCCAGCTCAGCCAATGTCGGTTTGTCGGGTTCCGTTGTGTCTGTCACGTCGTGCCATAGCAGCCTGAGGCCGACGTTGGGAGGGTCAGTTCTCCCCCTCCCCCAGCAATGCCAACGCATGATTCGGCCATCTGCGTGGAGAACGGACATCGGGCCCTCCCACTTCTGACCGTGTGTAGGAACCAACGCCTGGGCGAACAACTCCTCGGACCCATCGAATTTGACAGCCTTGGCGTTGTACTCAGCCGGGGTTCGTTCTGGTACGTGATCAGCAGCAGAGACGCCGGACATCGCGGAAGCCTCGACTGTCTGCTCGATGACGGTGCGTTCGAGTAGCCAGGCTATTCCGGAAACGATGCGCACAGGATCGGGTTCGACCTCCGGGTCCCCCACCCAGACCTGTATGCCGTGGGTTTCCCCTGACGGCCCCAGAACTGGTACTGCGCGTATGCGAGCTTCACGCCGACGGCCTTTGAAGAGCACATCTTGCTGGGCGCGAGAACTGCGCGTGAGTTCCAGAAAACCAGGTAGATCGAACTCAGGCCCAGGTGACAAGCGATCGATTTTGGTCCAATCTCGGACCTTCCCCCCAGTACTGATGACTGTCATCTGTCCCGGCACCAGAGTTTCCACCAGGTGCCAGCTGTTCAGGGTGTCCACAGGTTCCCCCTCCTGATCGACTTAGACCGACGACGGTACAGTCACAGCCGCCGCGAAACAGAAAGTCTGACGCCGTGTGGCCTCATTGTCACTGCTTCGCGCACATCGAGCTGGTAACCGGGGTCTGCCCGAATCTCGTACCGACGAGCGATGGACGCCAACGCAAGCACCGCCTCGTGTAAGGCGAATTGGCGGCCGATACACGCTCGCAGACCAGTGCCCCAAGGCTTGTAGATGCGGCGGTTGGTGTCGCTGGCCTGGCCTGTGGCGAACCGGTCGGGGTTGAACTTGTCTGCCTCTGGCCCCCACTCCGGTGAGCGATGCAGCTGTGGAAGGAGAACAAACACCCAACCCTCCGGTACCTCGTACCCGCCCAGCGAAGTTGCTCCGCGCTCACGAGCCTTGCGGAAGTAGCCGGGTGCAGCGGGCCACAAGCGGAGAGTTTCGTCGACTACATGTCGTGTCCGTCGCAGCTTGGGTACATTCTCGAACTCGATGTCGGTGCCATCAGGAGCGACGGCGTCAACTTCGGCCCGTATCCGCTGCATCTCATCGGGCCGCGTGCTCAGGAAATGCAACGCAAAGGCGATGGTCGATGCTGTTGTCTCGTTCCCCGCGATCAAAAAAGTGATGATCTGATTGCGGATGTTCTCCAGGGCCAGTCTGTCGCCCGTATCGGGGTCTGGCGTGCTGAGCATATGTTCGAGCAGATCCGGAGATGTTTTGCTGGAGTCAGGCTGGGCCATTCGCTGTTCGATCAGGGAGTCGACAGTGTGGCGTATGAACTGGAGGTCCTCATCGTGCTGCCTCGTCGCCCTTCGTCCTAAGACAGAGCGGATGATCGGCACATCGTTCGATGACTTGTTCACATAGTGAAGGACGCGAGCGATGGCGTCCGCAAAGGGTACGGCCTGGCGAAACGAGCCAAAATCATGCGACAGGGCGCAACGCCCGATCACGTCGAAGGTCAGCTTTGAGCACTCGTCGTAGGCGTCTACCGGACCAGATCCGCTATCCCACGAGGTCAGAAGTTCGTTGACTGATTCCTGCATGGCTTCGTGGTAACCGCGCATGGCCCCTTTGCTGAACGCCGGCCCTAAAACAGCATGCGCGCTATGCCAGTTCGGCTCCGAGTTGAACGCGGTGAACAGACCGTCTTCGCCGATGGCGCGTAGCTTGCGATGTGGCAGGGCGAGAAATTTTGCCCAGTACTTCTCGTCGTTCACTTCCGCGACAAGCTCCGGTTCCGAGACGACCACGAGTCGGTGGCCGAAAATCTTGCGTTCGTAGATCCCCCCTAGCTCGGTGGCCATTGCCATCTCTTTCTGAACCGGCTTGGCAGTATCGAGGCCAACGATGTCTCCGGCAAACGGCAACCGGTAGCGCGGATGAGGCAGAGTCTTCGAGATGGTTTGGGCGATCTCCATGCCAGATAGTGTCCACCACGTCCACAGACTTTGGTCGACGGCCATTATGTGACGCAGCTGCGAGAGTGGACCGGCAGCGCGTGAAGACCGTTTGAATGACAGAGGTGTAATTCCTGGTGACTTCCTCGGCGTGTCTCAACGCTTCGAAAATGATTCTGGTTCAGGATAGACACCGGTTGGGACCGCGGAAGTAGACGAAGGAGGCCGTGCCATGCCGATGCCCAGTAAGGGTGACCGGACGTCACTGACTGTCCGACTGCCGTCGGAGCTGATTGACACGCTCAAGGCGCAGCGAAGCTCGGCTGGTGCGACATCTCTGAGTCAGTACGTCGCTGATCTGATCGCGATTGCCAGCGACCGCGAAGATCTTGCGCGCGAACTGAATCGCGCGCATGAACAGGGGGTACTGCCCTTGACTGCGTAGCCGTCTCGACCTGAATCGACATTCGGGTCTTAGTCCAACTAAATCTACGCAGCACCTTGAGATGACAAAAACCCCCGGCGTGCGGGCCGAGGGCTTCTGAAGTCAGAGAAGCGAGTGACTAGCTCGCAACTCGTTCTGTGTTGCTTTCCCCGAAGGGACTGTCTTGGCGGACATGTCTCAGGGTACATCGTGCCCTGAAGTAGGTACAAGATTGAATGCTCGTGTCGTCCACCCGGATGCGACTGCGGACCGGCTGTGGCATCGATTCGCACCAGCCATTGCTGCTCGCCGATCGATGCGTCTCTACGACCCGACGACACGTAAATACGTGTCCGCGGGGCCGCTGACGGTCAAACGGCCGGCACTGCCAGCAGCTGTACCGCTGTTCTCACGCGAGCGCGCCTGCATCGTTGCCCTGGACTTCGACACCAAACACCACGGCCACGCCTGCGTTGTCGCCGACGTGACGCGTCTGCTGGCCTGGTTGACCGAATGCGGTGGCCGCGCCGTCGTCGACCAATCGACCAGCGGCGGCCGACACGTACTGATACCGCTGGCACCGGGAAGAACAGTCACCGCCGGCGAGATCCGGCCACTGCTACGTCTTCTTGCAGCGAGACTTCCCACGTTGGACATCACACCGATGACCAACCACAAAACCGGGTGCATCACCGTGCCGGGCTCGCAGTGCAAAGAAGGTGGCTACCGCACCCTCGTCGACCTCGACCCGGCTACAGCGGCCGACATCCTGACCGTCGGGTCCGATGCCGGCACACTCCAACGCCTCGAAGCCCTGCTCGGAGGAACGGGCCGCACGGTCACCAGCCCGATCGACACCCACATCCGCGCCGAGACGTCCACTGAACGCGTCCTCGGCAGCAGCGATGACGCCCGGCTGCACCCACGTTTCTGCCGTTCCGCCCCGCCGCCTCGCTGCGTCCTCGACTTCGCCAGCACCGGCCGCATCGACACCCGCCGCTGGCCCTCACGCTCGGAAGCACGCCAATCCGTCATCACCCACGCAGTCCTCGCCGGAGCCAGCGCCACCGACATCCTCACCCGCGTCACCGAACCCGCGTGGGCGGGTGTGCGTGCCGCATACGCCCGCTACGCCGAACCCGAACGCGCCATCCGCCGCGACACTGCCCGCGCACTCGACTGGGCCGCATCGACACTCCCCGACCCAGTCCGGGATACCGGGCACAAGCAAAAGCACACAGGGGGTACCTACGACCCGGTACTTCGTTCATGGCTCACCCACGCTCAAACCTGGGTCGCCTCCGAGTTTCATCATCGCCGGGATCGCTGGACCACCCATGCAGTCGTTCAAGCACTGGCGTGGGCAGCCGCAGTGTCAGGGCAGATAGTGGAAGGCGTCCCCACTGTCGGTGTCGGTGGGCGGTCACTGTCCATCGCCGCTGGCATGCTCCCCGAATCGACGGTGTGGTCCGTTCTGGAGCGGCTGCGGGACATGGAAGGCTCACCGCTGTTGCTGATCGAACGCGGAGTCGGCCAGAACCCCGACCGGTACGCACTAGTGCCCACACATGCTGGACGAGCGGCGGTAGTCGACACCGCGGCAGGGCCAGCCGAGGTCGAATCGGTACACCCGGCGTGGAGTGTCATCGGCTGGCGTCACCGCATCCTCTACGACGCAGTCCTCGCCGCAGCAGAGCCCCAGACCCCGGACGAGTTGTTCACCGCCATCAGGATGGGACGCACCAGCGGATACGAGGCTCTGCTGGATCTACGCGTCGCCGGGCTCCTCACAATCGAGAACACCCACATCGGTATCGGGCCCGTCGAACTCGACGACATCGGCCATCGTCACGGCCTCACCTCGGCCGTCCGTGCCCGCATCGTGCGCCACCGAGCCGAACGCATCGTCTGGCGAGAATGGCTCGCAGCCCGCGAGGAAGCACGCACCCCGCCGGAGCCCGATCGGTCGGTGTTCGCGGTCGCCGACGATCACCCGGCCGATTCACCCGACCACGACTACATCCTGGCCGTGATGAACACCGGCCCACCGGACCCGTTCTAACGCACCGTGTATCGGCCACGAGTCCAGGGTGACACCGAGCACCGGCCTTGTTCGCGTTACTCGCCCTGGCCCTCCCCCCCAGCGCGGCTGGATGCTGCAACGCCGGACCGAACTGGACTCTTTGTGCAACGGCGCTGTGTGGATGCAGGGCGGCGTGAGCAATCGACGTGCTCGATGTCAGCCCAGTCGACGTCCTTGGGTGTCGAGGTCAGATAATCGGTGCGTTGGGTTGGCGGCGGATGAAGTCCGCCATCCCGGGGACGGTGAACGCAACCAGGCCGCGGGCCGGCGACCAGATGAGTCCTTTGCGTATACAGGAGTCACGGTGCGGTGCCATCGACTGCGGATTCGACCCGAGGGCCTCGGCGAGGGCTGCCGTCCGCGGAGTATCGGTTCCGCTGCGTGCGATCGCCACCAGATAGCGTTTCTCGGCTTCGGTGGCCCGTAGCCACCGTGAGCTGTAGAAGCCGGAATCGAGCGAGGCGTGGCCGGTGTCCACGGCGTCCTCGGCATCGGCGAGGGTGAACGGGGACTGCTGGGCTGCCTGCCAGAGCTCGTGACCGAACACCTGAAGGAAGTACGGGTATCCATCGCTCGCCGCGACGACGTAATCTGCTGCCTCGGCGTCGATGTCCTGGTTCAGCCGGGCGATGGGGGTGACGATCGCATCGCGGGCCTGATCGTCGGCGAGAGGACCGATGGTCCTGTAGTCGAACTGGCGCTCGGCGTAGGACCGTGCGTCGGCCAATGCTTGCGCAAGGTTCGGCAGGCCGGCACCGCACACGAAGAACGGCCACTCACGCTGAGCCGCACGGTGCTGGGTAGCCAGGATCACCTGCAAGAGCGCCGGCTCGAGTTCCTGCATCTCGTCGATGAACAGCCCCAGCGCGGTGCCGTCCTTGCGGAGTTCCTCGGTAAGATCTTCGACGAGGTCCTCGAATTCGACCCCCAGGCTTGGTTTCTCGGCACCGGCGGAGCGAGCGAGCTCGACTCCGACACCGAACGCGGTGGCGGACATCGAGAACTCTTCGGTCAACTGCCGGATCTTGTCCGCCACCGGGCCGGCGAACTGACGACGGCGTACAGCGCGAGAAATATCTTTGGCGATACGCCTCCGCAGGGCCTCGGCACCTTCCACACTGGTCTGAGCTTCGACCTCGACCACCACCCAATCGTGGCGGCGAGCTTGATCCGCCATGGTCGCCAACAGCGTGGTCTTCCCTACCCCCCGGAGGCCCTGCAGCATCAACCCACGGTCGTAGCGCCGCTGTTTCGCGCGTGCGACCAACAAGTCGAACCGTTCGAGCTCGGCGGTACGCCCGACGAGCTCGGGGGGTCGGGTGCCAGACCCGGGTGTGAAGGGGTTCAGTCCGTACTCCATGCACATAGACTATCGGATTGTATGTAGTTGTATCAGTCCTATTCATATACAGTCAGATACATACCGATAGATCGGTGACTCGGTGCAGATCCGGGCGCGCCACGTCGACAAGCAGGGCCGGGCGCAAAGGCAAGTGCTGCGACGTCTCTACTGTGTCGATGTCGGCTGATGGCATGAAGAGCGGCTACACACCGTCAAGGTATGTTGACGATTGGCCCGGAAGGTCTCGAACCCGCGCCTGAGCCTTCAAACGTCATCTGTCGCGGCTCACTGAACCTAGGTGCTGCGCCCAGGTTGCGGCAACGTGGCGGTGTCCGATCTCTGTGCTCGACGAGTTGGACGACGACCAAGGTGTCGGTGTGCCGGGTCGTGAGTGCGCCGCATCAGGTGCTGTCGCCGTTGGTGGATGGGTCGAGGAGCTGCAGGGTGCGTTGCAGGAGTTGCTCGATGCGGTCCTCGACGTCGTCGACCATGTCCGGTACGTCGGCCAACGCCGTGTGGGCGCGTCGACGTGCCTCGACACCCGAGCGGTAGTACCCGGAGTCGAGCTCCAGGGGCACTGGCTCCGGAACGATGGGGTCACGCCGATCGGTACCACCGTCGGTGGGTCTGGCGAGGAGGCGGCGCGGGGTGTGCAGTGGAGAAGCCCCGGTGCGGTGCCTGGCGATCACCGCTCCGACCTCGGCGGCGGTCATCGCCGTCACCGGCAAGGGTAGGTGGCCCCACCGGTCGATCGGCACCGCGACCGGACCACTGCGAAGCGGCAGCCCCGTCATGTCGGGAAAAGTGTTGCGCTGCAAATGTTCTGCCAGCAGCGTGGTCGACGGGTAGCGCTCGGAGAACTGCAGGACCGGGTGCCACCGATCCCATATCGTGACCGGTTCGAAACCGGTGGAGTCGTTGGGGGCGATACGGATGCGGTGGCGGCTGCCGATCCACACAGCGTCGCCGTCGGTGGTGATCTCGGTGCGGTCTACTTTCGCAATAGCTTTGTGGGACAGGCCTGCTCCGGCGAGCATGAGAAGAACGGCGTCACGGCGACCGAACAGTGCCGCTGTCGATCCGGAGGTCGGCAGTCCGGCCGCGATCATCATCTGGTCCTGCTCAGCACGCCGGATCGTTCGCTCACTACGTGCCGAGTCCAGTGCGATCCGAATCGAGGTGACTCCGCCGGGGGCGGGTTGGCCGGCATCGAGGTGAGCGCGGTTGATCGCAGAAACCCGGCGCAACTGAACCGCGTCGCCGGCAGGGTTCTCATCGAGGAACTGCGCCAGCGTGATCGGCGACGCAGGTAGAGCCTCGACGTCGGCCGCAGCGCACCAATCGACGAACAGTGACCACTGATAGCGGTAACCGCTCACCGTGCTGACCTGTCTCGGTGTCACAGTGCGACGGTACCGGGCTGAAGGCCGACCGATCAGGGACGTCGCCGAGGGTCGCCCGCCGCGAACGTGGCACGCATGCGCGTCGACGGCATCGCTGTCGACGGTCGATGGTGCAGGTACGCCACAGGCATCGATGTCGGCTTGCGATGAAGCCACAGGACGTAGCCAGTCTTGTGGCTTCATCGTGTGTGCCGTACTCGAGTCTTACTCGGCGAGCTTGGCGATCGACTGCGCCCAGAGGAAGTACTTGTTGCGTCCGAGATCGCCGATGGTCGTGATGTTGAATGCGGCCTTGAGATGCTCGGCATCGCCAGGGCTAACGCCCTGCAGTGCTTCGACGGGTGCGTCGACGAGCTCGGTGAGTGGCTTGTCTTCGTATGCTTTGTCGAGCTTGTCAGCGATTCCAGCCATGGAGGTGCCTCCTTGCGTCTCGGGTAGCGGTGCCTGTTCGACACCGCCACCCGAGGGTACGGAACGCCCACTAGAAACCGTTGCGCTGCAGGCACTGCGCCGTATCGGCGACCGCCTCGAACGCGTCCTTTGGACCGTGGCCTTCAAAATCCGTAAAACGGTGGGTACGTGGTGGGATTGTCCGGCGTCGTATCGATTCGTGCGGTCCGAAGAAGATCTGCGATAGCGGACTCGCCGGCACCGATGGTGGCGAAGTGGGGGTCGACGTCGTTGGCGATGCACCACGCATGATCGGCTGGCCACACAAACGCAGGTATCGGCAGCTCACCAGTGCCGTCTCGGGCGTCCTTCCACGTCGACACGTCCTCCGCAGTACCTCGAAAGAGGTAGCAGGGCCGCTCCGGGATCGAGACTGTCGCGGCCTGCATGTGGTCGAGGTTTTCGTAGCCCTCCCAGATCAGGAAATAGCAGTCGTCCGGAGTTGTGGTGAACCGGGCGAGGGTGGAGACAGCGATTCCGAGCTGGGCGATCTCGGGCGGTCCGTCGTTGGCGAAGTCGGTGTCCATTTCGCGCTGACCGTCGTAAGTCGGATCCGGGATGAATCTCAACCGTGCGTAACGCTCGTACCCCGACGGGCCGCGGGTGACCAGATCCCACCAGTCGCGTCTTTGATCGATCAACCATCGAGCGGGTGAGCCGTCACGACACGGAGTGATGGTCATCTGGACGCCGCCGTCTGCCGACTACGCGCCTGACCGCACGACACCGGTGGGTGTGGACTGCAACACCAGGTGTTTCGGAGGGTGGCCGCTCCAAGGCCGGCCGCTGGTACCCGTACCGCCATCTCGGCGCTCTCGCCCTGCCACAACGTCATTCGACAATGTCCCAGTCCAGTACCCCGTTGTCGACCGCTGCTGTGTACCAGCCGATCGATATCTGATCGGTCACGGCCGACCTGACGTCGCAAACAAATGCTTCCAAAGACGGCCAGGTTGGCACACCCAGGTGCCCGCCGTCGTCTGATCGGTACGACACACTCCCCCGCATCTCTCCCGAACGGGTGTCGCAATACATCAGATTCGAATCCCAAGCCGCGATAGGGACGTACCCCGGTAGGAACAGGTGATCTTCTGCCTCGACGCCCGCCTCGACCAGGTTGTCGACGATCTCGGCGTAGGTCCCGTCGTAGATATCTGGTTCTGTTGCAACGATATCCGCCATGACTTCGACCATGTCGGAATGCCGCTGAGGTATCTCCGCGACCTGCAGCAGACGTCCAGCCGGAACGACGAGTCCCGCGCCGCCGACCTCGTTCTGACCGTCATGAAGGCCGAAGAATTCGCGAAGCCCGTCCGGCCACGGAACCGTCGCTGCCTCGGCCCGTTTCACCGCGCTCGTCGACGCACATGGCCTGAGCGTTCGCGCCGTCACCGGTGCCACGTCCCGCAGCGCAGTCACGAGGAGGTTCCACTCCTGAGTCAACGACATTGCCCGACCATACTGCGCAGAGGGATCTTTCGATTATCGCAACGCAGATCGCTTCGAGACAGTTACCGCACCGTCAAGACATGTTGACGCCCGGCCGACTCCGTGCGATGTGTTCATCTCGATGCGCTTGCGGATCTTCGATTAGGGCGTTGATGTAGTAGCAAATGACGATCGGGATACAGAAGCGGACGCTCGACCGGTGCAAGGGCCACGAGCGAGCCAGTTTGGATGTAGACAACAGCGTGGCTACCAGCAGTCAACCAGTCACGAAGGTTAAGGTCGACGCGTAAACAGACTTCACAAGACGACGTTGCCGAGCTGCAGCAACGTCCAGGAGGAACACCGCGATGGCGACCGATGAAAAAACGATCGCGTTCTATCGCCTTGTGAAGTACGACGCATCTGGCAACAAGCCGATGGAGCACGCGAATTGGTACGACATACTCACCCAGCTCGATGGCCTTGACCTCGAAGGTCGAACGACCAAAGTCGGCGACCGCATGCTGATTGGCGAGGTCTACTACCACGGTGAACGTGCTCATTTGAAGCTCGCGAAGGTCCGTGACGTCGCAGCGTGGCTGGGGCTCCTCAAGAGCGGCGCTACCTCTCTCGAAGATTTCGAGACCGAAGAGGGAAACAAGCTCTATGAGATATCTGTGGTGTCGTTTCTCGACTTTGGGAACCTGATCGGTCTCGTGCAAGGCTCGGCGGCCTCACCGACGCCGAGTGCGGTCGCTGAATGGTTCGATGAACTGAAGATTTTCACCGGTGTGCACCTCATCGCGGAGGCCGTACTTACCGACGCGGCCCGGGAGCAACTTCAGAAGTCGCCCGAGGTATCTCGAATCGAGACCAAGGTGAGCACCACCAAGGCTCAGGCGCTTACAAACCGAGGCTCGCGACTAGGGAGCGTACTTACCCGCGTCAACGATGAGTTCGGGCCGGTAACAGTAACCCTCATCATCCAGACGTCACGGGCGAAGGAAAACCATGAGGGCCGACAGATCATGCGTGACGAGGCCGGACACCTTGCGGCCGCTGCGAGCGAGAGCGAGGTCAGCAAGGCGAAAGCCCAGCTGATTCACATTGACGCTGACGAGAAGACCCACTCGGAAAAGGTGGACTTCCTCAAACAACGGATCACCGCGAAGCGCAAGATTGCGGCGACAGATGATGAGGGCAATCCCATCAGAATAGTGTCGGCCGTTACCGCCATAATGGGCGTCGCAGCCGAGCATGATAGTGAGCTACGGCAGGCGGTCGGCGTGGAGCCGGCGAACGGTAACAACAACGAGTCTTGAGGTCAGCAGTGTGGTTCCGAAGGAGGAATGCTTTGGAACTAGGACAGTCTCTCCGAGAACATGTCGTCAGACCCATCCGCGAGTTTTGGATTGATCACCGATGGATGGACCTGTTCATAGCCGGGTTTGTCGTGGGAATCCATGCTCTAGTTGTGTGGCTCACCGGGCGCTTCGACCTCTTGAGCTGGAGTGAAGCATCTGATCGCCGTGGCGTTTACTCGGCGTTCGCGGTAGTGGTCTCGTTGACCGGGGCGCTGAGCGGAGTCGCGGTAAGTCAGCTGGGTTCAGCTAAGGGGCCGCGTGCGAAAGCGCTCAAGCGTGACGTCGGCAAGGACCTCGCGCGAAGTTGGCGCAGCATCTATGTCGGCAGTATGGGCGCTGCCTTGCTCGCGATCATCGCTCTCATGCTCGACTCGACGAAAGCTATTCCGCCCGGTCAGAGTCCGGTAGGTCACAACGCGCTAGTGGCACGGTGGATCTTCGAGTTTGCCATTGTCTACGCGACGATGCGGTTCACGCGTCTAACGGCGATATTTGAGCCAATGATCAGTGCCTTTGCGAAAGATGATGTTGACCCGGACGAGGAACCACTGGAACCGGCACTATCGGTTGATCCTGTCGCACTCAACGCTCGTCGACGAGCCGCAGGCTAGCCGACTTCGCCCGCGACTCATGCCCGGTTGTGCGGGCCGCCTGATGGCCTACGCGCGAATGCGTGATGCGGAGACAGGGCGTTCCCGATCTTCGAAAGACTCCTCGACGCTGGACCTCCCGAGCGAGGTTCGCCAGCACAGGCAGGTTCTATCATCGTTAGGTGGACGCTTGACCAGGCGAAAGTTCTGAACGTGAGACGAGAGACAGTCTGGGCCGTGTGTCGATCTCGCCGAGCAGTTTGGCGAGATGATGCTCGGTCCAACGTAATTCGTCGGCAAGATCCGCCCGGCTGTAACCGATTTTCTCGGCCATCTTCAACGCATCTCGGAGGAGAGTAGGCACCTCGCCAGGGAACGAAACTAGAGGCTCTTCGTTACGCAAACCGGTCATGCCCGCCAAACGTTGATGCGCGCGGCGTATGGCGGCCTCGGTCACTAGGTGGAGCTCTCCCATTCGATAGATCAGCGATTCGATTGAGACTCCCCACTCCCGGCTTAGTCCATCCAGTGTGGAGATCCGAACGGTTTTGGGTAGTAACGGTGCGATCTGCGCTTGTGGCGTCAAGAACTCTGCTGCAAACTGATCGGCTTCGCGTTCTTGCTGTCGATCGCCGGGGAGAGCGGTGGGATGCATGAGTAGGTGCCCCAACTCGTGCGCACATGTGAACCTGTACTCCTGCACCGAGCGGAAGCGTTCGGGGGTAAGGACAACAATCGGTCGTCCTAGAGCGTCAGTCGAGTAGGCCTTTACCCGGCCGAGCGCATCGTCGGTCATTGAGATGAGGCATACGACAATGCCGTTCGCTTCCATGGTGCCCGCTAAGTGGGGTACAGGTCCGGCGGATACTGCCCACCATTTACGAAGCACATCAGCAGCTTCGGTAGGTGACGCTCCACTGGGCAAGACAGGCAAATTGACGTCAGGGAACCTGACCTGCTTCTCCAGCGCGTGAGTCAGTTCCCATACTTGCTCAGCATGCGCGGCCGCTTTCGAGCGATCTTTGGATCGCGTCGATCTGAGACTTCTGAAATGCGCGTCGGCAGCGTCAAGACGCCCTATGGGGCGACCAGCTGCAAAGTACCGGACCGGCACGCCTAGAGTCTTGCTCAAAATCGGTAGATGCTCGGGACGTGGTTTTGTGATTCCGGCTTCAAACTGACCGATCGCGGCCGCCGAGACACCGACTTGTTCGGCCAGCTCAGATTTGGTCAATTCGGCCAGGACCCGTGCCTGAGTGAGTCGGGCAGGCTCGAACGCCACCGCGACCGACGAGAGACCATCATCGACAGCCGATGTGAAGAGCTCAAGCTGTGGCCGATCGTCATTCATCGGTGCCGGACGCCTCGCCTGGTCGTTCCGTTGGGAACTTCTTTGGTACCGGTCCGGATGTGAAGGTCCGCCGCGGCGTGGTCGATACTGGTCGAGTCGGAGTCTGGTTGAGAAGGTTCTCCGGCTCGGCAACCCAACTCACGAAGCCGCTGGCGCCGAGCTCCGCTTCGCCCCAACGCACGTCGAACAGTCCGCGAGTCGAGCTGCAAATCGCAACCAAGACAAGCCGACCCGTCTCCACCACAGGATCTTTGGTGTAGCTGTCGAAGCTGGAGACTAACTCCCGCTCCTCGTCGGTCAACTCCGGATCGGGAACCTCGATGTCGAGCTCCCCTTGCAAAGCTGGCGGCCGAATCTTCGCTATCGACGACCGTGTGTCTGAGGTGCCGAAAAGGACTGAGTCAATACTGCGTTCCAGGGTTCGGGAGTATCGCCACGGGAAGAGGGCGACGCCATTTACGACTGGGATCTTGTACGGTGCTCCGTCTGGCCGAACCATTGTTGCGCCGGGCAGGTTGCCGAATTCCTCGAACTTCTCCAGGATTCCCCTCCAGAACTCGCCATAGACCCCGGTGGACCTATGGCCGGATGCTTCTTGTGCGTCAACCGAGGCGACATGCTCCTCATTCACGAGCGCAGGGATTCGACTACGAATTAGTGCGCCATGCCTTCCGAACGTCTCTAGCGCCCACCGACGGTTTGTATCCAACGAGTCCTCCTGAGTAGGCGTTCAGGATAGCATCTAACTTTAGTTTTTCGCGCGATATGCACCTTCTGGCTTCAGAAACTATCCAAATCTGTTCTAGAGCCCGATGTCAGCAACGGCGTTCCCGACAAGAGGTGCATGTTCGCGGCGGTAGACCTCGACCGAGTCGAGGCTGGCGTGGCCGGTCTGTCGGGCGATGGCGGAGCCGTCTGCACCGTTGCGGGTGCCTTGAGTGACGAAGCCGGCACGGAGCGAGTGTCCGCCTAGTTTGGTGAGTGCGGTTGCGTCGTAGCCGGCGTGCTCGGCGCGTCGGCGGATGGTCCGGTGAATCGCCGCTCCGGACAGCGGAGTATTGCCAAGGTTTCCGTTCTTGGCGATTGCGCGGAACAACGGAGCGCGGGCTGCGGTGCGAGGTACTCCCCCACGGCAAACATGTCCTGCGAACGACTCGCGTTTGCGTAGGAGCCGGATCACCGAAGCCCTGCCCCCAGCATCGAATGCGGCGACGACTTGTGCCCAGCGGACGTAGGCGCAGGGTGGGCAGGTTTCGTGGGACCCGGTGTAGGGGAGCGCTTTCACCGCTCCCCTGCCTTCTTGATCCGTCTTCGACTTCCGCATTCGTACGTGGAGACCGTCATGCCGGTGCACACTGACGTCCCCACACGCGAGCTCCGATAGCTCGCTGCGTCGGAACGCGCCGGCGAACCCGAGCAGCAGGATCGCGGAATCCCGGCGTTCCAGCACCTCGTCGGCCCAACCCCGGCACCGCTCTCGGGCGGTTCTGACGAGGAGTTTGATGTCGTCGACCAGCAACGGGTCTCGCGGTGTGCGGGGCCGGTCCCCCGCTGCGGCGTACTCGCGCCGTATGCCCGACAGGGTCGCGGTGACGAGCTCATGGGCCGACGGGGACAGATGCCCGGTGGTGCGGTGCTGATGGTTGATCGCCGCGGTCCAGGTGCCGAAGGTGGCGACGGCGTAGGCCCGCTCCCCTGATTCGGTGCGGGTGTCGGCGGCGTCGACGAGGTAGGCAGCGACGGTGATCGGGTGAGCCGGCAACGTCACGTGACCATTCGCCTCGCACCACTTAGTGAAGCGTCTCCACGCGGCCGCATACGTCTTGCGCGTTCCCTCGGACCGGGAAGACTGCACGGCGCTCGCGATCCGCTTCGCGACGGCCGGCGGGATCTCCGGCTCGACCGCCACTGACCCAACACCTGCAGGAATGCCCACGCCCGTAGTTGCCGACGGTGCACGACCTGGTCGAGAGTCCATAGGAGCAGCCTAACGCAGGTCACCGACATGTCTGCAGAGCAAAACTGTGCTGAACTGGCACTTTGGCACCGATGGTGCGGAAAATGCAATTTACGTGCGTCTAATCCCCAGAACTACGGGTGACAAGGGCCGCGGTATGAATGTCCCTGATGATCAACTTGAGAGAGCCGCCGTAGCAGACCCCAGTTTGATCTGGCCCGAGGCTGCACCAGGCGATCTTGCGGGCGTTGCCTCCCCCGGTGGACACAACGACCGGCAGTTTCGCATCTGCTTTTGGGGGCCTCGAACTGTGGGATCTCTTCGTGGCCGCAGGACTGGCCGTTACTGCAATATTCCGCCGAATCATTGGTTGCGTTCGGGCGCAGTTGTGGTTCCGACCGTTCCTACGACTTAGACAGGGAACAGCCTCGCGGTGCGGCGCTATGTCTTGAGTATCGGTCAGACGCACGTTGCGCACCTTGAGAATGGTGCCGGAGGTGCTTGTGGACGCAGCCAACCGTCAAGTCCCCATCCTCGACGCTGAACTCGCCGCAGGCTGAGTCGGTTGCAGCCGACGAGTCGCGTGACACCTCATAGGTCATCATCGTGTGAGACGTCCGTCCAACCTGTTGTGATGAATGCCAACGCTAGTGATGATAGCTATCGATGCTAGCAACGCTAGCGGTGCTGATTCCGGGCATGATTTCGCCTGGGTTGAACAAAGCGCCCAATCCGTACGTGATCACCGCTCGCGATTGTTCGGTTTGCAATGTTGCTGCCTGGCGCAGTCCGTCGCAGTTTTATCGCCTCTCAGTTCAATCCGGCTAACCAAGGTTCCGGCGGATTCGGCTGACGCACTGTGGAGCAAGGCGTTGCAAGGCTCTGCAACGCTAGTCCTGCACAGACACTCTTGGGCTTCGGCATACGCGAGTGCTAGGCCATCTAGCTTTGCTATTTATCCTGCTGAGGGCCGTTGCACGTGAGATACGCCTGCGTGCAGACGGGCGGTCAACCGGGTTCACTCCGTTCGTGTTCTGTTGAGCAGTAATTGAAGAGATATGGGTGCAATGATAGCTAGCGGAGCTAGCAAAGGATGCAAAGCGAGCGGAGTGGCAGTACGTAAGCTAACGTAGCTGACATAGCTAGCAAAACAACGCTAGATAGGCTTGATGCACTAGATGCGAGTGCTACACATGCGGTACTAGCGACGCAAGTGAGAGTTGCTCGTCTAGCACGGTTGTCTTGCGTAACTAGATGCGCTTGGCTAGATCCGCAAGGTACTGCAGCGCGGCGTGCAAACAGTGCGAGACAAGCGAAGCTAGCTGCACAAGCGAGCAGAGCACTCGTCGCAAGGTTCGCTCCGCGTGTTAACGCAGCACGCGAAGCAAGTGGCTATAGCGTAGCGAGCCAGAAGGCTTGCAGGGCATAGGTCCAGGGTGCGAGCCAACGCAGTTTTCCTCGGAGGAGAGTTCGTTGGCCTTGATCCTCAAAACAGAGAAAGGAACGCGAATCCCAATGTCGACGCCGTCGAAGCAACCCAGGAAGTTCGCGATATGCAACCAGAAGGGTGGGGTTGGGAAGACAGCGACAACACTCGGATTGGCGAGTGCATTGGCAGACAAGGGCAAACACGTCCTCGTCATCGATATGGATCCTCAGGCCAACGCGACGACCGGTCTGGGAGTCGACGTTGATGACGACATGCGAACTACCTTCGACCTGATGTCGGTCACTGGCGAGGGTGCAGCAGCGGATGCGGTAGTAGCAACCGAATGGGATCGGGTCGACCTGATCGCGGCGACTCAGAGTCTCGCCAATCTTGAGGCTGACGGTGCAAACGACTTGATCTTTCGGTTGGATATCGCGCTTGAGGGTGTCGATCTGTCGCCTTACAGTGCAGTTTTCATCGACTGCCCGCCGTCGCTTGGAAAGTTACTTTTCGCGGTCCTCTGCGCCTGCGACTCAGTCATCGCGGTCACCGAACCCACCATCGACAGCGTGCGAGCGATTACCAAGGTTGAGGAAACCATCACCAACGTCAAGCGGCGTGCGAACCCTCGTCTTGAGCTCGAGAAGATCGTCTTGTCTAAGAAACGAAGGACCTCGGAGCATCAGTATCGCGAGGACGAGTTGCGTGCTGCGTACGGCGAATTGGTTGCAAGAGCGGGGATCCCGGAGCTGGCGGCGCGCCAAGACGCTCATAGCAGCCACACTCCCATCCATTCTTACAAGGGAGGCCGGGCGATAGACCTGCAAGTCGCCTACGACGCCCTGCTGAAAGAACTGTCTATCGACCTCCTAGGAGAGCCTGCCGCATGAACGCACAACGCGAACCCGCCATCCGCCGCCATCCGGCTGCAGACCTCCCTTCGCGTCCGACCGCTTCACCCCGGCGCGTTGGGCTCGAAGCACAGCAAGAATCAACCGGGTCGCCGAGCGTCGACGTTCCGACCAGTGCTGGCGGTATCAGACCGACAAATGAGCCCACTCTTCCTGCAACGAACGAACCGTTGGCTCAGCACAATGCGCGGCCGGCGGCAGGACCAGGCGCAGAGAAATTTACTGAGCAGCACAATGTGCGGATACGGAGTTCTACCAAGCTTCGTTTGAACAGAGCCGTCGATAGGCTGCGGTACGAGACAGGGGACCGATCAATCAGTATTGCTTCCTTGACCGACGCAGCGCTGTGCGAGTACCTCGACAAGCGGGGCATCTAGACCGTTGAATGAGGATGCCCGCTTGCTGTGCTAGCTAGCGTTGCTAGCACAGCCCTTTTGGTCACCCATAAGTATTCAGTCACGTACATGTGCGCGATGGCAGACCTACGGCGGGACCGAGATTTCAGGCACCCCCACCGAGGCTCGGCGTCCCCTTTGACGATCGTCTATCGAGACACCTCAGAGCCGATTCGGTTGTCAGTTTCAGGAGTGCGCGTCATGCTTTCCTGGGGTTTCACCTCCGATTGCAGTCGTCTTCTGACATTCTGAGTGCAGAAGTGCACTGCACAATCGGTCACCCAGGCTGGGCGTTCGGAGGCTGCGATGGACGCGGACAAGTTCGACGTCGCCGAGACCGGTGTGCTGACCGCGTCGGCCGAGCAGTGGGAGCAGGCGCGGACGCGGTTTGCAGTGCTCAGCGAACTAGCGGATCGATCCTCGATTGGTACCGCAGTGGTCGAGGATGCAGCGCAGCAGTTGGGGGTCTCGCGCGGCGTGTGTACGTGCTGCTGTCCAGGCTCCGGAATGGGGGAGGGGCGGTCACCGATCTGTTGGTCTCCGCACCTTCAGGCGGGCGCGGACGCTCCCGCGTGCCGACCGAGGCGGAAGTGGTAATCGCCGAGCACATCAACCGTGACTTTCTGGCTCGCCAGAAGCTCAGTGTGGCTGCGCTGCATCGTCGTATCGCGCTCGCCTGCCGCCGCGCCGGACTCCCGATCCCAGCCCGCAACACAGTCAACGCGCGGATCGCAGCAATGCACCCGGGCCGCGTCGCACGCTCACGTGGCGGACCGGACGCGGCCCGATCGCGGCAATCCGCTGGCGACGTCCCGCCGCCGGTGACGGCCGTTCTGCAACAAGTCCAGATCGATCACACCGTGGTCGATCTGATGATCGTCGACGAATACGACCGGGCACCGATCGGACGTCCGTATCTCACGATTGCCATCGATGTCTTCAGCCGCTGTGTGCCAGGGTTCGTCGTCACACTCGATCCGCCGTCCGCAGGGGACTGCCCCGAGTTCGGTTGACTCGTTGGGTTGAGTGAATCAGGCCGCGTGTGCGGACTGATTGATTGTCTCAAACTCGGTTGGGGTGAGTTTGCCGAGCCGGCGTTGGCGACGCTTGCGATGGTAGGTCCGTTCGATCCAGGTGACGATCGCCAGCCGTAACTGCTCTCGCGTGGACCAACGTTGTCGATCGAGCACGTTCTTCTGCAGAAGCGCGAAGAATGACTCCATCGCAGCATTGTCTCCGCACGCCCCAACCCGCCCCATGGATCCCTGTAAACCGTTGCGGGACAGCTCATGTACGAATTTTCGTGAACGGAATTGGCTACCTCGATCGGCGTGGACGATGGTGCCGTCCGGGTCTCGTTGATCGACGGCGTTTCGCAGTGCAGATACTGCCAGTGAGGCTTTCATACGGCTGTCGATCGAGTATCCGACGATCTTGTTCGAGTACAGGTCTTTGATGGCGCAGAGGTAGAGCTTGCCTTCGTCGGTACGGTGCTCGGTGATGTCGGTCAGCCAGATCTGGTTGCGTTCCTGTGCGGTGAATTGGCGGTCGACGAGGTCGTCGTGGACGGGCGGGCCGGCTTTCTTGTTCAGGCCGCGCTTCTTGGAGAACACGGACCACAGCCGTTCTTGTGAGCACAGTCGTGCGACTCTGTTCTCGCTGGCGGTGATGCCGCGGTCCGGCAGTTCGTCGGCGATGAAGCGGTAGCCGAATGCCGGGTCGTCGGCGTGGATTTCACGAGCGATGTTGATCAGATGCGCGTCGTCCCAATCACGTTGTGTGACTGGTTGTTTCTTCCATTTGTAGAACGCTTGGGTGGAGAATCCGAGCACCCGGCAGGTCACTGTGACGGGGACTCCGTCGGCAGCAAGGTCGAGGACCAGCGGGTAGATCATTTTGGGTTGACATCCCGGGACAGGTAGGCGACCGCACGGCGCATGACCTCGGCTTCTTGCTCGAGGAGCTTGATCCGTTTGCGGGCCTCCCGTAGCTCGGCGGACTCGTCCAAGCCGGCCGGCGTCGTGCCTCGTTCGATGCCGTCGTCGCGGTCGGCGATCTTCAGCCACCGATGCAGACAGCCCTCGGATATTCCGAAGTCCTTCGCGATCTGACGCAATGGGGCCTCGCCCTTGCGTGCAACAGCGATGACGTCGCGGCGGAACTCCTCTGGGAACGCTTTCGGCATGGTGAACATCCTTCCACCGTGAGGAGCGATCCTCACAGATCAGATGTCAACCAAACCTGGGGCAGTCCCCAGTGTCCGTCGGGTTGTGTCTGGGCAGGGTGTGCTCGGACAAGAGCGTACGGATCGACGCTTTGGGCCTTGGCGCGGATGTGCGGTGGCCGATGGTCGGAAAGCCGCACCGCTTGTACGTCGACAACGCCGCCGAGTTCAAAAGCGAAGCGCTCCAGCGTGGTTGCGAGCAGCACGGCATCGACCTCGGCTACCGACCACCCGGCCGGCCGCATTACGGCGGGATCGTCGAACGCATCATCGGCACCGTCATGACCCAGGTCCACGAACTCCCCGGCACCACGTTCTCGAACCCAACGCAGCGGGGCAGCTACGACTCGGAGGGCACAGCAGCGCTGACGTTGCGAGAATTGGAACGCTGGCTGATTCTCGCGATCGCGGCGTATCACGCGGACGTGCACACCGGCCTGAG
>NZ_JBEYIW010000030.1:0-44306 GCF_040636045.1 Rhodococcus sp. NPDC006774 | reverse complement strand
AACAAGCGCGAAGAACTCGCCGCGTTCCTCGAAGACCTCGAGCGGCAGGCCACCAAGTTCGAGGAGATGCGCGATCGCTCCCTCGCCCGCGAACGCGCGAAGGCCGAAGCACGCGCGTCGTAAGCTCAGATCGGCTGGTGTGCCCGGTACCGACTTCGGTGCCGGGCACCACTGTTTTCCGGCGTCACCGTTCTCGGCCCACCGTCATCACCACGATCACGTTCCCTCCGTTCCAAAGGCTTCCCTCATGACACTGCAGATCGGCTCGCTGGAGTTGCGCAGCCCCGTCGTCCTCGCACCGATGGCCGGCGTCACCAATGTGGCGTTCCGCACCCTGTGCAGGGAGCAGGAGTTGGAGAGGGCAGGCAGTACCTCGGGTCTGTACGTGTGCGAGATGGTCACGGCGCGCGCGCTCGTCGAACGGCAGCCGGCCACGATGCACATGACGACCTTCGGCCCCACCGAGACTCCTCGGTCGTTGCAGCTCTACACCGTCGATCCGGACACCACGTACGCCGCGGCGAAGATGATCGTCGACGACGATCTGGCCGACCACATCGACATGAACTTCGGCTGCCCGGTTCCGAAGGTCACCCGAAAGGGCGGCGGTGCTGCGCTGCCCTACAAGCGGAACCTGTTCGGCCGCATCGTCGCTGCTGCGGTCAAGGCGACCGAGGGCACCGACATTCCCGTCACCGTCAAGTTCCGCGTCGGCATCGACGAGAACCACCACACTCACCTCGACGCAGGTCGAATCGCCGCCGACGAGGGCGCGGCGGCAGTGGCACTGCACGCCAGAACGGCCTCACAGCGTTACTCCGGCACCGCCGACTGGAACGAGATCGCTCGACTCAAGGAACATGTCTCCGGCATCCCGGTACTGGGCAACGGTGACATCTTCTCGGCGTCCGACGCGGTCCGCATGATGGCGGAGACCGGGTGCGACGGCGTCGTCGTCGGGCGAGGTTGCCTCGGCAGGCCCTGGTTGTTCGCCGAACTCAGCGCCCGCCTGAACGGCCGCCCCGAGCCCGTTCCCCCCACCCTCGGCGAGGTGGCCACGATCATCGCTCGCCACGCCGAGTTGCTGGCGCAGCATCACGGGGAGAAGAAGGGCCTGCGCGAGTTGCGCAAGCACGTCTCCTGGTACCTGCGAGGGTTTCCCGCGGGGTCGGACCTCCGAGTCTCGATGGCGTTGGTGTCCACTCTCTCGGAACTGGACGACCTTCTGGCGCAACTCGATCCGACCGTTCCGTTTCCCAAGGACGCCGAAGGTCCCCGTGGTCGGCAGGGCTCGCCGGGCGCGGTGTCGCTGCCCGACGGTTGGCTCGACGATCCGGAGGACGTCTGTGTCCCCGCCGGTGCCGACCTGATGCATTCCGGCGGCTGATTCGCAGCTGACCAGCCGCCCACCTCGCACGAGTGGACCACGCCGCTCGAGTCAGTACTATGGCTGGGATTGCCGAGAAGGCAGCGCGTGCGTGTGATGGAAGGCCAGGTTCGAATTCGTGGGAGACGATCGAGAGTCGGGCCCGTCTGTGCCCGAGGGTCGCGCCCCATGGGAGCGCCCGCTGTCCTCAATCAGACAACCCGGCGCAATCGGACGATCCGGACAGCGCCCACCGCGCTCCGAACGCCCCGCGACACCGGATCCGGAGCAGCCGCCGCAGCCCGGAGACAGCGGCAGGCTCGGTAAACGATCGCCGCGTAACGCCGACACCGTCTCGGTGGCCGAGTTGGTGGACAAGATGTCGCGCTCGGGATCGATGCGGCGGGTGCCGGCCGAGCGTCCCGACGCCGAAGAGCCGACCGAGATCATCGCCCCCATCACCGAGTCCACTCCCCCGCCTGCCCGAACGGTGCCGCCGACCCCGGTGCCGCATGCGGCACCGGAACCGGTGGGTGCGCCCGCAACGGATCGCCCCGCTCTGACGCGGTTGGCGATGAGCCGGGTGCGTCGACGCCGTCGGGTGCGGATGATCGGCCGCAGCCTGGTCTCTCTCGTCGCGATCCTGGCGGTGGCCTTGACCGGAGTGGTGTGGGGATACCTACGCAACACCGATCAGGGATTTCTGCAGGTCGCCGCTCTCGATCCCGACTCGACCGACGTCGTCGACGCCGAAGGCCAATACGGCGACGAGACTTATCTGATCGTGGGCACCGACACCCGCACCGGGGCCAGCGGCGAGGTCGGTGCCGGCACCGTCGCCGACGCCGAGGGAGCCCGCTCGGACACGGTCATGCTGGTCAACATTCCGGCCGATCGCAGCCGCGTCGTCGCCGTCTCGTTCCCCCGCGACCTCGATGTCACGCGCCCCGAGTGCGAGCAGTTCGACAACGACACCAATACCTACACCGGGGAGATGTTCCCCGAGGCGTACGGCGACAAGCTCAACGCCACCTACGCCCTCGGCGGCCCGAAGTGCCTGGTCAAGACCATTCAGAAGATCTCGGGCCTGCGTATCGGACACTTCGTCGGGATGGACTTCGCCGGGTTCGAGTCCATGGTCGACGAGGTCGGAGGCGTCGAGGTCTGCACCGCGCAACCGCTGGTGGACTACGAATTGGGAGACGTCCTCCCCAACGTCGGAACGCAGCGCATCGACGGCCGAACCGCACTGAACTACGTTCGGGCGCGCAACGTCGAGTCCGAGGGCAACGGCGACTACGGCCGGATCAAGCGACAGCAGCGTTTCCTGTCGTCCCTGCTGAGGTCTGCGCTCTCGAACAACGTGCTGCTCGATCCCGGCAAGCTCAACGGGTTCGTCAATGCGTTCACCTCGGACACCTTCGTGGAGAACGTCAAGACTCAAGACCTGGTGACGCTCGGACGCTCGCTGCAGAACGTGGACGCGGGTGCGGTCACCTTCCTGACCATCCCCACCACCGGCACCAACGATTACGGCAACGAGATCCCCAACGACGACGCAATCGGTGCGATCTTCCAGGCCATCATCGACGACGCTCCGCTGCCCGGTGAGGAACGCGCGGAGCCGGTGACACCCGACGTACCCGAACCTGCCGCCACACCCGACGCTCCGCTGTTGGCCGTCGATCCGGGAACCGTCTCCCTGCAGGTATCCAACGCATCCGACATCGCAGGCATGGCTCAGACGGCATCCGACGAACTTGCGACATACGGATTCCAGATCCTGACCGTCGGCAACTTCTCGGGTACCGCCGCCCAGACCGTGGTGCGCTACTCCCAGGATCAGGAGGCGGCTGCGGCGACGGTCGCGTCGGCGATCCCCGGCGCTGCCATCGAACTGGCACCGAGCCTGAACAATGTCGTCGAGGTCGTGCTCGGCTCGAACTATCCCGGATACACCCAGTTTCCGACGGCATTCGGTACCGAAATCGATCCCACCCAGGTGGAAGGAACCACCGAGAGCGCGCCCCTTCCGGAGGATCTCTCGTTCACCAACGCCGCCGACGACACGTGCGCCTGAGTTCATTCATGCTCCGTTAACCCTCGGGACAGGGAACTGGTCGGTGTGACCTACTAAACTTCGCTCATGCGCGTCGCCTACAACGAACAGATGAACGAGCTTGCCGATCTCCTCGGAGAGATGGCGAGCCTGGCTGGTGCGGCCATGGAAAAGGCCACTCAGTCCCTCCTTCAAGCAGACCTGGTGCTCGCCGAGCAGGTCATTTCCGAACACGACAGGATCACCGAGCTCAGCGCGGTGTGCGAGGAGAAGGCCTTCACGCTTCTCGCCCTGCAGGCTCCGGTCGCAGGCGATCTCCGTTCGGTGGTGGCCGGCATTCAGATCGTCGCCGACATCGACCGTATGGGCGCACTCGCACTGCACGTCGCCAAGATCACCCGTCGCAGGCACCCGAACCACGCCCTCCCCGAGGTCGTCAACGGGTACTTCGCCGAGATGGGTCGCCTCGCAGTTCAGATCGGCGCCTCGGCCCGTGAGGTCCTCGAGACCCGCGATCCCGAGCGCGCGGCGAAGCTGCAGGAGGAGGACGAGGCAATGGACGATCTGCACCGTCACCTCTTCACGGTGCTGATGGACCGCGAGTGGAGCCACGGAGTCGCTGCTGCAGTGGACGTGACCCTGCTCGGACGCTTCTACGAGCGGTTCGCCGATCATGCCGTCGAGGTCGGCCGTCGGGTGATCTTCCTGGTCACCGGCCAGCTTCCGGTCGACCTGCACCAGAACAACATTCCCACCTCGTAGAACCGCTCTTCGTCGAGTAGCGCTGCCCGGCAGCGCTACTCGACGACCGAATCAGGGCAAGCGCACAACGAGAAGAACCCCCGTCGAGCTTTCGCTCGGCGGGGGTTCTCTTTGCGGTATGTGGTTATCCGAAGCGACCGGAGATGTAGTCCTCGGTGGCCTTCTGCGTCGGATTGGAGAAGATCTTCTCGGTGTCGTCGATCTCGATGAGCTTGCCGGGCTTGCCGGTGGCCTCGAGGTTGAAGAAGCCGGTCTGATCGCTCACACGTGCGGCCTGCTGCATGTTGTGCGTGACGATCACGATCGTGAAGTCCTGCTTGAGTTCCTGGATCAGATCCTCGATGGCGAGAGTGGAGATGGGGTCGAGGGCCGAGCACGGCTCGTCCATCAGCAGCACGTCGGGCGAGACGGCGATCGCGCGAGCGATGCACAGCCGCTGCTGCTGTCCGCCGGAGAGGCCGCCACCGGGCTTGTCGAGGCGGTCCTTGACCTCGTTCCAGAGGTTGGCACCCTTGAGCGAGCGCTCGGCGATCTCGTCGAGCTCCTTCTTGCCGCGGCCGCCCTGCAACTTCAGGCCGGCGACGACGTTGTCCCGGATCGACATCGTCGGGAACGGGTTGGGGCGCTGGAAGACCATGCCGATGGTGCGACGCACACCGACGGGGTCGACGCCGTTGCCGTAGATGTCCTCGCCGTCGAGCAGCACCGAACCTTCGACACGCGCGCCGGGGGTGACCTCGTGCATGCGGTTGAGGGAACGCAGGACGGTCGACTTACCGCAGCCGGACGGTCCGATGAACGCGGTGACACTGCGCGGCGGGACGGCCAGAGTGACGTCGGAGACGGCATGGAACTTGCCGTAGTAGATGTTGACGTCTTTGAGATCGAGACGCTTTGCCATGTTCTTCGTTCCTTAGAATTCGCTGGAGTCGGGTGGGTCAGAAGTTCTTGGGCGAGAAGAACTTCGAGACCAACTTCGCGCCGATGTTGAGTATTGCGACGATCAGGATCAGCGTCAGGGCTGCTCCCCACATGCGCTCAGCGGTGAGCACGCCGGTTCCTGCTTTCTGCAGGTCGACCATCATGAGCGGCAGAGACGTCTGCGGCCCGGAGAAGATGTTGAAGTTGATGGCGGTGGCCGATCCCACCAGGATCAGCACCGGTGCCGTCTCACCCATCACGCGGGCCAGGGCGAGCATGATTCCGGTGACGATGCCGGACAGGGCCGTGGGGATGACGATCTTCGCGATGGTCTTCCACTTCGGCACACCGAGTGCGTAGGACGCCTCGCGCAGATCCTGGGGAACGATGCGCAGCATTTCCTCGGCCGAGCGCACGATCACGGGGATCATCAGGAGAACGAGAGCGAATGCGACGGCCACACCGGATCGCTGGAATCCGAAGGTGGCGATCCACAGCGCGTAGATGAACAGGGCCGCGACGATGGACGGCACACCGGTGAGGATGTCGACCATGAACGTGGTGACTCGGGCCAGTCGCGTGCCTACCCCGTACTCGACGAGGTAGATGGCGACGAAGATGCCGATCGGGATGGAAATGACGGCGCAGAACAGTCCTTGCAGGAGCGTTCCGACGATGGCGTGGTACGCACCGCCACCTGCGATGAACTGGGTGACGCCTGCTTGCGAGTTCTGCCACCAGGTGGGAGAGACCACTGCCGACAGGCCGCGGGAGACCACCGTGTACAGCACCCAGACGAGAGGCACGAGTGCGACGAGAACCGAGAGGCTCACGAGGATCGTCGCCGAGAGGTTGGACGCCTTACGCCGAGCGCTGACGCCCTGGAACGTGGGTTCCTTGACGGGCTTGTCCATCGTTGCGGTCATGGGTCAGTCCTTCTTTCCGGCGATGGCGGCGCGGGCACCGGCGTTGACGACGAAGGTGAGGATGAAGAGCACCAGACCTGCGGCGATGTAGGCGCCGGCTTGGAGCGGGTTGTTGAATTCGCCCGCGGCCAGCGCGATCTTCGTCGCAAACGTGGAACCGCCGTCGAACAGCGTTCCGCCGAAGGTTGCCTGAGTGCTGCGGATGATGATGTACAGCGCGATGGTCTCACCGAGTGCGCGACCGAGACCGAGCATGGAGCCACTGACGTAACCGGACTTGCCGAACGGAATGACCGTGGTGCGCACGACCTCCCAGCGGGTGGCTCCGAGGGCGAGAGCTGCTTCGATCTGCCCCTTCGGCGTCTGCATGAAGACCTCGCGGGTGACTGCGGCGATGATCGGCAGGATCATGACCGCGAGCACGATGCCGCCGGTGAAGATGGTGCCGCCGCCGGCGATGGAGACCGAGCCGGTGCTGAAGAGCGGGAACCAGCTCAAGGACGAGTTCAGCCATTCCGCGAATGGGCTGATGGCGGGCGCGAGGACGTACAGGCCCCAGAGACCGAAGACGATCGACGGGACCGCGGCCAGCAGGTCGATGACGTAACCGAGCGGTCCCGCTACTCGCTTGGGAGCGTAATTCGTCAGGTAGATGGCGATGCCGAGTGCAACAGGCATCGCGAGGACCAGCGCGAACAGAGACACCGTGACGGTGACCAGGAACAGATCGAGAACACCGAACGCCATGGCCGAGGTGTTGGACGTGTCCCAGGCACCGTTGTAGGTCAGGAAGTTGACCGTGTTGTTCGACAGCGAGGGAATGGCACGCCAGACCAGGAAGATACCCACGGCGGCGATCAGGGCGATGATGAAGATGCCCGAGCCCGTGGCGAGGCCGGAGAAGATCCGGTCACCGGGACGTGTGACGGTCCCCGATTTTTTCTTGTCTGACAATTGTGGTTCTTCCGGTTTGTGCGCGGAACCCGCGGAGGGCACGGTAGCCGCGGAGGGGACGCCGGTCATCGAGTGGGTGTCGCTCATACCGCTCACTGTCTCGTGTGGAGGTCGAGGACGGTCCTGCTTCGGCTCGCGTCACCACGAGCCGAAGCAGGATCACGTCTCATCTAATCAGGCGATTGCTTCGATGGCGGTGGTCAGACGTTCCTTGAAGGACTCGGGGAGCGGCACGTAACCGGCTTCCTCGAGGCCCTGCTGACCTTCGTTGGCTGCGCTGAGCAGGAACGACTTGACTGCTGCCGAGGTCTCGGCGTCGTAGCCGGCCGAGCAGACGATCTCGTAGGTTGCGAGAACCAGCGGGTACGTCTCGGCTTCGTTGCTGGCGTACAGCGCATCGATGTCGATGACGAGGTCGTTGCCCTCACCGGAGAACGTTGCCGCGTCGATCGCTGCGGCTGCCGACTCGGTGGTGAGCTCGACCGGTCCGTTGCCGAAGTCGACTGCAGCCGTGCCCAGGTTCTCCTGGTCGGCGAAGCCCTTCTCGACGTAGGTGACCGAGCCGGGAGTAGCTGCCACGGCCTGGGCTACGCCCGAGGATCCGTTGGCACCTTCGCCGACGCCGCCTGCCCAGTCGGAGCTGTGGTCCAGGGTCCACGCCTCGGGAGCCGAAGCGGCCAGGAAGCGCTGGAAGTTGTCGCTGGTGCCCGAGGAATCGGACCGGTAGACCGGGGTGACCGCGGTGGACGGCAGTTCGACGCCCTCGTTGAGTGCGGCGATGGCGGGATCGTTCCAGGTGGTGATCTGGCCGGTGAACATGCGCGCGATGACGTCCGGATTCAGCGCAACGCTGTCGACGCCGTCGAGGTTGTAGGCCACTGCGACCGGGCCGAAGACCAGCGGCAGGTTCCATGCCGGGTTGCTGGCGCAGCGGGTGGCTGCCTCGGTTGCCTGCTCGTCCTTGATCGCGGAGTCGGACCCTGCGAAGTCGACCAGTCCGGCGACGAACTGCGTGCGGCCGTTGCCCGAGCCGCTGGTGGTGTACTCGACGGCCTTGCCGGCGCACACGCCGGAGTAGATCGAGGTGAAGTTGGACATTGCGTTCTGCTGCGCAGAAGAGCCTTCGCCGGTCAGCGGAGACTTGCCCTCGCAGGTAGCCGAGGATTCGGATGCGCCGTCCGTGGTGGCGACGTTCGCGTCGCTACCGCATGCGGTCAGCAACATGGCACTGATGGCCACTGCACTCATGAGAGCACCGTTGCGCTTGAGGTTCACCTGTTTCCTCCGGGGAATCTGTAGGCCGTGTCCACGGCTCGGACCTGATCGGCCGCGCTGTGACTGTGTGGGTGCCGGCTCCTCGAGAGAACCTCGCACCAGGCGGCGCTGGTTGCCACCCATGGAGAAAGGTAAGGGCAGGTGGTAGACGTTTACCCCCGCGCGGGTGAACGGAAGATGAACACCCTGGCCGATATGTCCGTTCAGCTACTGCGCGCGTATGCGGCGTCCACGTGGTAATTCTCGAAACCCAGCTTGGTGTACGTGTGCACGGCAGCGGTGTTGTCGGCCTCGACGTAGAGCATGATCTGGCCCAGTTCTCTACCGCGCAGGTAGTGCAGGCCGGCCAGCGTGAGCACTCGACCCAGACCACGCCCCTGCGACTGCGGGTCGATCCCGACCACGTACACCTCGCCGATGGCCGGTTCCGAACCCTCGGCCGGGTGGACCTTCGTCCAGTGAAAACCGAGGAGGCGGTCACTGCCCTCCTCGAAAGCCAGGAACAGACCTGCCGGATCGAACCACGATTCGTCTCGTCGCGCGTCGATGTCGCGATCGGTCCAGCCACCCTGTTCGGGGTGCCAGGAGAAGGCCGCATTGTTCACGCGCAGCAGCTCGGCATCGTCCTGATGCCCCCGATAGGTTCGAAGTGAAATACCTTCCGGCACAACGACATCCGGAAGCTCGGGACCAGCAGACGCGCGACGCATCTGCAGCAACTCGCGAACCACCTGCAACCCGAGGCGCGCCGCGACGGCCTGCGCAGTCGGCAGGTTGCCGTGCGCCCAGATTCGAGTTTCGGAGCCGATATCGAGTGCGCGAGAAACCAATTCACGTCCGACGCCGCGACCGCGGGCCGAAGGATCGACGACGGCCTCGGCCATCCCGTCGGCGATTCCGACGTAGCCCACGACACGATCACCCTCGGTCGCCACGAGACGAACGACCTCGTCACCGTCGTCGACGGCCTTCACGGCCTGCTCCGACAAGGGCGCAGTACCGTCGACTTCCGTTGCACGGGAAAGAATTTGATGAACCTCGTAGGACACACGGGAAGACGGTGCGCCGCCGTCGGTCGAATGGACGTCGAACGCAGGATCCGAACTCATCTACGAGAGAGTACTCTCTTGCTCGAACTCGAAATCCGCATCGTCGGAATCCCCACCGGCAGCGTCCGAGGCCACCGGTCCGCCCTTGGCGTTGCGCGCCGGCCGAACAGCCTTGTAGCCCACGTTTCGCACCGTCCCGATGAGCGACTCGTATTCGGTACCGAGCTTGGCGCGTAGGCGTCGAACATGGACGTCGACGGTGCGCGTTCCACCGAAGAAGTCGTAGCCCCAGACTTCCTGGAGGAGCTGGGCGCGAGTGAAGACGCGGCCCGCATGCTGAGCCAGATACTTCAGCAGCTCGAATTCCTTGTAGGTCAGATCGAGTGGACGACCTCGCAGCCGAGCGGTGTAGGTGCCCTCGTCGATGACCAGTTCGCCGAGCGTGATCTTGCCCGAGGTCTCCGGGCTGGCAACTCCCCCACTGCGGCCGACCAGCAACCGCAGTCGCGCGTCGAGCTCGGCGGGGCCGGTACCGGGGAGCAGGATGTCGTCGAGGCCCCAATCGGAATTCACCGCGACGAGCCCGCCCTCGGTGAGCACCGCGACGACCGGGATGGCCGAGCCGGTACTTCCCAACAGACGACACAGACCACGGGCAGCAGCCAGGTCGGTGCGGGCGTCGACCAGTGCGATGTCTGCCGAACCGGCTTCGAGAAGCGAGGACACCTCGGTGGGTACCGGGCGTACGTGATGCGCCAGGAGAGCAAGGGACGGCAGAACGCCCTCCGGATTGGGATCGGAGGTCAGTAGTAGGAGCTCCACTGCGTCTCCATTCTTACTGCTGGCCGGTCCAGCCCAGGCTGGATTCGAGTGATCGTCAAGGACACAGACTAGCTTGTCCGTACAACCGGCCGAAGAGGGCAGTACGCGATCCGTCGGTCACAATGGACCGGTGCGCACACTTCTCATCGGACTCGCCAGCCTGCTGGCCCTCGCGCTCGTGGTGGATTTCGGCGCTGCGGCCTACTCGGAGTACCGAGTCTCCCGCGCGATCCGTGCCGGCGGCGAGCTCACCTCCGACCCTCAGGTGATCGTGCACGGCTTCCCGTTCCTCACCCAGGCAGCGGACGGCCGCTACCAGAACATCGAGATTCGAGCCCAGGACGTGCCGACCGAGTACGTCGGCTCGACGACGATCGAGGCCAATCTTCGCGGCGTGCACATCGAGCTGTCCGACCTGATCGACAACAACGTTCGGGCGATCCCGGTGGACGAACTCGACGGCCGCGTCCGTATCGAGGCGACGGACCTCGGCCGGTTCCTCGGCATCGTCGACCTGCAGGTTTCCGCGCCGCCGGCCGACAAGTCGGACGGTACCGGCGGTTCCGGTGGGTCGGGCAAGACCACGACCGGGGGCGTCGTGCTGACCGGAACGGTTCCGGTCGGCCCCCTCGAAACGACCGTGAGCGTCCAGGCCGACCTGTTGCTCGAAGGGGACGGCGTCGCCATCGTCGCGTCGGACTTCTATTTCGGCCCGGAGGGTCAAGCGGACTTCACGATTCCAGATTTCGCCAAGCCCACGGTGCTCGGTCTGTTCACCAGGACCATCGAGCGTCAGAGCCTGCCCTTCGGACTCCTGCCGACGGACGTCTACGCGGAGGGCTCGCAGATCGTCGTCGAGGGATCGGGCGAGAACGTGACCATCGACCTCAACGAGATCGAAAAGCCGTGACAGGGATCACAGTTCTTGTCGTCGTGGCGATCCTTGCCGTCGCTACCGGATTGTTCCTCCGCAGCCGATCCGGTGCCGTGCGGGCCGTACGGAACACCGACTCCGAGACCGACGCTCTGCACCCGCTCCTGCTCGACGCGGGTGCCACGACCGACGTCGCGACCGTCCTGCACTTCTCGGCGGACTGGTGCGGACCGTGTGCGGCCGTGCGACGCGTCGTCCAGCAGGTATTGAACGATCGAAGCGATGCCCGGGAGCTCGAACTCGACATCGACGCCCATCCGATCCTCGCCCGCGAACTGGGCGTGCTGTCACTGCCCACGACTTTTGTCCTCGACACCCGATTGCAACGGCGCTCCAGAATCGCGGGTGTGCCGTCCGCGGCGGCGCTAAGGTCGGCGCTCGACGCTCTGTGACCTCGCCTCTTCGGACCGGCGGTAGGACGCGCCGCTGGTAGAGGGTACGATGCTCTTCGTGTTCTCCCGCCGCGAGCTGATGCTCACCAGTCGTCGCACAGTTGATCTGTGCCGACTGGGCGGTTGTTGCTGTCGCTGCTGCTGATTTCCTTCTGCCGCCACGCCCATGCGTGATGTACGGCCCGATGATCGAAATCCACGTCCGAGCACTGCCGATGCGGCGTGCCCCGGCCTCGCACAGGAGTACCTCTCGATGTCGACACCCGACACCCGGACCACCACCCCCACTGCCACGATCGACCAGGTGGACGTTCGTGGTCCGCGCTTCGCAGCGTGGATCACCACCGCCGTTCTGGTCGTCGTTCTCCTCCTGACCACGTTCTCTGTCCCCGCGGCGGCAATCCTGCTCGGGCTACAGGCGATCGTCTTCGGAATCGGAGCCGTCCGCGGACCCAAGCGCAGTCCGTACGGCACGATCTTCGCGACATTCGTCGCACCGCGCCTCTCCCCCACCAGCGAACGTGAGCCGGTGGCACCGTTGAAGTTCGCTCAACTGGTGGGCTTCGTGTTCGCCGCCGTAGGAGTTGTCGGCTTCGCGCTCGGCGCTCCGGTCGTCGGCACCGTGGCGGCAGGCTTCGCGTTGTTCGCGGCCTTCCTCAATGCCGCGTTCGCGGTCTGCCTCGGCTGCATGATCTATCCCCTCGCCGCGCGACTGCGCACCACTGCTTGACCCTCACCGATCCGTAAAGAAAGACCGAAAGGAACACCATGGCTCGCTCCGACGTCCTGGTCTCTGCCGACTGGGCCGAGCAGAACCTGAACGCACCGAAGACCGTCTTCGTCGAGGTCGACGAAGACGCAAGCGCCTACGACGGCGGACACATCGAAGGTGCGGTCAAGCTCGACTGGCGCAAGGACCTGCAGGACGCGGTTCGCCGCGACTTCCTCAATCAGGAACAGTTCTCGGACCTGTTGTCGGCCAAGGGCATCAGCAACGACGACACAATCGTCCTGTACGGCGGGAACAACAACTGGTTCGCTGCCTACGCCTACTGGTACTTCAAGCTGTACGGACACAAGGACGTCAAGCTCATCGACGGTGGCCGCAAGAAGTGGGAACTCGACGGCCGCGCGCTGTCCAAGGACGTCGTCAGCCGTGAGACCACGCAGTACCGCGCCGAGGCACCCGACCTGTCGATCCGCGCGTTCCGCGACGAGGTCATCGACGCCATCGGCAACAAGAATCTGATCGACGTCCGTTCGCCCGACGAGTTCTCGGGCAAGATCCTCGCCCCCGCTCACCTGCCGCAGGAGCAGGCTCAGCAGCGTGGCCACGTGCCGTCCGCGATCAACATCCCGTGGAGCACCACCGCCAACGAGGACGGCACGTTCAAGTCCGACGAAGCGCTCGAAGAGCTGTACAAGACCAAGGGCTACGACGACAGCAAGGCCACCATCGCCTACTGCCGCATCGGTGAGCGTTCGAGCCACACCTGGTTCGTCCTCAAGGAGCTTCTGGGCAAGGAAGACGTCAAGAACTACGACGGCAGCTGGGTCGAATACGGCTCTCTCGTCGGAGCACCCATCGAGCTGGAGGTTCACTGATATGTGTGGAGCACCCGTACAAGGCCAGACCATCCCCGCAGGCGTCGACGTCGAGAAGGAAACGGTCATCACCGGCCGTGTCCTCGCCGGCGACGGTGAGCCCGTAGCAGGGGCTTTCGTGCGTCTGCTCGACGGCAGCGGCGAATTCACCGCAGAGGTCGTCGCGTCGGGCACCGGTGATTTCCGGTTCTTCGCCGCTCCCGGACAGTGGACGCTGCGCGCACTGTCGGCATCGGGCAACGGCGACACCGTCATCGCTCCCGAGGGCGCAGGCGTGCACTCGGCGAACGTCACCGTCGGAGTCTGATCCGACCCGCTCGCATCGAACGAGACAAGAACCCCGCACCTGCTCGCCGGTGCGGGGTTCTTTCGGTTCGGTGGAGGCTGCTAGTTCGGGACGGGCACCGAGGCGCCGGGGTCGGGAACCGTCGAATATTGCGGCGGGAACATCCCTTCCGGTACCGGAATGCCCTGCGACTCGAGGAACGCTCCGAGATCGCTGACCCGAGTGACCGTTCCGGGCTCCGGCAGCAGGCGAGGTTCCGGTGCGGTCTCGGTCTCGGGGGCGGGGGTTTCCGGCGTCGACGTCTGTGGCCCGGTCGCGTTCTTCTTGTCGCGTTCGGTGCGTGCAAGGTCGGTTATCCAAGCGACCATCTTCTCGCTCTCCCACTCGTACCCGTCGTTGGGGTCGTTGTACCAGTACGACAGGTGCTGCAGGAAGCCGAGCGCCAGGTAGGGCCCGAGCACGACATCGGCGATGCCCTTGTTGTTCTCCTCGAACCCGGTGGCCTCGGCGCGGAGCTTGGCTTCCACGGTCTCGGCACCGGGCCCCATCGCCCAGTTGAGATCGGCGAGGAGCTGCTCCGGTGTCAATGCGTCCACCGCCTGCTGATCAGCGACGGTGTAATCCACATCCGCCACCCTCACCAAGACCTGCAGCAGAGTCTCGTCGGAGGTGAACCATGATTTGTCGGTGGCGATATCGACGATCGCGCGCGAAGCAATGGTCGTCACTGCGCGGGCGAAGTCGGACACGGTCTGTACCGGGTTCAGGACGGTCAGCCGCATCTGCGAGATGACCTCGAGGGCGAGCTGCAGAAGTTCGATGTCGTCCGGAGCGTCGCACGCCAGATCCCACGGTCGGCACGACCAGGTGACCTTGTCGGTCAGCGTTCCGTAATCCCGCGGTGACTGGTCCATGAAGCCACCGAGCGATTCACCCGGCTCGTCACCGAAATTCGGCACACCGGCCGGGCGGTAAGGCGAACCGACCATGATCACGCCTGCGATGTCGTCGCCGTTCACCAGGGCACTCGAGTCACGCGCGCCGATCTCGGTCGACAAACGATCGAGTACCTCGCCGCCGACGCTGTATCCGAGGAGTACGAACTTGGTTCGGTCTCCACATTTGACCTTGTACTCGTCCATCAGACGATTGGTCGTTGCGACACCTTCCACGATCGACTCGTGGTAGGTCGGCACGTTGTCCAGAACGTCGAAGCCGTACGTCGAGGCGTACGGGACGTAGAGCCAGCCGACGGTACCCGGGCTGTCGGCATTCGCCTCACCGACCGGGACCGTCACGTTCCCGACCCAGTTCGACGCGACCGTGGACGCCTGCTCGGCCAAAGGATTGCGGTCCGACGCCGAGTCGGTGGCACCGGACACCGCCAGCACCAGCACATCGGGGCAGTCCTGCGCGTAGTTGTTGGGGTCGATGTTCGGGCCCTGCGAAGACCCGAAGTCCGACGACCCCGAGTCGGAGGATCCCGAGTTCGCCGATCCCGAGTCCGGAGCGGCGAGCGCAGCTGCGGGAGCGGCGAGCGCCAACGCCAGAGTGACCACCCCGGACCTGAACAACACGGATCCGAACGACGATGTCAGAGCCCGTTTACGACGCAGCATTATTGCGGAGACCTCCCCAGCCTTCGTGACAGAACACAGTGAACAACGTCGGAAATTCACCCTCGAGCGCCCGACGCCCCCCGAAGAAGGTACCTGCTCGACGGGATTTTCCCACGAAGAAGAGTGATCCAGCGCACCCCCAGCCCTGAATTCGGTTACATGTCACCAAAGACACAGCCCGGATTCGGGCCGCTGTTCTCGACGACGATCGCAGCGGGTTAAACTCGCACTCGTGGTCATCTTCTTCGAGGTATTGCTGGCGCTTGCGGCAGTAGCCATCATCGCGTTCTCGCTGTATGTCGTCTACCGACTGGTCAACGACGAATCGTGACAGAACCGGTTGCGGGTCGACCCGGCAGTGCTGACGAGGGGCTCGACACCCCCGTCACCAGTGGCGACGAAGCAATAGCGGCTGCCGAGCAGAAGTTCGCCGACGCGTCGACGCGGAACGTTCCGGTCCTGCCGGACATCCCGCATCCCGACGACACGGCCAACCTCCGCCTCGGCCCCGATCTGCACCCGTCGATGCTCGCTCTGTTGCCGCTCGTCGGCGTGTGGCGCGGTGAAGGCGAAGGCCACGACCCCGAGTCCGGTACCGACTACCCCTTCGGTCAGCAGATCGTCGTCACCCACGACGGCGGTAGCTACCTGAGCTGGGAATCACGTTCGTGGCGACTCGATTTCGACGGTAACTTCGCACACCCCGATCTCCGCGAAACCGGATTCTGGCGCATGAGCGGTGGCAACGGGCTCAAGGGTTCCGAGGACGAAGAGGTCGTCGAGCTATTGCTGACACACAGCACCGGCGTCGTCGAACTGTATTACGGCCATGCACTCACCAAGTCGTCCTGGGAACTGGCCACCGATGTCGTCATCCGCAGCACGTCGGGTGCGTTGGTCGGCGGAGCCAAGCGGCTCTACGGCATCGTCGAAGGCGGCGATCTCGCGTACGTCGAAGAACGCGTCGTCGCCGACGGCCCACTGGCACCGCGGTTGTCCGCGCGCCTGACTCGCTACATCGGCTGACTCTCTCTCACCACCCACTGCACGCGAACGGCCCCCGAGCCATACCTGATTTCAGGTCCCGACCGGACAGGTCGGGGGCTCGGGGGCCGGGTAGCTGCCTGGGATTCGCCTGCCGCTCGCGCGGTCTTCGCAGTGAATCCGTCAGCGATTGCGGCTAGCTGACAGCCACCTCACGCGTCCTAGAGTTCATCAACTTCAGACCACCTCCTCTCTCGTGTACTTCACAACGTACGCCCGAGTTTCCGAGTCGGCAAAGGGTTTTTTCTCACGGTCCGAGCCGAGGTCGATCACCTGGTCGGCGTCGGTGTTCTCCGGCAGTTGATGGGTGACGACCACCACGGTTCGGTCGGCTCCGAACAATCCTCCGTCGGTGGTGAGCAGCTCGCGCAGTATCGATTCGCCGGAAACTCGGTCCAGATGCTCGGTCGGCTCGTCCAGCAGCACGATCGGTGCCGTACTGACCAGAGCGCGCGCCAACAGCAGTCTGCGGCGCTCTCCCCCTGAGACGGCCTGCGCGCCGCCGACAAGGGTGGTGTGAACGCCGAGAGGCAGGGTGTCGAGCCACGAGCCGAGGCCGACTTTCCGCAGCGCCTCCGCTGCTTCCTCCTCGGTCACGTCGCCGCGGACCACCCGCAGGTTCTCCAGAATCGAGGTGTCGAACAGATGCGCGTCCTCGGCGAACAGCGCTGCGTCCGAACCGCATTCCTCGGCGAACTCCCGCAGCATCGTGCTCTTCCCCGATCCGCTGGGCCCGATCAGTGCGCTTCGCGCAGTGGTGCGGTCGAGTGCCTCGGAGCGCACATGACCACGCCACTGCGGCGCAGCCGCATCGAGCATCGCCATGATTCGGGTGGCCGCGATTCGGCCACGCATCAGGGCGATTGCCGCTCCGGGCAGTGCCGCGGTCGCCTCGAAGGCGGCCAGCGGAACCAACACGATGATCGCCAGGGCCATCGGTGTCATGCCGCCCACGGTGCCTCCGGTCGGTCCGTACAACCCGATGCCGACGAGCAAGGACCCGATCACCGATGCACCGATCGACAGCGGACCGGCGGCATCGGCCAGCGCCGACGGCCGCGCCGCCCGGTCGCGGGCGACCACCGAATCCTGTGCTGCCCCGCGGGCTTCGGTGAGCGTCGCGTCGAGGCGTCCGGCGACCCGCAGTTCTGCGGCGTGGTCGAGTGCCCGGACGGCTGTCTCGGCGAACCGCGCATCGGCGTCGGCTCCGGCCTCCTCGGCGATCCTTGCGGCCCGCGCCGCCAGAATCGGTGCGCCCACGCCGGCGATCAGCAACGACACCGCCAGGATCGACGCGGCAGCAGGCGCGATTCCTGCAAGCAGGCCCACGGCTGCGAGCATCATCACGACGCTCACGCAGATGGGAACGATCGCGCGTACGACGACGTCGCCGAGCACGTCGACGTCCGCTCCGGTGCGAGCCAGGACGTCCCCGCGCCGCAGAGTGAGCGCGCCGTGTCCGTTCGCCAGTTGCTCGTAGATCCGGGTGCGCGCTGCCGTCGTACCGCGCAGTGCCGCGTCGTGCGTGGTGAGTCGTTCGAGGTAGCGGAACACCCCGCGGGAAATGCCCAGCGCCCGAACGGCTACCACGGCGACGGTCAGGTCCATCACCGGAGGCATCTGCCAGGCTCTGGTGATCAGCCATGCCGACAGTGCGGCGAGGGCCAGTGCGCTGCCGAGGGTTGCCACGCCGGCCGCCACGGCCAGTGCCACCCGCCGCGGGGAGAGCTCGAACAGGGCCAGTGCGCGTCGTAGGTCAGACATGATCGAACTCCCGTACCACCGGTGAACTGCTTCGTACCTCGACGACGCGATCTGCGGCGTGCAGCACCGAGCGCCGATGACCGACCATCACCACGGTGACACCTCGGTCGGCTGCGTCTCGAACGGCCTGCAGCACAGTCTGTTCACTCGCCGCATCCAGGTGCGCCGTCGGCTCGTCCAGCACCATCACCGGAGCGTCGGAGACGAAGGTTCTGGTCAGGGCCAGGCGTTGCAGTTCGCCGAGGGACAGCCCCACTCCGCCCTGCCCGACGCGAGTGTTCCAGCCGTTCGGGTGATCTCGCAGTACGGCGTCGAATCCCGAAGCGCGGCAGGCTACGTCCAGTGCATCGGGGTCGGGCACCCCGTGAAGGGTGACGTTCTCGTAGAGCGTGCCGGGAAGCAATACCGGCCGCTGCGGCAGCCAGGCGACCTGCGCCCACCAGCGGTCGAGATCGAGATCGGCCACGGGCACGCCACCGACGAGAACCGCACCGCTCGTCGGCGTCGTGAGTCCGAGAACCGCCTGCAGCGCAGTCGATTTTCCGGAACCGTTGGGGCCGGTCAGTACCGTGATGGTGCCTGTTCGGCACAGCGCACTCAGTTCTGCCGGAGCGTGACCGTCCCGGCTCGCGACGGTGAGTCCGACGAGTTCGATGTCCGCGGTCGTAGCGTCGACGGTCCGGCCACCGGTCGGCTGTGTGGTGCGCCGATCCAGGACTCGGAATGCTCGGTCCGCGGCCTCGACGCCGTCCTCTGCTGCGTGGAACTGGGTCCCCACGGCGCGCAGCGGAAAATACACCTCGGGGGCGAGAATCAACGCGATGATGCCTGCTTCGAGCGTCATCTCCCCGAAGACCAAGCGTAATCCGATTCCGACGGCCACCAGCGCGACACACAGGGTCGCAAGCAGCTCGAGCACCATCGACGAGAGGAAGGCAACCTTCAACGCGCGCATCGTTGTTCGTCGATGTGCGTCGCCCAGTGCGCGGATGCGAGCAGCCGGTCCCTGTTCGCGGCGCAGCGCGCGCAAGGTCGGCAGACCGGCCAGCAGATCGAGCAACTGCGCGGACAACCGGGTCATCGTGGTGAGCGTCGCCGCGGCTCGCCCCTTGGTCAACAACCCGATCAGGATCATGAAGATGGGGATGAGCGGCAACGTCACCGCGATGATCACCGCCGAGGTCACGTCCTGGGTGACGATGACGACCAGAACGAGCGGAGTGACGATGACCGCGGACACCAGCGCCGGCAGGTAGCCGGTCAGGTACGCCCGCAGACCCCCGATGGCTCGGGTCACGACGACGGCCAACTCTTCCCGTTCGCTGTCGAGCTCCCGAGGCTCGAATCGAGTTGCTGCCGTGAGCACCTCGACCTCGAGCTCGGCAACCACACGTGACGCCGACCGGTGCGCGTAGCGGGACTGGGCTCCGGTGGCGAGCACACGTACGGCCACCGCGCCCGCCAGCACGGCCAGTTCCGTCGTCCACGCGGACAGTGATCTGGCCGTCGGGTCGGTGATGACGCCTGCCAGTACCCGGCCGATCGCAAGCGCGCCGACGATGATGCAGAGCGTGACGACGGTCGACAGAGCGACAGTGACGATCAGGTAGCCCCGCGCAGAGCTGGAGTATTTCCACAGGCGGGGATCGACCGGTCCCCGCGAACGAGCGGGCGCGGTCACGATTTCACCGTCAGTCCGATCGAGTCCGGGATCTGGGCACTCGAAATGCGCTGGCGGAAGACCCAGTACGTCCACGCCTGGTATCCGAGGACAACAGGGGCGGCGAAGGCCGCAGCCCACGTCATCACCTTCAGCGTGTACGCACTGGACGACGCGTTCGCGATCGTGAGGTCGAAGGCGGCGTCGGTGCTCGACGGCATCACGTTGGGGAACAGGGAGGCGAACAGCAGTGCGACGACGGCCACGATGGCAATGCTGGTGAAGACGAATGCCCAGCCCTCGCGCACCTTCGCCGTCAGCGCGACGACGAGGAGCAGAGCGGCAGCGGCCGCCCCGACGAGTAGCCACGTCCACGTCTTGCCGTATGCGAGTTGGGTCCACAGGGCAAATGTGCCGCCGATGAGAACTGCCGGAACGGACAGTCGCGCTGCGATTTTCGCCGAATCCTCGTGCACGTCGCCGGAGGTCTTGAGTGCGATGAACACGGCGCCGTGCAGGGCGAACACCAGCGCCATGGTGGCACCGCCGAGCAGGGCGTAGGGGTTGAGCAGGTCGAAGAAGCCTGCGGTGACCTTCTTGTTCTCGTCGATCGCGACGCCGCGCACGATGTTGGCGAACGCGACGCCCCACAGCACCGCTGGAACCCAGGACCCGATGCCGATGCCGATGTCGCAGCGTCGACGCCATACCGGGTCGTCGATCTTTCCGCGCCATTCGATGGCGCAGATACGCAGGATCAGGGCCACCAGGATCAGCAGCAGCGGGAGGTAGAAGCCGGAGAACAACGTGGCGTACCACTCCGGGAAGGCCGCGAACAGCGCGCCGCCCGCGGTGATGAGCCACACCTCGTTGCCGTCCCAGACCGGGCCGATCGTGTTCAGGACGGCACGCCTGCGCTTCTCCCCCGTGACAGCGTCGGGATGCCTACCCAGGATGGGCATGAGCATGCCGACGCCGAAGTCGAAGCCTTCGAGCACGAAGTAGCCGACGAAGAAGAAGGCGATGACGAAGAACCAGAATTCGGGCAGTGACATGGTTGTTCCCCTAGTACGCGAACGAGAGCTGTTTGGGCTCTTCGTCTTCCGATTCCGGTGGATCGACGTGCGGCTGCGCGTCGTGGTCGAGAGGTCCTTCGATGACATAGCGGCGAAGGAGGAAGAACCAGACACCGCCGAGAGCGGCGTACAGCAGTGTGAACGTCACCAGCGAGGCGAGGACGAGGCCGACGGGATGGTCGGACACTCCCTGGTCGACGGTGAGCCTGATCTGGTCGACGCCGGACAGGTTGGGTGCGACAACCCATGGCTGCCTGCCCATTTCGGTGAAGATCCAGCCGGCGCTGTTGGCCAGGAACGGAGTCGGGATGGCCGCGAGGCTCAGCCACGAGAACCACTTCTGGTCGGGTACTCGGCCGCCGCGGGTGACCCACAGGCCGGCCAGTGCCAGCAGAGCGGATCCGGCGGCCAGTCCGATCATCATCCGGAATGCCCAGTAGGTGACGAACAGGTTCGGCTTGTAGTTACCCGGCCCGAACTGCTGCTCGTACTGCTCCTGCAGTTGGTTGACGCCCTGCACGGTGGCACCGAAGTCGTTCTCCGCCAGGAACGAGGTGAGGCCGGGGATCGAGATGAGGTGCACCACGGACTCGCAGTTGTTGTGTGTTCCGACGGTCAGGAGCGAGAAACTGGCTCCGGTCTCGGTGTCGCACAGCGATTCCGCCGAGGCCATCTTCATCGGCTGCTGCTCGAACATGAGCTTGCCCTGGATGTCTCCGGTGATGGCCAGTGCGCCACCGGCGACGATCATGATGACGAAGGACATGCGGGCAGCAGGGCGAAACATGCTGCGCGAGTTGCTCTCCTGGAGTGGAGCCTGCGGATCGACCCCGGCCTTGTTCTTACGGGCCTCACGGACCATCCACCAACCGGAGATTCCGGCCACGAAGGTGGCAGCGGTGAGGAACGCTCCGGCGACGGCGTGGGGAAATGCCGCCAGCGCTGTGCTGTTGGTGAGCAGTGCCCAGATGTCGGTCAGCTCGGCGCGCCCGGTCTCTTCGTTGTAGATCGCGCCCACGGGATGCTGCATCCAGGAATTGGCCGCGATGATGAAGAAGGCCGAGGCGTTGACGCCGATGGCGACGAGCCAGATCGTGGCCAGGTGAACCAGTTTCGGAAGTCTGCTCCAACCGAATATCCACAGTCCGAGGAACGTGGACTCGAGGAAGAAGGCAACGAGGCCTTCGAGTGCAAGAGGAGCGCCGAACACGTCACCGACGAAGCGGGAGTATTCGCTCCAGTTCATGCCGAACTGGAACTCCTGGACGATTCCGGTGGCGACGCCGAGGGCGAAGTTGATGAGGAACAGCTTGCCGAAGAACTTGGTCAGTCGATACCAGGAGTCCTTGCCGGTGATCACCCACATGGTCTGCATGGCGGCCACCATCGGCGCGAGGCCGATCGTGAGAGGTACGAGAATGAAGTGGTAAACGGTGGTGATACCGAACTGCCACCGCGAGACATCCAACGCGTCCATCGATACTCCGAACTCTCACACCCGAGCTGTGACGGGCAACACCGCAGGTCAGGGCGTTGGCCCGCGACAAACTCGAATGTACTACTACGAGTAGTAGTAGGGAAGAGTCTTTCGGCAGGGTCGTTCGGCTCCTATCGAGTTTCGACCGTCTCCACGGCGGTATCGACCATCGATCGAACATCGTCGGCACGCCTCTGAGTGCCGAGGGGAACGCCGTTCATCTCCGTCACCCGAGCCGCGAGAGTGACGCTCGAGACCAGCCAAACACCATCTGCTGCAATGAGATCCGCCGGATACAGGTTCCCGTGCTCGCACGTCCAACCGGCAGACTCGGCCACGGAGAACAACCCGGCGACCGTGGTTCCGGCCAGGATGCCCTGTTCCACCGACGGTGTGACGAGAGTCTTACCGCGCGCGAGCACCACCGTCGAGCGCGGACCTTCGAGTACCCGACCCTCACTGCTGAGATAGATCACATCGTCGACGCCCTGAGCGGCGGCGTGCCGCAGCGCGGCCATGTTGGTCGCATACGACAACGTCTTGGCCCCGGCGAGCTGCCACGGCGCTCCCGACGAGAAGTCCACCGAGTAGCCGCGATCGAGCGTGATCACCGACACCCCGTCGGCTCGCGCGGCCCGCACCCGCTCGGGCAGCGGTCCCACCGTCACGTACGCGGTGGGGTCACCACCGCCCTCGCGTCCGCGACTGAGGACCAGCCGAAGCACACCCTCGTCCTCGGACTCTCGCGCCCACAGACCGACGGACTGTTCGATCACAGTGCGCCACTGCTCGAGATCGGGAACCGGCAGGTCCAGTGCCCTCGCCGACGCCACCAACCGGGCCAGGTGCAACTCGACCGCACAGGCCGCGCCGCCGCGCACGAGCAGCGTCTCGAACACCCCGTCCCCGCGCACCGCGGCCAGGTCGTCGGCGAACAGCAACGGCCGATTCGCGTCGTGCACTCGGCCGTCCAACGTCACCACTACCGACTCCGACATGCCCGCCACCCTAGATGGGGGCGGACGCGTTCGATCAATCCGCTCGGTCGGCCGTCGCCATCGCGTCGGCGTACTCGTCGAGGTCGAGATCCTCCGCGACGACGACCTTGGTGCCGTTGTACACCTCGCGGTCGATCTCGTCGTCGGCGTTGGCGACGAGCATCGCGACGAACGTGTCTCCGTTGACGTTGAGGAAGGTGCGGAAGATTCCGGCGAACCAGTCCACGGCGATCAGCAGGCCGACGGCCTCGAAGGGAAGGTCGAGCGAGGTCGCGAGGAACATCGCGACGACGGGGAATCCGCCGGGCACGGTGATGGTGCCCATGTTGAGCAGAACCGCCAGGCCCATGCCCAATACGATCTGCCCGAGAGTGAGGTCGATGTCGCCCGCCTGCGCGAGGAACATCACCACGATCATGTAGTTGAGAACGGCACCGTAGGAGCCCATCGTCAACCCGATCGACAGCGTGAAGTTGGCGACCTTCTGACTGACGCCCACCTTCTCGACCGTGTTGCGCAGCACCGTCGGGAACGTGACGGCCGAGCTCGTGGTCGTCACCGCGACGGCCGTCTGCTCGGTGAGTTTGCTGGGCAGCTTCCACGGGTTCAATCGGGTCCGCATCGTCACGACCACGACGAAGAGCGCGAACAGAATCAACACCCCGAGCAGCGTCGTCCCGAGGTAGCTCAGCGCGGTGGACACCACGGAGAAGCCGACGTCTCCGGCGAGGGCGGCGAGCAGGCAGAACACACCGACCGGGGCGATGACCATGACGAGCCGGATCATCGTCAGGACGATCTGCTGAATCTGGTCCATGAACGAGAGCACCTGAGTGTTGCCGGTCTTGGTGATGTGACTGCGCAGCGCGATGCCGAAGAGCAGCGAGAAGACGATGATCGGCACCATCGTCGCCGTGGACATGGCGTCGAACACGTTGGTGCTGACGAAGTTGAGCAGCGTGTCCTGCCAGCCGAGTGCCTCGCTCGCCGACTCCTCGAGCGACGGATCGAGCTGCTGGGTGAACACCATGCCCGCACCCGGCCGAATGATGCTGCTCAGTACCCAGGCCAGCACCGCAGCGACGATCGAGAACCCGATCATCCACTTGAAGGTGCGAAACGCGATCTTGCCGGTTCCCGCCCCTGCCATCGATCCGGTTGCGACGATGACCGAGGCCATCACCAGCGGAACGATCGACATCTGGATCAGTCGGATGAACAGATCGCCGATGAACTTCAGGTTCGCGGCCCACTCGCCGACCACCAACCCGAACACGATGCCGCCGATCGCCGCGAGGCCGATCTGCGCGGCCGGATGCGCCAGTTTCTTCATGGATCGAAACGCTAGGTCCGTGTCGTCGCAGCGCCGTGTCGTCGTCGTTTCGAGGGTGTAAAGGGACCGGTCGCCGAGTTGCTGCGCCGACGGGCTCCTACTATGGGGTGGTGTCCGATTCCGTGACGATCAGCCCGAGTCCTCTTCTCACTCTTCCCAACGCAGTACCGTCCCCGGACGACAGCGTCGACGCCGGGGTGGCCTGGCACTACGGCAATCCGTTCGGCGAGCAGCGGGACGCCGCGACCGCAGCTGCCGTCATCGATCGGTCGCACCGGTTCGTCCTGGCCATCAGCGGAGACGAACGCCTGAGCTGGCTGAACACGATCTCGAGCCAACTCGTCTCGAACCTGCCCGACGGCAGCTCCGCCGAGAACCTGAGCCTGGACGTCAACGGCCGAATCGAGCATCACTTCGTCCAGACCGATATCGACGGCGTGACGTACATCGACACCGAACGTGCAGCCGGACCCGGTCTGCTGTCGTTCCTGCAGAAGATGGTGTTCTGGGCCAAGGCCGAACCCCGCCAGGCCGACGAACTCGCCGTGCTCACCGTGCTCGGATCCGACGCGGCGGCGGTGCTCGCGAAGGCCGGCCTGCCCGCTCCCGGCGAGATCTACGGGGCGTCGCCGATCGACGGCGGCGGTTTCGTTCGGCGGATGCCCTGGCCGGGCAAGAATTCGTACGACGTGATGATCCCCCGCGCGAACTCGACCGATTGGTTTCTCCGACTGCGTGACGCCGGTGCCACCCCGGCCGGAACCTGGGCGTTCGACGCGTTGCGGGTGGAATCGCTGCGTCCGCGAGTGGGCGTGGACACCGACGAGAAGACCATTCCGCACGAGGTTCGCTGGATCGGCAGCGCCGCCGAGTTCGGCGCGGTGCATCTAGAGAAGGGCTGCTACCGCGGGCAGGAGACGGTCTCGCGCGTACACAATCTCGGTCGCCCGCCCCGGCATCTGGTGCTGCTGCATCTCGACGGTTCCGCGGACGGTCGACCCAACACGGGTGACGCGGTGACCGCGGGCGGACGGTCCGTGGGGCGTCTGGGCACCGTCATCGATCACTTCGAGCTCGGGCCCATCGCTCTGGCGCTGGTCAAGAGATCCATTCCGGTGGACACCGCCCTGGAGGCAGGTCCGTGTGCGGCGTCGATCGATCCTGATTCGATCCCGTCGTACGACGACGTCCAGGCCGGTCGCGCTGCGGTGGACCGCCTGCGCGGCCGGTGACCGGCACAGTTCTCGCTGTCTGCGTCGTGCACGCCGATGTTCCGTTCGGACGCCGCGCGGTGGTCGACAGCGGCATCGACAAGCGACCTGTCGACGGGCCGGTGGACGTACACGAGCTCGGCGTCGGCGGCGATCACTGCCGGGACACGAAGTTCCACGGCGGACTCGATCAGGCCGTCTACGCCTACGACGAGAACGAAGCGCGGTACTGGGCCGATCAGCTGGGGACACCCGTTCCTCCCGGACGGTTCGGCGAGAACCTCCGTACCACCGGCGTACCGGTGACCGACGCGGTGATCGGTACGCGGTGGCGAGTGGGCAGTGTGGAGTTGGAGGTGACGATCGCTCGCAAGCCCTGCGGCACGTTCGCGCGGTGGATGGCCGAGCCCGGGTGGATCCGTCGATTCACCGCGCGCGGTGATGTGGGTGCGTACTTCCGTGTTCTCGAACCCGGGGTCTTCGGCGCCGGGGACGCCGTGACTGTGATGTCGGTCCCCGAGCACGGGGTGACGGTGCGGATGCTCTTCGAGGGGAGGGACACAGCTGCGATGCAGACTCTGCTGGACGCGCCGGGATTGGCGCCCAAGGTCTACCGCGATGCGGCGGCAGCGCTGAAATCCTCGCGCAACTGACCCCGACGAGCTCCGGTCCCCATGACGCGCAGCACGTAGTTCTCGTGTCGTGGAACGAAGATAGTTTGCCTGTGCACGGATATCTGCAGGTACAGGCAGCGCCGGCCCCTACCCCGGGCGTGTCGCGCCGGTGCGCCCGCCACCGACACGTGGTGCCGTATGCGCATCGCGGCGATTCGCGCGCTAGAGTGTGTGCCAGGAAGAAATACCAACTCTAACGGGGCCGCCAAATTTCCCCAGGCCGCCCCGCAAGTCCGCGAGGGGGCACCGCCATGGGCCGAGGCAGGGCTAAGGCAAAGCAGACAAAGGTCGCTCGTGAGCTCAAGTACAGCTCGCCGACAACGGACTTGGAGAGTCTGCAGAAGGAACTCTCCGGTGGTTCGTCCAACTCCCATCGTGGCATCCACTCTGACTCGGATGTGCATTCCCGAGTCGAGGAAGACGAGTACGAGGACTGGCGACGCTAGTACTGTGCACTGAACGACTGAGGGGGAGCCGCGGTGCGGCTCCCCCTCACTTGTTTGCCCGGTGCTCGCGCGATCAGAACCTCGGGTGGTTACCCAGCAACAGCGCACGCTCGTCGGCGACATCCTTACCGGTCGCCTTCTTCACCGTGCCCAGCGTCCAGCAGTCTATGTGGCGTGCGGTCAGCACAGCGAGTGCTCGGTCGACGTCCTCGGGTGCCACGATGGCGACCATGCCGACACCCATGTTGAACGTCTGCTCCATCTCGGCCCGCTCGACGCGTCCGCGCTGAGCGATCAGCGAGAAGATCGGAGCCGGGCTCCACGTGGTGCGGTCGAGTTCGGCGACCAGTCCCTCGGGCATGACCCGTGACAGGTTGTTCGCCAGTCCGCCGCCGGTCACGTGGCAGAAGGTGCGGACGTCGGTCTCCGCAGCGAGCGCGAGGCAGTCCTTGGCGTAGATCTTGGTGGGTTCGAGCAGTTCCTCACCGAGAGTGCGGCCGAACTCCTCGACGTGTCCGCCGAGGTCCATGTGGTTGATCTCGAGCAGCACCTTGCGAGCGAGGGAGTAGCCGTTGGAGTGCAGGCCCGACGATCCCATGCCGATGACGACGTCACCGGGACGCACCCGCTCGGGTCCGAGGATCGAATCCGCCTCGACGACGCCGATGCCGGTGGCCGAGAGGTCGTAATCGCCGTCGGCCATCAGACCCGGGTGCTCGGCCGTCTCGCCGCCGAGCAGTGCGCAGCCGGCGATGATGCAGCCTTCTGCGATGCCCTTGACCAGCTCGGCGACCTGCTCGGGAACCACACGGCCCACGGCGATGTAATCCTGCAGGAACAGCGGCTCGGCACCACAGACGACGAGATCGTCGACGACCATGGCGACCAGGTCCAGGCCGAGGGTGTCGTGCTTGCCGAGGGCCTGTGCCACGGCCACCTTGGTGCCGACGCCGTCGGTCGAGGCGGCCAGGACGGGCTCGCGGTAGTCGCCCTTGAGCGCGAAGAGACCGGCGAAACCACCGAGACCGCCCATGACCTCGGGCCTGCTGGCCTTCTTGGCGAGCGGCGCGAACAGTTGCACTGCTCGATCTCCTGCGGCGATGTCGACCCCGGCCGCCGCGTAGGAGGCACCGCCCGAGTGAGTTGCGCTCGTGGGTTGGGATTCCTCGGTCATTCGGCTCCAGCCTGTGTACTCGATCATGTCAGCGCCCATAGCGGCGCAGATAGCGCCCTAACGGTACCGGAGTGCCCGGTGGCGAGAAGAATTCACGTGTGCAGCCGCTTTCCCGGGATCGCCGCCAACAGCTTCTTGGTGTAGTCCGCCTCCGGCGATCTCAGGATCTTCCACGGTGTCCCCTCTTCCACGATCGCCCCGTTGCGCAGCACCACCACGCGATGCGCAACACGGTCGACCACGGCGAGGTCGTGGCTGATGAACAGGCACGCGAAGCCGAACTCCTGCTGCAGTGCCTCGAACAGGTCGAGCACGGCTGCCTGCACCGAGACGTCCAGTGCGCTGGTCGGCTCGTCCGCGACCACCAGATCGGGTCCCAGCACCAGTGCCCGCGCCAGGCTGACGCGTTGCCGCTGCCCACCCGAGAGCTCGTGTGGGTAGCGCTTGTCGGTGCCCGACGGCAGTTGCACGGCGTCGAGCAGTTCGGTCGTCCTCGCGGCGATCGCGTCCTTGGAGCCGTACTTGTGCACGATCATCGGCTCGGCGATGCACTGTCCAACGGTCAGCCGGGGGTTCAGTGAGGCCGACGGGTCCTGGAAGACGAACCCGAATCGCTTGCGCAGCGGCTTGAGCTTGCGTTCGCTCACCCCCGCGATGTTCTGCCCCATCACCGTCACGCTGCCGCTGGTCGGCTTCTGCAGTGCTGCGACGCATCTGCCGATCGTGGACTTGCCCGAGCCGGATTCGCCCACCAAACCGAGGGTTTCGCCGCGGTGGATGGTCAGCGAGACGTCGTCGACCGCCCGGAAGGCGGGCGAGCCGACGCCGCCGGAGAACTGCACCACCAGACGTGAGACGTCGAGTACCGGTTCGCCCGAGGTGTCGACGGTCTTGTCGGACTCCACGGCGGCGAGAGTGGGCACCGCGGCCAGCAGCTTCTTGGTGTAGTCGTCCGCGGGTGCGTCGAAGAGCTGCGCCACCGGAGCTTCCTCGACGACGCGACCGTTCTGCATGACGACGACGCGGTCCGCCAGATCGGCGACGACGCCCATGCTGTGGGTGATGAGCACGACGGCGCAGCCGAGCCGGTCCTTGAGATCGCGGAGCAGCTCCAGGATTTCGGCCTGCACCGTGACGTCGAGGGCCGTGGTCGGCTCGTCGGCGATGATGACTTTCGCCTCGCACGAGATGGCGATCGCGATCATGACGCGTTGCTTCTGCCCACCCGAGAGCTCGTGCGGGTAGTACGAGAAGCGCTGCTCGGGGTTGGGCAGACCCACCATCGTCAACAGTTCGACGGCCCGCGTCTTGGCATCCTTCGCGGACATCCGCTTGCCATCACTGCCCGAGTGCGCCCGCAGCGCTTCGACGATCTGATACCCGATGGTGAAGAGCGGATCGAGGGCGCTGCCCGGCTCCTGGAACACCATCGAAATCTTGTTGCCGCGCAACTGCGCCCACGCCTTGTTGCTCAGCCTCGTCACGTCCTGGCCACCGAGCACCACGTGGCCCTCCACGCGTGCGGTGTCGGGTAGCAGTCCGATGGCGGATCTGACGCTGACGGATTTACCCGATCCGGACTCGCCCACCACGGCCAGGACTTCACCGGGATACACCTCGAACGAGACCTCGGTGACGGCATCGACCTCGCCGGCATCGGTGAGGAACGTGACGGACAACGACTTCACCGACAGTGCCGACTCGCGTGGAGTTGCAACGCTCGATGTCATACCTTCACCGCCTTCTTGAACTTCTTGCGGGTGCGCAGCAGCGGATTGAGTGTCTCGCTTGCACTTTCGCCCACCATGGTCAGGCCGAGCACAACGAGCACGATGCCCAGGCCGGGGAACACCGACGTCCACCAGATGCCGTTGGAGATATCGGGCAGCGCCTTGTTGATGTCGTATCCCCACTCCGAGGCGGAGGTGGGCTCGATGCCGAATCCGAGGAATCCGAGTCCGGCGAGGGTCAGGATGGCCTCGGCACCGTTGAGGGTGATGATGACCGGCAGCGTCTGCACCACGTTGGCGAGGATGTGGCGGAACAGGATTCGCGGAGTTCCGGCCCCGGTGACCCGTGCGGCGTCGACGTACGGTTCGGTCTTGACCGCCACCGTGGCGTTGCGTACCACGCGGAAGTACTGCGGCACGAAGATCGCCGTGATGGCGATTGCCGCGGACGCGATACCGCCGAAACTGGACGACTGTCCGCCTGCGACGACGATCGAGATGACGACCGCGAGGAGCAGCGATGGAAACGCGTACATCGCGTCCATGAACAGCACGAGCACGCGGTCGAACCAACGGCCGATGTAGCCCGAGGCGAGGCCGAGCGGAACGCCGATGATGAGCGAGAGAATCAACGACGACGCGATCACCATCAATGCTGTTCTCGCACCGTAGATCACGCGCGAGAACACGTCCTCGCCGCGGACCGAGGTGCCGAACCAATGCTGCGCGGACGGGGCTGCCTGGCGGGCGAAATCCTGCCCGGCATCGCTGGTCTGCGAGAACCCGTACGGCGCGAGAAGCGGAGCGAACACTGCCGCGATCACGAACCCCACCATCAGGGCCAACCCGACGATCAGGGTGACGCGTTGCAAGCCCGACGTGGACTTGACGAACGCGACGCCGGGAAAACCCCGACGGTGCGGGCGGGTCGGAGGAACGTCGGACAGCACGACTTCGGTGCTCATCAGAACCTCACTCTCGGGTCGATGAGTGCGACGATCGCGTCGGTGACGAAGCTGACGACGGCGACCACCACGGCCAGGAACGTCACGATGCCCTGCACCGCAACGAAATCGCGAGCCTGCAGGTATCGGGCGAGTTCGTAGCCCAGGCCCTGCCACTCGAAGGTCGTCTCGGTCAGCACCGCGCCGCCGAGCAGTACGGCGATCTGCAGACCGATGACGGTGACGATGGGAATCATGGCGTTGCGGAACGCATGCCGTCGCGTCACCGTGCCCTCGCTCAATCCGCGAGCACGCGCGGCGTCGACGAAGGGTGCCTGCAGGGTCTGAATCAGGTTGACGCGCACCAGTCGCAGGAACACTCCGGCCGTCAGCAGACCCAGGGCGAGAGCGGGAAGTACCGCATGCTCGAGCACGTCCACGATGTAGCTCGGCTCGCCGTACAGGAACGAATCGACGATGAGAATGTTGGTCTTGGGCGAGACGTTCTGCAGTGCCAGTTCCACGTTGGTGCTCGCTCGTCCCGCCACCGGCAGCCAGCCGAGCTTGACCGCGAACAGCAACTTGAGCAGCATGCCGACGAAGAACACCGGAGCCGCGTACGCCAGGATCGCGAAGATCCGCAGCGAGGCGTCGCCGAATCGGTCCCGATGGGTGGCGGCGAAGAAGCCGAGCGGGATGCCGACGGCGAAGGCGACCAGCAGTGCCCAGAACGCCAATTCCAGTGTGGCAGCGCCGTTGACGAGCAGAACATCACTGATCGCGCGATTGTCGGTGGCCGAGCGGCCGAAATCGCCGCGCAGCAATCCGGTCAGGTACTCCCAGTACTGCGTCAGGATCGGCCGGTCGTACCCGGCCTCGGCCTTGCGCTGAGCGATCTGTTCGGCGGGCAGGCGGCCACCGAGGGCCGCGGTGATCGGATCACCGATCACCCGCATGAGAAAGAACACGACGGTGACGAGAATCCAGGCGGTCGGAATGATCAGCAGAAATCTGACCCCGAGATAACGGGCGAGCGCGCCGTACCGTGACGGCGCGCTCGCCTGCTGTGCTTGCTTCTCGCCCTCTACCGTCGTGCTGTCGGTAGTGGGCACGCCGTCAGCTCTTGGCGAGAGTGACGAAACGGAACTTGAACGAGGCGTCGAGAGTCTCGTCCACACCGCTGATCTCGTCGGTGGCGACGGCGATCTGCTTGCCCTCCAACAACGGAAGCGTCGGCAGGAAGTTCGTCGCGAGCTCGGTCTGAATCTGACCGATGATCTGCATCCGAGCATTCTCGTCGGCGGTCGTGCGTTCGAGATCGAGCAGCGAGGTGATGGCCGGGCTCTCGAAGTGCGACTGCAGGAAGTTGTCGGGCCCGAAGAACGGCGTCAGGTAGTTGTCTGCATCGGGGTAGTCCGGGAACCAGCCCAGCTGGTACACCGGGTAGGCGTCGGCGACGCGTTCCTTGGTGTACGTGCTCCACTCGGTGGACTGCAGGTTGACATTGAACAGGCCCGTCGCGTCGAGTTGGCTCTTGATCGCGGCGTATTCCTCGCTCGAGCTCGAACCGTAGTGGTCCGGGTTGTACTGCAGGTTGAGCTGCACGGGAGTGGCGATGCCTGCGGCAGAGAGGAATCCGGCCGCCTCGTCACGATTGGGCGTGGTGCCGTAGACGTCGCCGAAGGCGGTGTTCGCGCCGGCCAGACCGGTGGGGACCACGGAGTACAGCGGGGTGTACGTACCCTTGTAGACGCCGTCGGACAGCGCCTGACGATCGACCGAGGCCGCAATTGCCTTGCGCACGGCCAACTTCTGCTCCGGGGTGTCGCCGGGCATCGTGTTCATGTTGAACACCATGTAGCGCGATTCACCGCCCGGTCCCTCGTGCACCGTCAGACCGTCCACGCTGCCGAGCGATTCGACGTCCGTCGGGGTCAGCGAGCGCCATGCGACGTCGATGGCCTTGTTCTGCACGTCGAGCTTGAGGTTGTCGGAGCTGGTGTAGTACTTGACGTTGATCGACGACGTCTTCGGGGCTCCGAGAATTCCCTGATAATCGCCGTTCGCGGTGAAGCTGACGAGGGAGTTCTTCGCGTAGCTCGCGATGGAGTACGGGCCCGCGAACGGCGTTGCCGCCACGATGGCGTCGTCGTCGAGAACGGAGTCTGCCGGGAACACGGTCTGATCGACGATCGGGCCTGCCGGAGTCGCCAGAATCTGCGGGAACGTCTGGTCGTTCGCTGCCTTCAGCGTGAACTCGACGGTCTTCTCGTCCGGCGTCGCGATGCTGTCGAGGTTCGTCAGCAGCGATGCGGGCCCGTTGGGATCGTTGATGGCGACGATTCGATCGAAGGAGAACTTCACGCTCTCGCTCGTCAGCGGGTTGCCGTTCGCGAACTTCAGGTCGTCCTTCAGCGTGCACGTGTAGACGGTCGGCTCGGCGAAGTCGCAGCTCTCGGCGACGTCGGGCTCGAGCTCCGAGCTACCGGGCGCGAAGTTCATCAGGAAGGGATATGTCTGGTTCATCACCATGAACGAGCCGTTGTCGTACGAGCCGGCCGGGTCCAGTGACGTCACCTGGTCGGTGGTGCCGACCGTGATGGTCTCGCCGCCGCCGCTGTCGCCGGAACCGCCGGCGTCGTCGGTGCGGCCCGAGCCACAGGCTGCCGCAGTCAATGCGAGTACCGACAGTGCTGCCACTGCAGCGGTCTTCTTGCCGTGCTTGCACACGGCCCTGATGGGTCCAGCGGTCTTCGATGCCGCGCTGTAGCGCTGCATGCGTCCGTCGTCGGGCGACAGGGTCATCTGAAAGCCTCTATCCAATCGGTGTGTCCTATGTAACTCGGGACAGTACCGACGGACTGTTTCCAATATGTGGCATTGAGAAAACCCCGCTGTTCCCTCGCGGGAACGCCCAGCTCACGGACGACTCAGAGCACTCACATTCGCGTCGTTGTCCACCGGCTGCCCGGCGGCCGAAGCCAGCAGACCCTCGAGGACGTGCTTGCCGAGCGCATTGTCGGCAGGCAGATCGATCGGGTACTTGCCGGTGAAACATGCTGCACACAAGCGCGATTCAGGCTGCTCGGAGGCAGCGATCATGCCGTCGATGGAGATGTATCCCAACGAATCGGCTCCGATCGCCTGCCGAACGCCCTCGAGAATCCCGTCCTCGGAGTCGACACCGTTGGCGATCAGCTCTGCGGGAGAAGCGAAGTCGATGCCGTAGAAGCAGGGCCAGCGCACCGGTGGCGACGCGATCCGCACGTGAATCTCCAGCGCACCGGCCTCACGCAGCATCCTGATCAGGGCGCGCTGAGTGTTGCCGCGAACGATCGAATCGTCCACCACCACCAGCCTTTTGCCCCGAATGACCTCTTTGAGAGGATTGAGCTTGAGCCGGATGCCGAGCTGGCGAATGGTCTGCGACGGCTGAATGAACGTGCGCCCCACGTAGGCGTTCTTCATCAGGCCCTGGCCGTAGGGGATGCCGGAGCCCTGCGCGAAACCGACCGCAGCGGGAGTTCCACTCTCGGGCACGGGGATAACCAGGTCGCCCTCGGCCGGATGCTCCTTCGCGAGGCGTCGTCCGATCTCGACTCGCGTCGAGTGCACCGAACGACCACCGATGACGCTGTCGGGCCGAGCGAGGTAGACGTACTCGAACACACAGCCCTTGGGCTCGGGGGCTGCGAATCGCGAGGACCGAACACCGTCGGCGTCGATCGCGAGCAGTTCACCCGGCTCGATGTCGCGGACGAACGCGGCACCGACGATGTCGAGTGCCGCCGTCTCACTGGCAACCACCCAGCCGCGATCGAGGCGGCCGAGGCACAGCGGGCGCACACCGTGCGGGTCACGCGCGGCGTAGAGGGTGTGCTCGTCCATGAACGTCAGACAGAAGGCACCCTTGAGCAGCGGCAGCAGTTCCATCGCCGCCTGCTCGATGGTGCAGTCGGCAGCCTTGTGCGCCAGCAGCGCGGTCACCACGTCGGAATCCGACGTGCCGTTGCCCTGCAGCCGGTCGCTGATCAACCCTGCGTCGCGCGCCTTGGTGGCGAGCTCGGCGAAGTTCACCAGATTTCCGTTGTGGCCGAGCGCAATCCCGGTGCCGGCGGTGGTGGTGCGGAAGATCGGCTGCGCGTTCTCCCACGTGACCGATCCACTGGTGGAGTAGCGGCAGTGTCCGATGGCGACGTGCCCGGGCATCGCGCCGAGTGTCTGCTCGTCGAACACCTGGCTGACGAGACCGAGATCCTTGAACACCAGCACCTGGGAGCCGTCGGACACTGCGATGCCTGCAGCCTCCTGACCACGGTGTTGCAGCGCATAGAGACCGTAATAAGAGAGCTTGGCCACATCCTCGCCCGGTGCCCATACTCCGAACACTCCGCACTCCTCGCGCGGCTCGTTCTCCGGTTCGTCGAGCGGTTTGCCTACCAGAAGATTCGGACTGTCGACCGACAAATCGGCGTTGGTCACGGGCATTGCTCCCTTGGGGGTACGGGGCGGGGGGCCGTGCCCGAGTCTACGGGCACACGGCCGGAGTCAACGCATCGTGTGTACGGGAGATTCCCAGCAGGTGAACCCGTGTCCGATTTCGAGCGAATCACCTGATGGACAACAGTGGCAGCCAGCGACCCACTTCGGCTGCTCTGCTGCCCGACGCATCGATCGAACCGTCGGCGAGAGCCTCGGCGAAATCGCGGACTCCGGTGACCACCTGCAGCCACGTCAGCGCATCGGTTTCGACCACGTTCGGCGGGGTTCCCCGCGTGTGTCGCGGCCCCACGATGCACTGCACCGCGACGAACGGCGGCACCCGCACCTCCACCGAGGATCCGGGCGCATTCTGGCCCAGAGTTCTGGCCGTGGTGCGCACCGCGGCGGCGATCTGAGCCCGCGCAGGCTTGTCCGCCTCACCCTTGATCCATTGCTCGACGGCCAGAACGGCGTCGCGCACCTCGGCGGGGCCGACTTCCTTGTGCGGTGGCATGGTCGATCAGCCCTTCTCTTCGTCGACGGACGCCAGATGCGCCAGCACGGCGCCGCTCGCGTTGAGAAAGTAATGCAGCAGCGCCGGGGCGAGCACACTCCCGCTGCGGGCTCGCAGCCACGAGAACACCACACCGGCCGCCGCCGTCGCCGCGACCGTTCCGAGCACGGTGTCACCCGCAGCACGAGCGGGGTGAATGTGCCAGAGTCCGAAGAAGATCGGCGACAGAGCAGGGGACGCGGCGTCGAGCACACCGCGGAAGAGCAACTCCTCGGTGACGACGGTCCCCACCGGAATCCGAAACAGGACCCACTCGGCCAGTTCGTCCTCGGACGGCCGGACCCGGCGTCGCAACGCGGGAACTGCGGCCACGACGGCGGATCCGAGCACCGGCACCGCCGCCGCAGCAGCGCCCCACTTCAGGCCGGCGGCAGTGTTGCGCAGACCGAGTTCCGCCGCGCTCGTTCGGGACAGTGCAGCAACACCGACGGCGAACGAGGCGTTGGCCACCGCCCGCCGACGTGCGTCGAGACCGAGCGCGGGAAGGAGGTAGGTACTCCACGCCGTCGTCGCGAGTCCGGTCAGAACGGGTCGTCCCGCAGGCTCCACTCCGGCCGTCAGTGCGGTTCTCACTTCTCCGGACCGTCCCGGCCGGCGAACTGCTCCATGACGCCGCGAACTCGTTCGGTGTCGCGCTCGGTCCACCCCTCGGGCGCGGCGACGGCCACCCAGCCGTCGAGCACGAGGGTTCCGTAGTTGTGGCCGTGCCCGTCGGGGACGCCTGCGGCATTGGTCAGATCGGCGGCCACCTGCCAGAACGTGACGACCGGGAACCAGCGCATGCTCGGCAGCCGGTCCGGTCCCGGTGGCTCGGACAGCCAGTCGGGGCGCTCGAACAGCAGGTCCGGTGACCACCACACCACCGGATCCGACGCGTGCTGCACGTACAGGATTCGCGGCTCGTACCAGGGCTGATCCTCCGGCGGGATGCCCGACGAGTTGTCGGCGAATCGGACCGTCAGTCCTTCGGAGTAGACCGGCCGGACCTCCGGGCTTCCCGGGTCGCGACGGCTGACGAACTGACTCCAGATTCGGTTGTTGTTCGGCGGCCCCACCCACAGCACGCCGTCGGCGGTGGCCCTGATGTCGGCCAACCCGTCGAAGGCGCCCTCCCCCGCCTGGGTACCGAGGCTCTCGCCGTAGACGTAGAACTTGGGGCGCGTGGCCTCGGGTTCCTGCAGCCATCGGTCGTGCACCTTGTCGATCAGCGCTCTGCCTGCCTGGGCGGCCTTGTCCCCCTCCGCAATGAAGGAGATCCAACTCGGCAGGTACGAGTACTGGGATGCGACGGTGGCGACATCGCCGTCGAACATCAGCTCTTCGGCTTCGATGGCGGTGGGATTGACCCATCCGGTTCCGGTGGTCGGGACGACCACGAGAGCCGCTCGCTGGAATGCCCCGGTGCGTTCGAGTTCTGCGACCACGATGTTCAGTCGCTCGTCCTGGGTCTCTGCGGTTTCCAGGCCTGCGTATGCCCTGATCGGCTCGAGGCTCGGACGGCCCGTGGCCCGCTCCATCTCGTCGGCCCGCAGCCCGCTGGAGACGAAGTTGCGACCCTCGAACCCGAGGGTGTCCCACGGAGCCAACGAGTTCGGGCTGCCGGAACGTTCGTCGGCAACGGGTTGCTCTGCGCCGTCCCGGGTTTCGTCGTTCTGCAGACTGAACGCGGAATTGGTGACCTCGGAGACCGCGCGCAGCAATACGCCCTGGACCAACGCGACGGACAGCACGACGAGGACGACGACCCCGAGCGCATTGGCCACTTCGCGTGGCATCTTGACGATGCGGTTGATCTGACGGGCGAGCAGGCGAACGAGGTCACGCAACACCCGCCACACCGAAATCAACAGCGCCGCAATGGCAATACTGAGCGCACCGGTGCGGAAGTACCCCGTCGTGGTGGTGCCCTCCGCGTCCATCAGTGCGGCCAGCTCACGCTGCCATTCCGCCGAGATCGCCAGCATGATCATCGATGCCGCGATCGCCAGGACGGGTACGGCGACCTTGACGGCCAGCTCGACCTTGCGCGGCAACGGCCACCACGATCGGGACGAGAGCCACCAACGGGTGACGGCCCAACCCACCGCGACGCCGAACGCATAGCCGATGGCCGCGTTGATACCGCCGATGATGCCCTGGAACAACCATCCGCGAGGGAGCAGGGACGGAGTCAGCGACCAGCAGAAGAACAACGCACTGAACGCGATTCCGGTGAAGTCGAGGCGCAGCAGGCCCCAGGCCCACATGACGAACGGGTGCTTGGCGGGTGAGGGGACGGAGAACTCGACCGAGGGCAGGTGGTACCGATGATGCTGGTCCTGCTCGAGTGTCGCGTCGACCTCACCCCGGCGCTGCTCCGATGTGCGTCCCCCCACCTCGGTCAGCCGAAGAGTCTGGGAAGAGTGCTCTCGAACGTCTCGCGCAGCTCCGTCATCGGGACGGAGAACTGCCCTTGGACCTCGATCGAATCCGAGCTCTCGTCGACGACGCCGACGCGCGCCCACGGCAGACCGCGGGCGGTGCACATGCCGGTGAAGCGAGTTTCTTCCGTGCGCGGAACGGCGACCAGTACGCGACCCGAGGACTCGGAGAACAGCGTCACGAACGGATCGGCACCCTCGGGAAGGATGATGCGGCAACCGGTTTCACCGGCCAGAGCGGCTTCGACGACGGCCTGCGCGAGACCACCCTCGGACAGATCGTGTGCCGCCGAGACCAGTCCGTCACGCGAGGAGGAGAGCAGAATGTCTGCGAGCAGTTGCTCGCGAGCGAGATCGACCTTGGGCGGAACGCCGCCGAGGTGATCGTGCTCGACCTGCGCCCAGATGGATCCGTCGAACTCGTCGTGGGTGTCGCCCAGCAGAATCAGCGTCTCGCCGGGTTCGAGGCCGAGACCGGTCGGGATGCGGCGATGCACGTCGTCGATGACGCCGAGAACACCGACGACGGGCGTCGGCAGGATCGGCTCGGCACCGGTCTGGTTGTAGAAGCTGACGTTGCCACCGGTGACGGGAATGCCGAGGGTGACGCAGCCGTCGGCCAGGCCGCGCACGGCCTGCTGGAACTGCCACATGACGCCCGGATCCTCGGGTGAGCCGAAGTTCAGGCAGTTGGTGACGGCCTTGGGGGTCGAGCCGGTGACAGCGACGTTGCGGAACGCCTCGGCCAACGCGAGCTGCGCACCCTGATACGGGTCGAGTGCGGTGTAGCGACCCGATGCGTCGGTGGCCAAAGCGATTCCGCGACCGGTCTTCTCGTCGATGCGGATGACGCCGGCGTCGGCGTTCTCGGCGAGGACGGTGTTGCCGCGCACGTAGCGGTCGTACTGCTCGGTGATGAAGCGTCGGCTGCACAGCTGCGGTGAGCCGATCATCTTCAGCAACGTCGCCTTCAGCTCGTCACCGGTTTCCGGACGCTTCAGCGACGCCGTGGTGTTCGCGACCAGATCGTCCTGGGTGGCAGGTCGCTGCACGGGACGGTTGTACACCGGGCCCTCGTGCGCGACGGTCTTCGGCGGAACGTCGACGACGGTGTCGCCGTGCCAGGTGATCTGCAGGTGCTCACCGTCGGTGACCTCACCGATCACCGTGGCCAGAACGTCCCACTTCTTGCAGACGGCCATGAATGCATCGACGTTGTCGGGAGTGACCACCGCGCACATGCGCTCCTGGGATTCGCTCGACAGCACCTCGGCGGGAGTCATGCCGGTGGCGCGCATCGGCACCTTCTCCAGCTCGATGTGCATGCCGCCACTGCCCGCGGACGCCAGTTCCGAAGTGGCACAGGACAACCCGGCACCGCCGAGGTCCTGGATACCGACGACGAGCTTGTTGGAGTACAGCTCGAGGCAGGCTTCGATGAGCACCTTCTCGGTGAACGGGTCGCCGACCTGCACGGCCGGCAGCTTCTTACGGCCCCCGCCGGTCTCGTCTCCGTCGAAAGTCTCCGACGCGAGTACGGACACGCCGCCGATACCGTCGAGACCGGTGCGTGCACCGAACAGAATGATCTTGTTGCCCAGGCCCGACGCGAACGCGAGGTGCATGTCCTCGACGCGCATGACGCCGGCACACAGAGCGTTCAGCAGAGGGTTACCGGCGTAGGAGGCGTCGAACACCGTCTCGCCGCCGATGTTCGGGAGGCCGAGCGAGTTTCCGTAGCCGCCGACGCCTGCGACGATGCCGCTCAGGACGCGGCGCGTGTCGGGTGCATCGGCAGCACCGAATCGCAGCTGGTCCATGACGGCGATCGGGCGAGCGCCCATGGCCATGATGTCGCGGACGATGCCGCCGACGCCCGTTGCCGCACCCTGGTAGGGCTCGACGTACGACGGGTGATTGTGGCTCTCGACCTTGAACGTGACGGCCCAGCCGTCGCCGACGTCGACGACGCCCGCGTTCTCACCGATACCGGCGAGCATGGGCTTACGCATCTCGTCGGTGGTGGTCTCACCGAAGTACTTCAGGTGCACCTTCGAGGACTTGTACGAGCAGTGCTCGCTCCACATGACGGAATACATCGCCAACTCGGCGTCGGTGGGCCGACGGCCGAGGATTTCCTTGATGCGGACGTATTCGTCGTCCTTGAGTCCGAGTTCCTTGTACGGCTGCGCTACGTCGGGGGTGGCGACGGCGTTGGAGACAGTGTCTGTGGGTACAGAGCTAGCGGACACGAGGAATAGGTCCCTTCGATGGAGCGAAATGCCAGGGAGAGTCTATCGGGACCGTGCGACATGTACGGCATCGGTCGTGCAGGGCTGTGATTCGTTCGTGCGAACATCACCTGATGGACATCGCGCTGACCGAGAACGATCTGGACGAAACGGGCGTCATCGACCCGTCGATGGTGGCCAAGGGAGTCGACGTACCACCCAAGGCCGTCGTCTGTTTCTTCTCCGAGGTGATCGACAGCATCTGCGCGAAGGGCGACGCCAGAGTCGTCTCGATCATGCGCTCCGAGCACGGCGAACACCCCGTCTACGAGATCGAACGGAACGGGGAGAAACTTGCCGTCTTCCACCCCGGCGTCGGCGCTCCGCTGGCCGCACTGTTTCTCGAAGAGGCCATCGCGATGGGATGCACCCAGTTCGTGGCCGTCGGCGGTGCGGGGGCACTGTCCGACGACCTGGGCATGGGACACGTGATGGTGGTCGACAGCGCCGTCCGCGATGAGGGCACCTCCTTCCACTACCTGCCGCCCGGACGGGTCGTGGACGCCGATCCCGCCGGCGTGGCCGTGCTGCAGTCGGTGCTCACCGCCGCCGGAGTCGACTTCGTCACCGGTCGCTCCTGGACGACCGATGCCCTCTACCGCGAGACCCGTGCCCGCGTTTCCCGCCGCGTCGACGAAGGCTGCCGAACGGTCGACATGGAAGCCTCGGCCTTCTGCGCCGTCGCCCGATTCCGCGGCGTGCGATTCGCGCAACTGCTGTACGCGGGTGACTCCCTCGCCGCCGACTGGGATCACCGAGGCTGGACCAAGGCCACGACAGTGCGCGAACAATTGTTCTGGCTCGCGGCCGATGCATGCCTGCAATTGAGCCCGGTCTAGCCGAGCTCGGGTCTTCGATCTAGGGGTTCACGAATCCCGGGTCACTGGCTCACCCCGACCCCCGCCCCCGCAAACGCGCGCGCGTTTGCCATACGCGCGCGAAATCGCCCCCGCACGGGTCACGAATCCGCGCGCACCTGACGAATGCGCGCGCGTTTGCGATCGCGGAACGAGAAACGGGGAACGGGGAACGGTGTCGCGCCGCGGTATTCAGCCTCCGCCCACACCCCCGCCCCGCAAACGCGCGCGCGTTTGCCATACGCGCGCGAAATCGCCCCCGCACAGGTCACGAATCCACGCGCACCTGACGAATGCGCGCGCGTTTGCGATCGCCGATCGGACTCAGGCAGGGGCGAGGAATGCCGCCAGCGCGTCGGCGTAGGACTTCACGTCACTGGCTCCCATCAACTCTCGCGACGAGTGCATGGCCAGCTGCGCTGCTCCGACGTCCACCGTCGACAGGCCGGTGCGCGACGCGGTGATGGGTCCGATGGTCGAGCCGCAGGGCAGATCGGCGCGATGCACGTAGCGCTGCAAGGGAACTCCGGCCTGATCGCAGGCCAGCGCGAAGGCACCCGCACCTGCGGAATCCGTTGCGTAACGCAGGTTCTGGTTGACCTTGAGCACCGGTCCCCCACCGAGTTCGATGCGATGCGCGGGCTCGTGCCGGTCCGGGTAGTTGGGATGCGTCGCGTGCGCCATATCGCCCGAGGCACAGATGGATCCGGCCATCGTGCGGAGGAAGTCCTCACGGCCACCGCCGCGTCCGAGCACGATGCGCTCGAGCACGGTGTTCAGCAGATCCGAGAACGCGCCGCGATCGGACATGCTGCCGACTTCCTCGTGGTCGAACAGTGCCAGCACCGGAGTGACAGCGGTCGGATTCTCCACTGCGGCAAGCAAAGCCTGGGTCCCGGCGTAGCAGGTGCCCTGATTGTCCAGACGCGGCGCACTGACCAATTCCGACTCGACACCGACGACGGCACTGGGCGCGAGATCGTGCGTCATCAACTCCCAACCCAGTACCGAATGCGGGTCGACGCCTTCTCGCTCGGCGACGTATGCGATGAACGATTGTGGCGAATTGCCCACGCCCCAAATGGCATTGACGTGTCGCTGCGGGTCCAGGGTGACGCCCTTGCGATCCTCGGAGAGGTGGATCGCGAGCTGCGGAACTCGCAGAATCGGCTCGTCGACCTTCACCAGTACCTCGCGCACCGCGTTTCCGTCGCGCACACTCAGCCGGCCGGAAATACCCAGATCGCGATCGAGCCAGGAGTTCAGCCAGGCACCGCCGTACGGTTCGAGGCCGACCATCTGCCAGCCCGCGGATTGCAGATCGGGATGTTGCTTCACGCGAAGGTTGGGGCTGTCGGTGTGTCCGCCGACGATACGGAACGGGCCATCAGGAGTGGAGCCTGCGGAACGACCCGAATTACTGCTCTCGGTACTCCATGCGACCAGTGATCCGCCGCGAACGAGGTAGTAGCGGCCCGGCTCCGTCGGCCAGGCATCGGTCTCCTCGAGGCGCACGAAACCGGCGTCCTCGAGTTGCACCGAGACCGTGTTGCAGACATGGAACGGAGACGGCGAGACGTCGACGAAGTTGCAGAGACCGGTTGCGGAGGCGTGAGTCGACATGGGAACCATTGTGGCAGCCGCCGCGTCGAACACCTCGAGAGCACACACCGACCGGGGGGACAACGTCATGAAATTTCATACTTCACCTGACTACGGCGCAGTTCATGCGACCACATTCGCCATCGTGCGGATGAAGACGATCGAAGCATTTCGCAAGCGCGGGGTGGTGGTTCACCGCGAGGACGCGACGACTTTGGCGGTGGGCTCGGGCGTTCGCATGTCACTGAACAATGTGTTCGCCCGGTGCTCCGGGGTGAGTCGATCGGCGTGGGACGGCATCATCGCCGGCCATGTCGATCTCATGATCGAGACGATGCGCGAGGCGGATCCCACGTTCATCACCGGACTGTCGGACGACGAGTTCCACTCGAGGCTGCGCGAGCGCGTCATCGCTCCGTCTGCCCTGGCGGCCATGGGTGAGCGCGAGTACGAGTATTCCGTCCCGCTACTCGACGTGCCGGGCGCACCGCGACGGGTGCTGAACCTGTCTTCTCCGAATCGCGCTGCGACACTGGCAGATCGGCATCTCGTCGGCCGAGACCTGAACGCCGCCTGGGCAGCCGGCCGAAGGAACACCGCAGCGCTGAAGTTCGAGGACGGCCGAATTCTCAGCAGAAACAGCATCGACATCGAGGTCCTCAGCGGCGATTCGATCTACCTCGCGTCGAAGGTCGCCGATATGTCCACGCTGATCTCCGCACACCTCGGCGAATGTCTGTACGGCGTAGTGTTCGTCGTTCCCAATGCCTACGAGTTCATTTTTCACCGGCCGCGCAACGCCGACAGCGCACTCACGGCAGCGGCCGCACTCGCCGAACTGGCGGACGTGTTCTCACGTGACACACCGAGCCCGCTGTCACGCTCGGTGTTCTTCTGGCGAGACGGCGAGTACTGCGACGTATCGCACGGCCCAACGGGCATCTTTGCCTCTACCTTGGCGGAGCTGCGAGCGTGTGCGGCCTGACCGCGATCACGTGCCGGTAGACCCGCTATTCGGGCGGCGGAGTGGTGGGCCGTCCGGCGGCAGCGTCGCGAATCCAGTCGGGGACGGGTTGATGATCGCGTTCGGCCATGGTGATGTACGCGCGGGCAGCGGCAGCGGCGACCGTTGGACGTGGTGCTTTGATGTTGCGTTCGTCGGTGGTGGTCATCGCGGGTCCTCCTGCTCGCTCTCGCCGTCAGTGTCCTCGGTTTCGCGCGGTTGCGCCAGTGCGCGACGTGCAGACCGGCCCGCAACGGCCAGTAGCACCTTGCGTTCGGTGCTGGTGATGAGCGGGGAGTCGGTGACCGTCGCAAAGACGTCCCAGCCGAGTTCCGCTTCGTCATCACTGTCACTGACGGTGTGGTCGAGGCACCAGGCGATCCGCTGCCAGGCCTGGGCCCGTTTGTCGGCAACGGTGCGCTGACGAATGGTGAGAGCGACTCCGACGACGGCGAGGACTCCCACGACGAGAGTCACCCACGACGGTCCTATACATGTCAAGCGATCCGTGGGCGGGAGCAGTGAATCGTCTGTCAGTCGAGCATGTGTCAGTCGTCGAGTTCGCAGAAGCGCAGG
>NZ_JBEYIW010000029.1:0-49669 GCF_040636045.1 Rhodococcus sp. NPDC006774 | reverse complement strand
ATGATGCCCGCAATGTTCACCTGCGGACGTACCGCGGGCTGGTGCGCACACATCCTGGAACAGAAGCGCCTGGGCAAGCTCGTCCGACCGGCCGCCCTCTACACCGGCCCCGAACCCCGCACCCCCGAGTCCGTCGACGGCTGGGACCTGATCCGGTAGTCGACGGTGTCATGACACCCGACTAGCCTGTGGAGGCCATATTCCATCGACGCTAGGACGCGCTACTCCATGGCCGATTTGCCGATCATTCCCGCCGATCTCCTGCCCGCCGACGGACGCTTCGGTTGCGGCCCGTCCAAGGTTCGCCCCGAGCAGCTGCAGTCCCTGGTCGACGTCGGCGCTTCCGTGTTCGGCACCAGCCACCGTCAGAAGCCCGTCAAGGACGTCGTCGGACGCGTGCGCAGTGGCCTGAAGGATCTGTTCTCGCTGCCCGAGGGCTACGAGGTCGTCCTCGGCAACGGTGGCACCACCGCGTTCTGGGACGCTGCTGCCTTCGGCCTCATTCGCGAGAAGTCGCTGCACCTGACCAACGGCGAGTTCAGCTCGAAGTTCGCCTCGGTGGCCAAGAACAACCCGTTCATCGGTGATCCGATCGTCGTCAAGGCCGAGCCGGGCAGTGCGCCCGAGCCCACCTCCGACCCCTCCGTCGACCTCATCGGTTGGGCGCACAACGAGACCTCGACGGGCGTGGCCATCCCGGTCAGCCGTCCGGCCGGCTCCGAGAACGCCCTCATCGCGATCGACGCCACCTCCGGTGCAGGCGGTCTGCCGGTGAACGTCGCCGACTCGGACGTCTACTACTTCGCTCCGCAGAAGTGCTTCGCCGCCGACGGTGGCCTGTGGATCGCGCTGATGAGCCCGGCCGCGCTCGAGCGCGTCAGCGAGATCGCTGCCACGGATCGGTGGGTCCCTGACTTCCTGTCGCTGCCGATCGCCGTCGACAACAGCAGCAAGAACCAGACGTACAACACCCCGGCCGTGGCGACCCTGCTGCTCTTCGCCGACCAGATCGAATGGCTCAACTCACAGGGCGGCCTCGATTGGGCCACCAAGCGCACCGCCGATTCGTCCTCACGCCTGTACGACTGGGCCGAGAAGAGCGAATTCGCGACGCCGTTCGTGACGAACCCGGATCACCGCAGCCAGGTCGTCGGCACCATCGACTTCGACGAGAAGGTCGACGCAGCTCAGGTCGCCAAGATCCTGCGCGCCAACGGCGTCGTCGACACCGAGCCGTACCGCAAGCTCGGCCGCAACCAGCTGCGTGTCGGTATGTTCCCGGCCATCGAGCCGGACGACATCACCGCACTGACCAAGAGCATCGACTGGGTCGTGTCCACGCTGAGCTGATTACCAGCAAGCTCACAGCTACAGCGCTCCCTTTGCGGCATACACTTGCTATCAAGTAAGCAAGCGTAACGACCGCGGAGGGAGCGCTCGTATGTACAGGCTCCTGACATTCGCGCTACGGATTCGGGTGACTCTGGTGTACTGCGCGCTCGCGGCAGCGGGAATTATCGCGCTGGGCCAGATCGGCCCGCACGATCGCTGGCACGTACTGCACGCGGCGAGCACCAATCTGCACAATCTGACCGACGGCCACCTCGCCACCCTCGTCACGAGCGTCTTTCTCACCGAAGGACGGGTGAACTGGTTGTGGTTGGCCGCGGTCGCCCTGTTGTTCGCCGTCGCCGAGTGGGTCTCCGGCTGGCGACGCTTTCTGCTGACCTTCAGCGCCGGACACCTCGGTGCGACGGCATTGGTGGCCACGGGCCTGCTCATCGGCATTCACAACGACTGGCTCGCGGACTCGTTGGCGATGGCCGTCGACGTCGGCGTCAGCTACGCAGCAGCCGCGGTCGCAGGATCGATGATCAGGTATCTGCCGATGCCGTGGCGTGCGGGCTGGGCCGCCCTGTGGATCGGCGTCGTCGCCTTCAGTGGAGTGTCGGACCCGTCCTTCACCGCCGTCGGCCACGCGATTGCCCTGACCATCGGCCTCGGCCTGGGTGCCCTCTACCTTCGCAGGGACGCATCGACGTTGTCGCACAAAGCAATTGATGGAACATCGACCGAATGGGTGCAGCCGAGCCCGCAGCTGTCTACCCTCTGATAGGGAAACGATCGTCGGCAGAAGCGATGCGTGTCGAACACCCGCCGAATACGGCAGGTGAACTAGGCTCGAATTCGACGGTATCGCGAGCCGGCGCGATGAGGAGGTCAAGGTGCGAGACTTACGTGTGGTGGGTCTCGAGGCCGACGGAAAGTTCGTCGTGTGCGCAGATCCCAAGACCGGCGACAGATTCCGGCTTCCAGCCGACGACAAACTCCGCGCGGCCTCACGCGGCGACATCGCTCGACTAGGACAGATTGAGATCGAAATGGACAGCTTGCTTCGGCCGAAGGAAATTCAGGCCCGTATTCGCAGCGGAGCGACCATCGAACAGGTTGCCGCCGACTCCGGAATGGCCATCAGCCGCGTCGAGGTGTTCGCTCACCCGGTGTTGCTCGAACGCTCGCAGGCCGCGTCGATGGCCCAGTCCGGTCATCCACTGCGCCACGACGGCCCGGCCGTGCAGACCCTGCTCGAGATCGTCACCCTCGCTTTCCGCGCTCGCGGCCACAACCTCGACGACGCGACGTGGGACGCCTGGCGCGACGAGGACAACAAGTGGGTCGCACAGCTGAAGTGGCAGGCCGGCCGCACCACCAACAAGGCGCACTGGCAGTTCCTTCCCGACGGCCACGGCGGCACCATCGCGCCGCTCGACGACACCGCACACGAACTGATCGATCCCGACTTCGGACGTCAACTACGCGGTCTGGCACCGGTCCGCGCACTCACGTCCTCCGAGGACCTCGGCGACGACGAGACCTCGCAGCAGAGCTTCGACGAGTACTACGGCACCACAGCCGACAGCGAGATCGACGCCGAGACCATCGAGGTCGAGGTGGACGATGCGCCTGCTCCCGAGCCCGAGCAGCCGCGCGAACCGGTGGCCAGGGAGCCCAGGCCCGCACCCAAGCCTGCCGCCGGTCACACCAGCGGCAAGGACAAGCGCGGCAAGCCGGCCATGCCGTCGTGGGAGGACGTCCTGCTCGGAGTTCGCAGCAGCGGCCACAACTGAGTTCCGATGTGACCGATGTGCCGCGCGGTGCAGAACCGCCGACGCTCACACCGTAGGCTTCCCAGGAAGTAACGGAGAGAGAGGTGCCGGTAGTGGGGGCCAAAGCATCAACGATCTGGTACGTGGACGCACCGGATCCCATTTCTGTACTCCGAGAGGCCAACACCTCGGACTGGAATGCTGCGACCGCACTCGTCGGACGTCTGTACCCCCACCTGACGGCAGTGCCCCTCGGACAGGGCCCGATATCGACCTCGGCAGGCGTGGACGACGATCACGTCTTCATCGGTTGCTACCCGGGCGTCACCGTGGTCTGCGGATCCAATCTCGCGGTGCCCACACCGTCGACGCTTCCCGAATCCTTCACTCGCCCTCTGGCGTCCGAGCACACCTACCTCGTCGCCTCGGATCCCCAACACGCCTGGGGTGCGTTCGCGTACTGGGAGCGCGGAGAATTCCGCCGATCCTTCAGCGCCACTCCGGTGTACATCTACGAGGACGCGGGCCTGCCACTGGTGTGGGAGCGGTCGTTCTGGGCCGGTGAGCACCCGCTGATCTATCCACCCGGAGTGATGCCGGATCCGCAATCGCTTCCGTTCCACCCGCAGGAATTCGCCGAGGCCGCCAACGCCGAGTGGCTCGGATTCCGCTACACCGGCGCACCACACGCGGACGAATTCGATCCGAACACCCTGCCGGTCTGCGGCTTCACGATGTACGTCCCGGGGCAGGAGCCACCGCCACCGAACCAGCAGAGCCGAAGCTCGAACGGCCGTGGCGCACAGGAACCGATGCCCGACGCCCCCGAGGAACAGGCACCGCGACCGAAGAAGCGTTGGTTCTCGCGCAAATAGTGGCTCGGGTGGGCACAGTTGCACGCAACCACCGCTGATCGACGGGTTTCCGCCGATCGTCGCCGGTAGTGCGCAACTGTGCCCGCTGTCAGGGACCGACGAAGAAGACGTCTGTCAGAACGCCAGCGCCGCCAGTGCCACGAAGCTCAGGATGGAACCGATTCCGGCTCCGTACACGGCCCAGCGCCACACCGGTATCGCGAGCCACCGCATGACCGTCGGTGCCGCACCCGCGACGACGATCATGTTCAGGCCGATCGCCAGCAGTGGGTGAATTCTGGCCAGTTCCAGACCGAAAGCCGCCAGTGCCACACTCACCAGCGCCGCCGAGATCACGGCGATCGGGATTCCGGTCCAGCGGACGCCCGGGTCGTGGTCGTTCACGTCAGGCGCACACGTTCGTAGAACCCCATCGCAGCGGCCGTCGCCACATTGAGTGAATCGGTGCCGGGTGCCATCGGGATACGAGCGCGAATGTCCGTGGCACGCATGGCATGTTCGGTCAGACCCGGTCCCTCCGCGCCGAGCAACAACGCCACCTTCTCCCCCGTCATCGCCGCCGCAAGCGACACCGCCGACGGATTGGGTGTCAGCGAGATCAGCTGAAAACCGTGCGCGCGAACGCGATCGAGACCGCGCGGCCACTCGGGCACCTTGGCGAACGGCACCCGCAGCACATGCCCCATCGATACCCGCACCGACCGTCGATAGAGCGGATCAGCGCACGCGGCCCCGAACAGCACTGCATCCACCCCGAGACCGGCCGCGTTGCGGAACATCGACCCGAGATTCTCGTGGTCGTTGACGCCCTCGAGGATCGCCACCGTCTTCGCGTCGGCCAATACCTCGTCCAGATCGAGAGCCGGTGGCCTGTTCGCCGCTGCCAGCACGCCGCGATTGAGATGGAATCCGACGACCTCGGCCATCACCTCCGCCGACGTCCGATAGAACGGGACGTCGGAATCTGCCAGATCGTCGCGCAAGGTGTCGAGCCGTCGATCCACGCCCAGCAGGCTGATCATCGGGAAGCGCGAGGTCAGCAGGCGCTGCGCGACCAACACGCCCTCGGCGATCACCAATCCCTTGCCCTCGGGCAGGTCGGGTCGCCGATCCGAGGAGTTGAGATCGCGAAAATCGTCCAGTCGCGGGTCCGATGGGTCGTCGATATCGATTACATGCACCACGTGCCCATCTTGTCACCCGGCATTTCTGGCAGTCCCTCGGCGAAGGCCTCCTTCTGTATGGCAGATTCTTCGGGTCGTTCCGCGGGCTCCACTCCTGTATGGAAAAGTAAAGAGCGATGACTACCGACGAATCGATCACCATCCGCACCGCCACCGACGACGACTGGGATGCCGTCGCGCTGCTCGACGCCCACGCATTCGGCGAGCACCAGAACGCCGAGGACCTGGCCGAGACGCAGATCCTGACCCAGTCCGAGCACGTGTACCTGGCGTGGGACGGCGAGACCCCGGTGGGTGTGGCCATGCACTTCCCGATGTCGGTCACCGTTCCCGGTGGTGCGCAGGTCGAGGCGTCCGGAGTCTCCTGGGTGTCGGTCGCACCGACGCATCGTCGACGCGGCATCCTGCGATCGATGTTCACCCAGCAGCACCGCGCACTGAACGACGCCGGCGCACCCCTCTCCCTGCTCACGGCCAGCGAGGCGACGATCTACGGACGCTTCGGCTACGGGCCGGTGACCGAGGAGATCAGCGTCTCGATCGACCGACGATTCGCGCAGTTCCGCAAGGACGCTCCCCCGGCGACCGGGGTGCGGCTGATCGAGTCGGCCGAGGCCGCCGGACTGCTCCCCGACATCTACCACCGGTGGCAGCAGCAGACCGCAGGCGCGCAGCCCAAGCCGCCGATCCGCTGGGAGCGATTCTTCGCCGACCGCGAGAACCGACGCGGCGGACTGACGGCTCTGTTCTTCATCGTCCATCCCGACGGTTATGTCGCCTACCGACGCGGACGCAACCCGAGCCGAGTGGTGGTGGAGGAATTCATCGCGGTGACCGACGACGCGTACGCCGCGTTGTGGCAGATACTCGTCGGAGTGGACCTGGTCGACACCATCGAGGTACGGCAGGCCCGAGACGAAGTACTGCCGTTCCTGCTGACCAACAATCGGCTACCGAAAGTCACGGCTCACCACGACGCACTGTGGGGCCGCATCATGCACGTCGAGGCAGCGCTCGAGGCGCGTACCTACGCGCTCGACACCTCGCTGGTCATCGCGGTGCGGGATCCCTTCCTCGATGCGGGCGGCACCTACTCACTGACCGTGACCGACGGTCGTGCGACCTGCACCCGGGTGGAGTCCGAACCGGACATCGAACTCGACATCGACGTGCTCGCGAGCATCTACTTCGGCACCCATCGAGCCCGCTTGTTCGCCGCGGCCAACCGCCTCACCGCACGCAACGAGGAATCTCTGCATGCGCTGGATCTGACGTTCGGAACAGCGCGCCCGGCCGTCATGGGTTGGGGTTTCTAGAGCCGGCTGTTCGGCGCATCCAGCGCGGTGGCCGAGCCACCTCGCATCCGGAGGGCGGCACCCAGCGTCACCGCGAGCAGCACCGTCAGGTAGACGATGAAGTCGACACTGCCGTGGCTGCTCGTGGCGTGGTAGATCAACGGTGCCGTGCCTCCGAAGAGGGAGTTCGCCACGGCATAACCGAAGCCGACGCCCAACGCACGAATGTGCGCGGGGAACACTTCGGCCTTGGCAATGCCGTTCACCGACAGGTAGCACGTGAGGACGAGGAACGCGCACACCAGGATGGCGAAGACCGCAGGCGGAGACGTCACCCGGGTGGTCGCCAGCACCAGTGCTCCGGTCGCCGGTATCCCCAGCGCCCCGAACGCGACGAGAAGGGGCTTTCTTCCGATGCGGTCGCTCAGTGCGCCGGCGACCGGCTGCAGCACCATCAACACCACGAAGGCCGCGAGCACGAGCCCGGTCGCGACGAGCTCTCCCCTGGTGCCGTCCGCAGCGAAGAACGTCTCGCGAACGATCGAGGGAACCGTGACCGTGTAGGTGTAGAACGCCGCACTCCCTCCCGCGGTCAGCAAGAACACCCACACCAAAGGACGCCGGTGATCGCGAAACAACGCCCCCATCGTGGCGTCTCGGTCCGCCCGGGGTGCTCCCGGTTCACGGGGCGCGCGATCGAGTCCACGCGCCCACCACAGCGATGCGAGGCCCGCCGCACCTCCCGCGGCGAACGCGAGGCGAAAACCCCATTCGGAGATTGCCGCGCGGTCCGTGCTCGCGAGGAGCACGAGTAGACACGTCTGTGCGAGCACTAGGCCGCCGACGATGGTCGCGGCCTGGAACGAGGCGAAGAATCCGCGATGCCCTCGCGTGCCCGATTCGGAGAGCAGCACCGTCGCCGCCGCGTACTCGCCGCCGGTGGCGATGCCTTGGACGATGCTCACGACCGCGAGGATCACCGCGGCCCAGGCGCCGATGTCGTGGACGGTGGGAGTGACCGCCAGAGCGACCGATCCGGCCGACATCAGCGTGACCGCAGCGACGAGCGCGAACTGTCGGCCTCGCACGTCCGCGAGCCTGCCGAACAGCCACGAACCGAGCGGTCGGACGACGAAGGTCAGTGCGAAGAGTCCGTAGACGTACACGAGCGAATTGGTCGAGGCCGGATCGAAGAACTCGGTCCGAAAATACGGCGCGAAGGTCGCGTAGAGGTAGAGGTTGAACCACTGCACGAGGTTCGGCACCGAACCCGCCAGAATGACGCGGACCTGCCTACGACGGTCGGAGCTCGCCGACTCGGTGCGATTCACGTGCTGAAAGTACCCGAATACCTGGCACACAGGGAGCAGTCGGAAAGCACATGACTTTTGTCATGGCTACACCGTGACGGTGTCACCTCAGGTCATGATGCGCTGCACTGTTTTCGGTGGTTCGGGCGCAGCAGACTCGTAGTCATGAAGCAACCAGACGAAGGAAACCTGTTCACCGATCTGATGGAGCTCGGACCGGCTCCGACGATGGCGCGTGAGATCGTCGTCATCGTCATCAGTCTCGCGATCATCGCCGTGCTGTTCGCGATCGTCGGCGCATCACTTCCGGCGTTCGTCGCACTCGGCGTCATCGTCGCGTTCATGGGCGTGCGGTTCGTCATCGGACTCCGCCACTGGGAGAAGCAATCATGACCATCATCGAAGTCGATGGCATGACTCGCCGCTACGGCTCGGGTAAGAACGCTTTCGAGGCCGTAAAGGCGCTCGATCTGAAGGTCGCCGAGGGTGAGCTGTTCGGCCTGCTCGGCACCAACGGTGCCGGCAAGACGTCCACTCTCGAAGTCATTCAGGGACTTTCACGGCCGAGTGAAGGCACGGTACGGATTCTGGGAATGGATCCGGTGTCCGATCGCCGCAAAGTTCGACCGTCTCTGGGCATCATGCTGCAGAAAGGCGGCCTGCCCCAGGATCTGACCACCGCGGAGAGCCTGCGGATGTGGGCGGGCACGTGCAGCAATCCACTGCCGGTGGACGAGGTGCTGGGGCGAGTCGACTTGGCCGACCGCGCCGATACCCGGGTGAAGTTTCTCTCGGGCGGCGAGCAACGCAGACTGGATCTGGCGTGCGCCATCATCAGCCGTCCTCGAGTGCTGTTCCTGGACGAGCCCACCACCGGTCTCGATCCCGAAAGTCGCCGCAACACATGGCGGCTGATTCAAGAGCTGAAGAATTCCGGCGTGACGATCATGTTGACGACGCACTACTTGGACGAGGCCGAGTCGCTGTGCGATCGACTCGCGATCATGCACCGCGGCACAGTCGTTCGCAGTGGAACGGTCGACGAGGTGGTCGCGGACCATCCGGCGAAGATCGAACTGCAGGCCCCCGGTACCGCGCTGCCGACACTGCCCGGTACCGCCATCGACGTCTCGGGAGACACCATCTCGATCCAGACGTCCTCGGTACAGCACACGTTGACCGACCTGCTCGTGTGGGCCCGCACCAACGGGGTGACCCTGCACGGACTCGACGCCCGCGCGGCATCACTCGAAACCGTATTCCTTTCCATTGCAGACGAATTCGACAATCCCGACTTCACACACACGAAGGTGATGAGCGCATGAGCACGATGACCGCACTGTCACGAGCAGAGTTCACACTGCTCGGACGCAACCGAGTACTCCTGTTCAACGCGTCCGTCATACCTCTCGTACTACCGCTGGTCATGCTGATCATCAGCAGTCGCAGCGACGACGGATTGACCGACGTGGGCGTCGGAGCGGCGCTCGAGTTCTTCGCCCTGTTCCTGCTGGTGTTCATGGTCTACTACAACATGCTCTCGATCTACGCCACACGTCGAGACGAGTTGGTGCTCAAGCGACTTCGCACCGGAGAAAGCTCGGACATCCAGATTCTGCTGGGGCCGGCGGTCCCCTCGTTCGTCCTCACCGTCGCACTGGGCCTGATCGTCGGAGCTGTAGTTCTGGCCTTCGGTGGGCCCATTCCTACCAACGCAGTGCTCGTCGCCGTGGCCCTCCTCGGCGGAGCCGCATTGTTCGCCGCACTGGCGTTGATCACCTCTGCCTTCACTCGCAACGCCGAGGCCGCCCAGATCACCAGCCTGCCGGTCATTCTGATCGCCATGGCCGGCTCGGCCATGCTGCGCGACGTTCTCCCGGATTCGCTGAGCCGAGTCGTCGAGCTGACCCCGATGGCGGCCGTGTCGGACCTGCTGAACCTGGGCTGGTTCGGCACCACCACGCCCGGCGACGCGTCCATCGGCTTCGCTGCCACCTTCACCGAAGCCGGAATGCCGCTGCTGGTGATGCTCGCGTGGATCGTCGGCAGCCTCCTGATCGCCCGCACGCACTTCCGCTGGGAACCGCGGTCCTAGATCACACCCTTTCGTCGACCGTCTGCAAGGCTGGAGATCATGAAGTTGCACCAGTACCTCAATCCACTGCACGGCTGGAACGACAGCAGTGCAGTGGACAAGGTGCGCGTCTACACCCGCCAGTCCTTCCTGCTCATCACCGTCGGTGTTGCCGTCGGAGCGATGCTGACATCTCTGCAGTACGACGACTATCTGTCGATGGCAGCGACTGCTGTCTGCGCCGCCGCCGCTTTTGTGGTGGTGCAGCGCACCCCCGCGCTCGGCGGTGAGTCGACGGCCAGCCCACGAATTCCGTTGGCGATCACGGCAGTCGCCGCCGTGGTGCTGGTTGCCGGCGGGACCACGAGCAACGCACTGTGGGCCGCCGTACTCGTCACCACTGCGGTCGCGACCCTGATTCCGTTGCGATGGTCCCTGGCGGCGGCTGTGGCCGCTGCTGTGATCGCGGCGGCTGTGGGAACCCCGGCAGTGGAAACTCTGATACTCGGCATCTTCATCGCCTTCATGGCGTTCACCGTGCAACTGTCGGCGTGGTTGCTGCGCATCGTCACCGAACTCGACGCCACTCGCGACGCTGCTGCCGCACTCTCGGTTGCCGAGGAGCGTCTGCGATTCTCTCGAGATCTGCACGACGTCGTCGGGCGCGCACTCTCTGCCATCGCCGTCAAGAGCGAACTCGCCGCGACGCTGGCTCGCCGGGGTGACGATCGAGCGGCGGGCCAGATGGACGAGGTTCGCCTGCTGGCCCAGGAATCCATGGCCGACGCCCGAAAGCTGGTTCGCGGCTATCGATCGGTCGATGTGGCATCGGAACTCGACGGAGCTCGATCACTGCTGTCCGCCGCAGGTATTTCCACCGAACTGGTCGGCGAGACATCGGTTCTGTCCGAGCGCGCGGCCGAGGCGGCCGCCTGGGTGGTCCGCGAGGGAGTGACGAACATTCTGCGCCACTCCGCTGCCACTTATTGCCGGATCGAGCTGACCGACAACAGCATTCGCCTGACCAACGACCATCCCAGTGCATCGTCCGGCCGCGACGACGGCACGGGACTGAGCGGGTTGCGGGAACGATTGGTCGCGGTCGGAGGCACCCTGAACACGGAGAAGACCTCCGAGGAATTCACCCTCACCGCGGCGCTACCGATCGAGAACCCAAGGCAGGAGTCGAGCCTGCGGAACGACCCGACAAGGACGACATCATGATTCGAGTTCTACTGGCCGACGACGAGAATCTCATTCGTTCGGCGCTTGCGACCATGCTCGATCTCGAGGACGACATCGAGATCGTCGGGCAGGCCGACTCCGGCGAAAAAGCGTTGACCGTCTCGGCCTCTCTCGCCCCCGATGTCGCCGTGTTGGACCTGCAGATGGGCGGGATCGACGGCATCGAGACGGCCCAGAAGATCGCCGAGATGCTGCCCACCTGCGCGTCGATCATCGTCACCAGTCACGGCAGGCCGGGCTATCTGAAGAAGGCGCTCGAAGCCGGAGTGCGCGGATTTCTGCCGAAGACCACCTCGGCGGCGACCCTGGCCGAGGTGGTGCGCACCGTGCACGGCGGCGGGCGCTACGTCGACCCCACGCTGGCCGCGGAAGCCATCGGAGCCGGAGACTCGCCGCTCACTCCGCGCGAGGCCGATGTGCTCGAGTTCGCCGCCGACGGCGCGTCGATCGCGGAGATCGCACGGCGGGCCCATCTTTCGCCCGGCACCACCCGCAACTACCTCTCCGCTGCGGCGGCGAAACTGGGTGCAGCCAACCGACACGAGGCCTGCGCTCTCGCTCGACGCCACGGCTGGATCTGACCCACCGTCACACCTTTGTGCTCACGGCGACGGTATCGAGGGTGGGGAGCCGGTGACCGTCGGCGGGCGGTACGACGGTGATCCGCAAATTGTTGTGCCGCAGTAGATACACGGCCGCGAAGAGGCCGGTCGCCAGAGAGATGGCCCCACCGAACAGCAACGGTGCCCGCGGATCCAGGGCGTCGGCGAGCCAACCGAGAACCGGACTGCCCAGCGGAGTACCGCCGAGGAAGCACAGCATGTAGATGCCCATCACGCGTCCGCGCATGTCGGACGGCACCGACATCTGCAGAATGTTCATCGCCGACGTCGTGAACGTCAGTGTCAGGGCACCGGTGGGTATCAGCAACAGTGCCACGAGCAGATAGTTGGGCATCAATCCGACGATCAGCTCGAAGGCTCCGAATGCGATGACGGCACCGATGAACAGCCGCAGGCGCGGCGCGCTCGCCCGCCGCGCAGCCAGAGTCGCTCCGGCCAACGTGCCCACTGCCAGGGTTGTCGAGAGCAGACCGTAGGCGTCTGCTCCGCTACCGAACGTGTTGCGCGCCAACACCGACAGACTCAGCGGAAAGTTGAGGCCGAACGTCGAGACCATGAAGACCGTGGCCAGCAGGACTCGTAGGTCACCGCGCCCCCAGACGTACCGAAATCCCTCCCGCACCTGCCCTTTGGCGCGTGGGGCCGGTTCGACGCGGAAGAGCTGACCGACGTTCATCGCGACGAGGGCACCGAACACCGCCGCGAACGACACGGCATTGATGAGAAAGACCCAGCCGGTGCCGACGAGGGTGATGAGCACTCCGGACACGGCAGGCCCGACGATGCGCGCCATGTTGAAGGTCATCGAGTTCAGCGCGATCGCATTGGCGAGGGTCTCTTTGCCGACCATCTCGATGGTGAACGATTGTCGCACCGGAGCATCGATCGCGGACGAGCAGCCGAGGATGAATGCGATGACATAGACGTGCCACAGCTCGACCATCCCTCCGACGTCGAGCACGCCGAGCACCAGACCGCACACCGCGGCGAAGACCTGGGTGATCATGAGTAGCTTGCGCTTGTCGTAGCGGTCTGCCAGGACCCCACCCCAGACCGAGAGGAACAGTGTCGGCCCGAACTGCAGGGCCATGACGATGCCGACGGCGAAGCCGTTGCCGCCGGACAGCGTCAGAACGAGCCAGTCCTGGGCAACCCGCTGCATCCACGTGCCGACCAACGAAACGATCTGCCCCGACGCCCATAATCGGTAGTTGTGAGTCTTCAGGGCGGCGAACATCGTCGAGCTGGAGGTACGGGAAGCAGGGGCCACCATTCAGATAATAACCCTAGGTAACTACTCGGAGTCGCTCACGAGGGCCCCGATGATCGTCACCGCATCACGGAGTGTGTCGAGCTGCTCGGGTCCGAGGCCCGCGAGCTGCGCGGTCATCCACGCTTCGCGGGCACTGGCCTCGTCGGCGATCAGCTCTCGACCGGCCGGTGAGAGCGAGACGATCACCTGCCGCCCGTCGGTGGGATGTGGGGTGCGCGCCACCAGACCGAGTTCGGCCAACGACGCGATCACCCGCGTCATCGACGGCGGCTGGACCTTCTCTCGCGCGGCCAATGCACCCGGCGTCATATCGCCCTCCCGACTCAGCGTGGCCAGAGCCGACAGCTGAGTGAGCGAGACTTGCGAGTCCACTCGCCTACCCCGAAGGTGGCGAGTCAGCCTCACCACCGCAAGCGACAGATCGCTTGCCAATTCCCGATTGTCCTTCACACCATTTCCCGACGTCACAGCGCAGAGAATACGCCCTGGTACCGACCCCGCATCATGTAACCGCCTCGGTGATGGGTCCGACCGCGAAATATGCAACAAACAGCAGTGCAACGATCCACAACAGGGGGTGTACCGACTTCGCGCGGCCGGACCCGACCGCGAGTATCACCCAGGTGATGAAACCGACGCCGATCCCGTTGGCGATGGAGTAGGTGAAGGGCATCACCACGATGGTCAGGAACGCGGGAAGCGCGTAATCGAAGCGGCGGAAGTCGATGTCGAGAACCTGCCCGATCATCAGCGCACCCACCACGACCAGTGCCGGAGCAGCCGCTTCGATCGGAACGACGGCCGTGAGAGGGGTGAAGAACATGGCCAACAGGAACAGCAATCCGGTCACGACGTTGGCCAGCCCGGTACGCGCACCCTCGGCGATTCCGGAAGCCGATTCGACGAACACGGTGTTCGACGACGCCGATGCGCCGCCTCCGACGATTGCGCCGGCCCCCTCGACGACCAGAGCCTTACCGATGTTCGGCAGCTTTCCGTCCTTGTCCAGTTTCGCTTCCTTGCCCAGCCCCGTCATCGTGCCCATCGCGTCGAAGAAGTTCGCGAGGACGAGCGTGAACACCAGCAGACTCGCAGCCAACACACCGATGCGGGTGAACGCTCCGAAGAGATCGACGTTGCCCACCAGGGACAGATCGGGCGACTGCACCAGCTGTGCAGGCAACTGCGGCACCGACAGATTCCACCCCTTGGGGTCGACACCGTTGGACGGACCCACATCGGTGACGGCCTCGACGATCGCCGCCAGCACCGTTGTGACCACGATGCCGATCAGCAGACCGCCGCGCACCTTGCGCACCACCAGCACGCCCATCAGCAACAACCCGAACACGAAGATCACCGTCGGCCACGACGCGATGGACCCGTCGATGCCGAGCCCGACGGGAACCGTCGTGCCCGCGGCGTCGGGGATACGTCGCACGAAGCCGGAATCGACCAGACCGATGAAGGCGATGAACGCGCCGATACCGGCGGCGATCGCTGCCTTGAGCTCGGCCGGGATCGCGTTGAACACCGCCGTGCGGAATCCGGTCACCGCCAGCAGCACGATGATGATGCCGTCGATGACGACGAGCCCCATCGCCTCCGGCCACGTCACCTGCGGTGCGATCGTCACGGCGAGCAGGGTGTTGATGCCCAGGCCCGCCGCGATGCCGAACGGGTAGTTGGCGATGATGCCGAAGGCGATGCTCATGAATCCGGCCACCAGCGCGGTCACGGCGGCAACCTGGGCGACCGGCAGGATGTTGCCGAGCACATCGGTCTTGGCGGCCGCGTCGTCGGCGGAGAAGCTGCCCAGAATCAGCGGATTGAGGACGACGATGTAGGCCATGGCCACGAAGGTGACCACGCCTCCTCGGACCTCGGATCCGACCGTCGAGCCTCGTTCGGTGATCTTGAAGTAGTTGTCGAGTAGCCGCGACGACAATTGCATGAGCGAACGATAAAGCACTCCGAAGCAGTTGGGTAACCGCAACGGCGCAGCCGAGACCGACACAGCGGCGCAGCCGAGACCGACGCAGTGGCGTAGCGTGATTTTGTGGCCGACCTCCCGCAGATCCCGCGCAGCCTCACCGATCCCGTGCCGGTGTTGGCCATCGGCATCCTCGGCTGGATCATCGCGCTCGTGGTGTTCACAGCGACCGGAGATCGGGGCGGCGACGCTCTTGCCACGTGTTGGTCCGGCATCGCAGTCGGTGCCGTAGGGTTCGGAATCTTCCTGATGCAGAGAGCGGCGTCACGTCGCGGGAGCAAAACCGCCCAGCGCGGCCTCGATTGAGACCAGCATCACGTTAGCCCGGTCACCACACCGCCCCTGACGTGGGCAAACTAACCCCTCAGCCGGTTGAGTAACACAAAGTTAACGTGGACCATGGGTTATGTCAGATAAAACAACCTCTTGATCCACGAAAGCCAGGCCATGAAGCTCGTCTCTCAGTACCGCAATCGCCGTAACCACGTCCGCTCGCTCCGCGCCCTCTACGCACGCGCCAACGCTGTCTCCAGCCCGGCCATGCGCGACGAGCTGCTCGTCATCGCCCAGCGCTCTGATTTCTCGCGCTGATCAGCCTGACGGCATAGATCCACCCCAGCCCCCACAGGGCACCGAACACCCAGCCGGCCAGCACGTCCGTGGTCCAATGCGCACCCAGGTAGATCCGAGAGAATCCGATCAGCAGGGACGCGACCACAGGTAACACGAGCAGTACCGGCCGATGCAGCCACGGCGTGGACGATCGCAGCATCACCGCGATCGCCACCGTGGCAAGCACCATCGACATCATCGCGTGGCCGGACGGAAACGAATGGCTCGCAATATCCACCAGCCGCTCCGGAATCGGTGGCCGCTCCCGCGCGAACGCGAACTTGAGCGCATTCATCAGCCCCCACCCGGTGAGCATCGCTCCCGCGACCACCACGGCATCCGATCTGCGTCCGACGCGAAGCAACGCCACGACGACCACCGCGGACAGCAGAAACATCGATACCGTGTTTCCCACCGTGGTGATGATCCAGAACATCGTCGTGACCCATCCGACTCGATGCTCCACCATCCAGTCCAGGATCACACCGTCAAACCCCACGAGGTCGCTCCCAACTCTGCGAACAATGCACCGTTCCGTCGGCGGTCACCCACCACGGGACTGTTCGATCTCCACTGATGGACAGCTCGCCGCTCACGTCACCGGACAGCCGCACCACGAGTTCGCGATGCACCACCACCCCGCCGGACGGCAGCGGCAATCCCATGACCGCACAGGCTGATACAGCCCCGGGTTCCCGGTCCCAGGAGCTGACCCGCCCGGTTCCGAGTACCTCGCCGCTGATCGCCTCCGATGCCGACCTGATGTCGAGCACGTCGGCCAGCACCGCGGCGGTGGCCATGTCCGAGAGCACGGCCACCTCCGGTGGTACGACGCTCGCCAGCCACGGGGCATCGATCACCAGCGCATCCGACGCGTCCACGACTGCGCCGCCGAGGGTGCGGACACGATCCGGTGGGTCGATGTCCGACACGTCGATACGCCGCTCCGCCACAGCGGTGGCGATGAGGGTGTGGGTTCGCGCGATCACGGCAGGGGTCGGATTCCGCTGTGGATCCGACAGCGCTCGCAACAGAATTCGAGCAGTATCGACGCCGTCACAGAACGACGCGCTCAGCACGGCGTGCAACTCGTCGGCACGCGGATGATCCAGCGGATCGAGTAGCCCGGCGAACGTCTCGTCGGACGGTGCCCGAAAGCTGATCGGACGCCAATCATGCAGTCGCGCATGATGCCTGAGCCACCACGCGGTGTAGCCGTCACGATCGACCAGTGCCGCGTTGGTACTGGGATCGTCGAGCAACACGGTCAACGCCTCGGACCAGGCATCCGATCGAACGAGGTCGAGATCTCGGACCGCGAGGAGCGTCTCCGGCTCCTCGGACAGACTCGACCACCACGCCGACTCGTCGTCGAGATCATGATCCGGCCCGGTCGGCAGTTCGTCACGCACCACCGAAAATCCCCACCCGACGCCCACTGCTCGCAGCGCCCGCTCACCGAACCTGTCCACCACCGCAGGCGCGAGCACACCGAACGGTGAATCCTGTATCAGCAGATCTGCCAACGGCGCTCCGGGAAGCAACAATTCGTCGGCGCTGCGCAATTCGCCCCCGTCGTCTTCGAGGGGCAGGCCGCCGAGCCAACCGGGTAGTTCGCCCGCCTCTCCTGCCAACGCGAGCACGGCGGAGACCAGCCCGTCGACCTCCTCGCTCTCGTCCCAGTCGAGATCGTCCAGCGCCGCCTCGAGGGCCGGGTCGGTGAGCAGCTCGGTCGCAGTCGCCTCGCGGGCACCCAGACGCGACAGCAGCGGACTCACCGCGTCCGGGTGCACCAGCCTCACCCAGGGGACCGCAGCCGAGGAATCGGATCCGATCACCGTCGTCCGCGGGCCGGTCACCGTACGACCGTCTGCGAGCGGAACAGGCAGTGCAGCAAGCTCTTCCGCAGCCACACCGTCGACCACGAGTGGGGCCAACGCGTCGAACAGTCGCCGCCACCAACTCGGCTCGCGATCGAGCCCACCGACCATCTCCGCCAGCCTCGCCAACCCGATGCGGTGCACACCCACTGCCGCGAGCGCCGAGGAATACCGCGCACCCGACAGTGATGCGTCGACCGGATTCGGTACGACATCGACCAGCGCCGAGACGAGTTCCTCGGAGGTATCCGCGACGACGTTCGCTCGCTCGGGCACGAGGTCGCGTCCGCCTGCACCGGGAAGCCATGGCGCGCAGGACAATCGACGAAACACGAGTTCACGCAGCGCGCCATCGACCTCACTTCGAGCGAATCCGACCTCGGGCACGAACGACACCCTGGATGCGGCAGGCAGCGAGGCCACGAAGTCCACGTACCCGTGCGCTACCGCGTCGAACGAGACACCCGGCAACACGCGTCGCCGATCGGGTTGCATCGGCACATCGGCAATGACCAACGCGGGCAACGACAGTAGCTCGTCCGACCGAGTCGGAGCGCGCAGCACATCGGGCGGAGCGGGAACGGGCAGACCGTCGACAACCGGAGCGAGCCAGCGGGCAGCCGGGGTGGTGAACTGCCGCCAGGTTCGCGCACCGATCGTGATCTCGGAGGATCGGTCGTCCAATTCGATTCTGCTGCAGCCGATCACGACGCCGTCGATCTCGATGGAGTTCAATGCCTCCAGTTCGAGCAGCAGGTCGACGGCCTCGTCCACAAAGCCTGCTGCGACAGAATCCGCCGCTACCTCGGCTCGCAATGTCAACACGATCTCGGTGTCGAAGCCCTCGGCGGGCGAATCTGCGACCGGCCATGCGAGCCGCAGCACCGGCACGCCGGTGTCGGGCAAGGGCATGCCTCGCTCGGTCAGTGCCTCGAGCGTGCGCCGTGCGCTGAACGCCACGCCGCCGTTGCGGGAGCGCACCTCGATCTCGTCGGACACCGATCGCACGGCGGTGAACCCGACCCCGAACTGTCCGACGCCGGGATCCATCGCCCCCTTGGCCGAAGCCCGCAGCGCGGTGAGGGCATGTACGCCCGAGACATCGAGCGCCGCACCGGTATTGGCGACATGCAGAGCGCCGAACCTATCGGTCCACACGGCCAGCCGGCCCGGGACGCCGGCACGCTGCGCGGCGTCCGCCGCGTTCTGCGCCAGCTCGGTCAGCAGACGATCGCGGTAGCCCCCGCGCACCAGATCGGACTCGGACGCCGAGTCCTCCCGAAGCCGGGTGGGAGAAGAGCCCCACGCCGCGAGAATCGACTCCCGCAACGACCCGGTGTCGAACGGGTCTATCAGCTCGGAGATGCCGAAGCTTCTTCCTGCGCAGCAACATCGGTGGTGCTCGACGCATCATCGGCGACGGGTTCGGCGTGGTCGGCCGCCACGACCTCGGCGGCCGCCGACTCCTCGGAGGCAGCCGACTCTTCCGGGGCAGCCGAAGCCTCTTCCGTCGTCTCGGCGGTGTCGGTGTTCTCGGCGGTGTCGCTTGTCTCGGTGACAGCAGCAGGCTCGACCGGAGCGACCGGCGAGGCGATGACGTCGAGTGCAGCGTCGTCGTACGGCTCGAATTGCGGCGATCCGGCTCCGGTGGGGAGTTCGGTGTCGGAGTGCGCTCCGCAGCCGTACTCGGCATGCACCACGTGTCCGTCGGCCGCGAACTCGTTGCCGCACACACCGAAAGCGGCGGACAGCGAGCCGGCGATGGGGAGGTAGAAGCCACACAGCCCGCAGGTCGACGGCGCGGCCTTGGCCATCTCGGTATCGGGACCGAAGTCGCCGTCGTGCCAACGCTGGGCGGCGTCGAGGCGTCCTTCGAGGCTGATGACCTTGGTTCGGCCGAGACCGATCTCGCCCGCCACCTCGTCGACGGCAGGGTCACCGGATTCGACGTACCCGGGTACGAGCCGGGGATCGTCCTGGCGCGGAGACAGTAGATCGCCGGGGCCCAGATCACCGGGACGGATGCGCTCGTCCCAGGGCACCCAGGACGGAGCCACGAGGGCATCGGGGCCCGGCAGCAGAACCAGCTCGCTGACCGTGGCGTGATCCGCGTCCTCCGGGGCGGCGACCACAACGGCCCACTGCCATCCGCGATACCCCTCGAGATCGCTGGCGAACCGGTGCGTGGCCGCACTGGCGTCTTCGGCGGTGACCCCGAGGTACTCGCCGATACCGCCCTCTCCCAGGTCGAGCAGAGCCTGCCGCGCGAGGTCCGCGGCATCGGCCAAGACGGGGCGGATGGAATCGAGCTCTGGAGAAGATACGAAACTCACACATTCAGTTTGCCGCATCGACTCGGTGACGCCCAGTTCGGGCTGCCATCATGGGTGCAATGACCGCCCGCGCCCGCACCTTCGCCGCCGCCCTCACCTCGGTACTGGCAGTCACTGCCTGCTCGTCGACGACGCAGCCGACCCCGGTGACGTCGGACTCGGTTCCGACACTGACCACCGAGGTCGTGCGCGAATACGACCGCGGCAAGGACGCCTTCACCCAGGGCTTCGAGATCGACGGCGACGTGCTCTACGAGGGCACCGGACTGGAAGGATCGTCGTTCGTCAGGCGGACATCGCTCGACACGATGACCGAACTCGACCGCGTCGACCTGCCGTCCGACCTGTTCGGCGAAGGCATCACCGTCGACGGCGACACCCTGTGGCAGATCACCTGGCAGGACGGCGTCGCGATCGCCCGCGACCGAGACACCCTCGCCGAGCAACGTCGAGTGAACTACGACGGCGAAGGGTGGGGGCTGTGTACGCAGGCATCGGCCGACCGCCTCGTGATGAGCGACGGTTCGTCCACCCTCACCTTCCGCGACCCCACGTCGTTCGACGCCCAGGGCACCGTGAACGTCACTCTCGACGGCAATCCGGTGGAGCGGCTCAACGAACTCGAATGCGCCGACGACGGATCGGTGTACGCCAACGTGTGGCAGACGTTCGACATCATGCGCATCGCCCCCGAGACCGGCGCGGTGACGGCCGTCATCGACGGCACCCCCCTGTGGAATTCGATGTCGGCCTCTCAACGAGGCGGTGCCGACGTGTTCAACGGCATCGCGCAGATTCCCGGCACCGACCGATTCCTCGTCACCGGCAAATACTGGCCCACGATCTTCGAGGTGCGATTCACCGATACCGCTCCGGTAGGACAGAATTGACACCGTGACCGATCCACGTCTCCCCCACACCCCACCGGGTGCGGACGATTCAGAACAGGATCACTCCGCAGGCTCCGCTCACGCCCCCGAGCAGAACGGTGCTCCTGACCGACCCGGTCACTCCGCAGGCTCCGCTCCTGACCACCTCGAGCACCCCGGTCTGGCGAACTACCCGCCCGCTGTTCCTCTCACGCCCACCCATGTTCCGAGTCGACGTCAGCCGCTGCCGCCGTTGCACCCGCCGCGTACCGAGCAGATCACTGCGGTGCGCGGCAAAGCCGGTGCACGCAAGCCACCGCCGATGCCCAAGAAGCTGACCGTCACCCGCGTCGCAGCCATGCGCGGACGCGAACTGACCGGCAAGGGAATCGCGTCGTTCCAGCGAGCCGCGAAGGCCGACGGTGCCGACAAGTCCGGTCTAACTGCACTGACCTACGCGACCATGGCCAACTTCGCATCGGATGCAGCGCTGGCGATCGCATTGGCCAACACTCTCTTCTTCTCCGCGGCCACCGGTGAGGACAAGACCAAGGTCGCGTTGTATCTCGTCATCACCATCGCGCCGTTCGCGTTGATCGCGCCGCTCATCGGACCGCTGCTCGACCGATTGCAGCAGGGCCGACGCATCGCGCTCGCCACGTCCTTCGGGCTGCGCACCGTGCTGGCGGTGGTGCTGGTGTTCAACTTCGACAGCTGGGTGCTGTATCCGGCCGCGCTCGGCATGCTCGTCCTCAGCAAGTCCTTTGCGGTGCTCAAGAGCGCGGTGACGCCGCGAGTACTGCCACCGGAGATAGACCTCGTTCGCGTCAACTCCCGTCTGACGGTGTTCGGACTGCTCGGCGGCACCATCGCGGCCGGTGCCGTCGCAGGCGGCATCGCGTTCGTCGCAGGCTCGCCGGGAGCCCTGTGGTTCGTCGCGGCGATCACCGTGCTCGGGGCCTACCTGAGCATGCGCATCCCGTCCTGGGTGGAGATCACCGAGGGCGAGGTGCCCGCGACCCTGAGCTACCACGCAGAGCAGCACGGTGGACACGATTACGCCGGCAACGGTGCTCCGACCGAGAACCTCCGCCGCACGACCTCGTCCCCGCCGACGTCGAGCAGCACCAAGAACCGCAGACAGCCCCTGGGCCGGGCCGTCATCGTCGGTCTGTGGGGTAACGGCACCATCCGGATTCTCACCGGCTTCCTGACGCTCTACATCGCGTTCGTCGCCAAATCCCGTACCGAACACGAGCCGCTTCAGCAGGCCGCGATGCTCGGACTCGTCGGAGCCGCCGCCGGTCTCGGCAACTTCTCGGGCAACGCGCTCGGTGCCAGGATCAAGCTCGGCCGGCCATCCCTTGTGGTTCTTCGGTGCACGCTCGCCGTCACGGTGGTGGCCGTCGTCGCCGCGGTCACCGACAGCCTGCTCACCGCAGCGGTGGCCGCGCTCGTTGCGTCGAGCGCCAGTGCACTCGCCAAGGTCTCCCTCGACGCATCCCTGCAGGCCGACCTGCCGCCGGAGTCGATCGCGTCCGGATTCGGCCGATCGGAAACCGTCATGCAGCTGTGCTGGGTCCTGGGCGGCACGCTCGGCGTGCTGCTCCCCACCGAGTACTGGCTCGGTTTCACCGTGGTCTCGGTGTTGCTTACGATCGGGCTCGTGCAGACATTCCTCACCTACCGCGGCAGATCACTTCTGCCCGGCTTCGGCGGCAACCGCCCCGACCACGTCGAACAAGAAGTGTCCGACGGTTCCTTCGGCGAAAACGTGACCAAGTGAATCTCGCTCCCCGCACCAAGAAGATCGCCGCCCTGACCGCAACGGGTCTGCTCGTCGTCGCCGTCGCGTTCGTCGCGGTGCTCGCCCTGCTGATCGGGAACGCGCCGGAGAAGGAACCGGTCGTCTCCGCATACGCCAACGGCCGGGCCGTCGACGTGGAGCCGTACTTGTACTGCGCCGTCAGCGACCCGCTGTGCACCAACGTCGGAGAGACCACCGAGATCCAGGTCGGCAAGGCCCCGGCGGTGCAGCTCTCGCTCCCCGAGGCCGTCTACTCGGCACCGTGGGTACTCGCCCTGGTCTACGGCGACGACAGCGGAAACGTCGTCGAGGACAGCGCGTTCAACGAACCCGGAACCAGGCTCAGTGTCACGGTGCCCACCACGGACGACAGCGACCGAACCCTGCTGGGAATCGAAATTCGTCTGCCCACCGGCATCATCGACACCGACACCAATCAGGAGGGCTTCGTCAGCCACGCCATCTGGTCGATCGGCACGCGCCCGTAGATCGGTCCCCGAGATCAGCTGTCGAGCTCGCGGGCGACGGCCCGAACCACCTCGGAGATGCGCTGAGCGATCTTGCGGTCCGGGTACTTGCCCTTGCGGAGCTCGGGCTGCACGGTCGCTTCGAGCAACGTGATCATGTCCTCGACCATCCCGTGCAGCTCGTCGGGGGTGTGCTTGCGCTCGACGGGTTCGCGGCGGGGGCTGCCGGTGTTCTGACGCACCGACGGTGCCGGCTCGAGCACTTTCAGGCTCAGTGCCTGCGGTCCGCGACGTCCCGCGGCCATACCGAACTCGACTCGCTGACCGGCTTTGAGGCCCTCGACGCCCTCGGGCAGCGCCGAGGAACGCACGTAGACGTCCTCGCCTTCCTCCTGCGAGAGGAATCCGAATCCCTTGTCGACGTCGTACCACTTCACCTTGCCGGTCGGCACTGAGCTCACCCGTTCATCTGTTGCTGTAGAAAGTTGCGTTGTTCGTGGGACCGATGTTCGGCCCGCACGAGTTTCGCGCCCCACGAGAACGTAGGACGCGAATACGTCAGTCTAGCGCGGTGATCCCGGATAGAGCATTCGAGTTGTTCCCTGCACTGCGCTCTTCACAGTGCCCCGTTTCGCACTACCGTGGTGTACGTGGACACAACGACCCGTAAGAGCAGCACCGCTCTGCTGCGCATCGCGCTGGCCCTGTTCGCGATCGGCCTCGTCGCCATCGTCGCGATCCTCATGTTTCCGATCTTCTCCGACGCCAAGCCCCCACTGGGGCTGTACCTGACGGCCATGTTCTCCGCGCCGACCGGCTTCGTGTTGGCCCTGGTGTACGCGCTGGCATCCGGACGAAGGGCGCGCTGACCATGCGGTTGATACTGAACGTCATCTGGCTGGTGTTCGGCGGCCTGTGGCTGGCGCTGGGCTACTTCCTCGCCGGACTGCTGCTGTGCATCCTGATCGTGACCATTCCGTTCGGCATCGCGTCGTTCCGCATCGGCGTCTACGCGCTGTGGCCGTTCGGGTCGACGATCGTGGACAAGCCGGGATCCGGGTCCGGCGCGCTCGTCGGGAACGTGCTCTGGTTGATCCTCGCCGGGTGGTGGTTGGCGCTGACTCATGTGGTCACCGCCGTCGCGATGGCGATCACCATCATCGGCATCCCGTTGGCGATCGCGAACCTGAAGATGATTCCCGTATCCCTGATGCCCCTCGGCAAGGACATCGTTGCCGTTCGGTGACCTTCCGAACCGCTTCCGGTCGATGTGACTTCCATCACATCACGCTCCGGTAACGGGTAGGCAACGGACAGGGGTTCAATGCCCGGCACGTCCACTAGCTGGGCCGACTCGAGAGACCCGAAAGAGGGACGAAATGCGCTCTCGACGACACCTCGAAATCGACAGTTACCAAATAGTGACGTAAGGCGGGAATTTCAGTACGGTCAGCAGCGGCCGGAAAGTTCGGCCGAATTCCGACCCGCAGCGCCAAACCTCGTCCCGCGGGAACCGGAACACCCTCGACGATCACCCAGGGGACGAGGACGGGGGACCCACGTCCTCCACGGACAACCGGGAAGTTGTAGCGACTCACGAAGTCGCACCGACTTCCCTTGGGGTGAAGCCCAATTGCCCACTCGCAGGAGTGAGCGAAAAGGCCGGGCTACCTCTCAGCCCGAACCCGACAGCTGACCTCGCAGGCGCGTGTGGAGAGGATTTCAACTCGTATGAGCGGACGTCATCGCAAGCCGAGCACCACTGGCAAGACCGTCGCAAAGGTCGCTGTCACCGGAGCCATCATGGGCACCGCAAGCATCGCCTTCACCGGCACCGCCAACGCGGCACCGGATTCCGACTGGGACCGACTGGCACAGTGTGAAGCCGGCGGCAACTGGGGCATCAACACCGGCAACGGTTACCAGGGCGGGTTGCAGTTCTCCCCCAGCACCTGGAACGCACACGGCGGCCAGCAGTACGCGGCCACGGCCAACCAGGCCAGCCGCGAAGAGCAGATCGCAGTCGCAGAGAAGGTCCTCGACTCGCAGGGCTGGGGCGCATGGCCGTCCTGCTCCTCGAGCCTCGGACTGAGCAGCGCGCCCACCGAGCGCAGCGTTCCGGTCACCCCCAAGGCACCGGAAGTTCCCGCACTGCCCGACCTGACGTCCATCCCGGCAGTCGACAACTCGGCCGAGGTCGTCGAGGGCATCGTCACCGCCGTCCAGAACATCACCAACGATCCGCAGATCGCCTCGTTCGTGCAGAACGCGGCCCAGGGCATCCAGCTCGATCCGCAGATCGTGAACTTCTACCAGGCCAACAAGGCATTCCTGCCTCAGTAAGCGCCCGCGACGGTTCAGCTCGTACGAAAAAAGCCCCCGACGGATGTCGGGGGCTTTTTCGTGCTCGAGTGCCGCAGCTAGCGATTGACCACGGTCACCGGATGGGCATAGGGGAGGTCTTCGACGGGCAGCGGGAACTCCGTGTCTTCGCCGAAGGGTGACAAGCCACCCGAGCGAGCGGACGAGAGTTCGGTCACCGCGTGGTCACCGCGAGCGGTTTCCGGCCAGCCTGGATCGACATAGGGCTTCTTCGACTTGTTCACCATGCGCCTATTTTGACACCTGCCCTGCGGCAAGCACCAGCCCAGGTCTCTAATCTGATAGACGATGACCGACACGACTGCGCACCGACACACCGACACGCCCCCGGATCTGCCTCAGTGGATCGCAGCTCGCAGCGACGCCGAGCTGATCAGGGCCATGTCGCTGCGTCCGGATCTGACCGCGCCGCCGCCCGCATCCCTGGCCGTGCTGGCCGGTCGGGCCGAGCAGCGCCGGTCGATCCTGCACACCGCGGACACCCTCGACACCCTGGCCCTGACGGTGCTCGAGATCCTCGCCATCGAAGAGGCGTACGAGCGGCCCGTCACCCGCGCCGCGCTGCTGGCCGTGGTCGCCAAACGCGCACCGGCCAAGAGCGTGGACAAGGCACTGGCCCAGCTGCGCGAACGCCTGCTGGTGTGGGGCGACGCAGCCGGTTTCCGGATCGGCGCCACAGCGGCGGACGCGGTGCCGTGGCGCATCGGCCGCGCTCTCGACCCGGTGGACAACCTCACCGAATCACACATCACCGCGGCCCTGGCCGAACTCGGTGACGGCGAACGCAGTCTTCTCGAGACCCTCGCCAGATCGTCCCCGACCGGCCGTACCCGCGACGCCGCACCGGGCACGCCGCCGGATCGACCCGTCCAGAAGCTGCTCGCCGCAGGCCTGCTGATCTGGTTGGACGAGCAAACCGTCGAGCTTCCCGTCCAGGTCGGGCAGATCCTGCGCGGCGAACCGATGTCGGACCCACGCTCGCTCGCCGAACCCAAGCTCGCCACCGGCACGTATTCGCTCGCCGATGTCGACGCCGCTGCCGCAGGAGAGGCACTCGAGCTGGGTCGGCACTGCGTCGCAGTGATCGAGGCACTGTCCGCTTCTCCTGCACCCGCTCTCAAGGCCGGCGGCCTCGGAGTGCGCGAGCTCCGCAAGATCAGCAAGGCAACCGGCCTCGACGACGACCGAGTGAGTGTCCTCGTCGAGTTGCTGGCGGCCGCCCATCTCATCTCGAGCGGAACACCGGACCCGGTTCCTGCGTCCGACAACGGCGACGACTACTGGGCGCCGACCCCTGCCGTCGACGCATGGCTCACCGCAGCCCCGGCGGCCCGCTGGCACACCCTCGCCTCCGCTTGGCTCGAAGTGCCGCGGGCACCGTGGGTCATCGGGATGCGTGACCCCAACGACAAGCCCATCGCCGCCCTGTCCGAGGAAGTCCGCTCTCCTGCCGCACCGCGGGATCGACGCATGATCCTGGAATTGCTCGCCGAACTCGGCAGTGGGCACGCAGCGCAGCCCGCCGACCTCGCCCGCACCCTGGCGTGGCGTCGACCCCGGTGGTCGGGGCGCTTCGGCGTCACGCCCGTCGGACATGTCCTCGCCGAGGCAACGGCTCTCGGCATCGTCGCCCGTGGGGCGATCTCGACCCCGGGCCGATCCCTGCTGCACGACGGCAATGCCGAGGCCGACATGCGTGCGGCCCTGCCCGAGCCCATCGACTACGTCCTGGTGCAAGCCGATCTCACGCTGGTGGCACCCGGCCCGCTCGAGCCGGACCTGCAGGATCGAATCGAACTGGTCGCCGATGTGGAATCCGCGGGCGCAGCCACGATGTACCGGATCAGCGACACCAGCCTGCGCCGCGCTCTCGATGTGGGACTGAGCGCCTCCGAGCTGCACACGTTGTTCGCCACCCACTCGCGCACGCCGGTGCCCCAGGCCTTGACCTATCTGATCGACGACGTGGCTCGTCGGCACGGCCGGCTACGAGCAGGCGTCGCCGCGTCGTTCGTTCGATGCGAGGATCCGGCATTGCTGGCCGAGGTGATGGCGTCCCCGGCTGCCGAATCACTGGCCCTGAGAGCACTGGCTCCGACTGTCGCGATCTCCCAGGCCCCGCTCGCCGAAGTGCTCACGGTCCTGGCCGGAGCCGGGTTCGCGCCTGCGGGCGAGGACTCGTCCGGCACCATCGTCGATCTGCGATCCCGCGGGTCGCGGGTATCGGCGAGGCGGCCACGCCAGGCGTTCCGCACTCCGGCCGTCCCCACCGAGGAACAGCTGGGTTCGTTGGTGCGCGGGATGCGCGCTGCCGACAGAGCAGCAGGCAACGGCGGCGCAGTGGTGCGGGCCGACGGATCTCGGGCCAGCAGCACCGCGACGATGACGCTGCTGCAGACCGCGGCGAAGGTCAAACGGAGCGTGAGCATCGGCTACGTCGATGCCCAGGGTGTGGCGACCCATCGCATCGTCGATCCGATCAGCATCGGCGGCGGCCAACTCGACGCGTTCGACCCCGCCACCGGTGGGGTTCGGCGCTTCACGCTGCACCGGATCACCTCGGTCGCGTTGGTCGAGTAGACCGGGCTCACGTGCACGCACGCCCCTACCTGTGGACAATGGAGAAGTTGCGCTCTTTCGGGCGCAGCAGATGTCTCTAGGAGGAACCCGTGACCGACGGCCCGCTGATCGTCCAGTCCGACAAAACGCTGTTGCTCGAGGTCGATCACGAACTCGCGGGTGCAGCGCGGGCGGCCATCGCACCGTTCGCGGAGCTCGAACGTGCCCCCGAGCACGTGCACACCTATCGCATCACCCCGCTGGCACTGTGGAACGCACGTGCCGCAGGCCACGACGCCGAGCAGGTGGTCGACGCGCTGGTGAACTTCTCGCGTTACGCGGTACCGCAACCGCTGCTGGTCGACATCGTCGACACCATGGCGCGCTACGGCCGGTTGCAGTTGGTCAAGAGCCCGATACACGGTCTGGTCCTGATCAGCCTCGACCGCGCAGTGCTCACAGAGGTGATGCGCCACAAGAAGATTGCGCCCATGCTCGGCGCGATGGTCGACGAGGACACGGTGATCGTGCATCCGAGCGAACGCGGCCACGTGAAGCAGATGTTGCTCAAGATCGGCTGGCCTGCCGAGGACCTCGCCGGCTACGTCGACGGAGAAGCCCACCCCATCGAGCTCGACACCGAGGGCGGCAACTGGACGCTGCGTGACTACCAGGAGATGGCGGCCGATTCGTTCTGGGCCGGCGGCTCGGGCGTCGTCGTACTGCCCTGTGGCGCGGGCAAGACGATGGTCGGCGCAGCTGCGATGGCCAGAGCCAAGGCGACCACGCTGATTCTGGTCACCAACACCGTCGCCGGTCGGCAGTGGAAACGCGAACTCATCGCACGCACCTCGCTCACCGAGGAGGAGATCGGCGAGTATTCGGGAGAGCGCAAAGAGATTCGCCCTGTGACAATTGCCACGTATCAGGTGATCACGCGTCGTACCAAGGGTGAGTACAAGCACCTCGAGCTCTTCGATTCCCGCGACTGGGGATTGGTGATCTACGACGAGGTGCATCTGCTCCCCGCGCCGGTGTTCCGGATGACGGCCGATCTGCAGTCGCGTCGACGCCTCGGCCTCACCGCGACGCTCGTCCGCGAGGACGGCCGCGAGGGCGACGTCTTCTCGCTGATCGGGCCCAAGCGCTACGACGCGCCGTGGAAGGACATCGAGGCACAGGGCTGGATCGCGCCGGCCGAGTGCATCGAGGTTCGCGTCACCCTCACCGATGCCGAGCGCATGTCGTACGCGGTCGCCGAGCCCGAGGAGCGCTACAAGCTGTGTTCGACGGCGCACACGAAGATCGCCGTCGTGAAATCGATCCTCGCCAAACACCAGGACGCTCCGACGTTGGTCATCGGTGCGTACCTCGACCAGCTGAACGAGCTCGGTGAAGCGCTGAACGCTCCGGTCATTCAGGGCTCGACCAAGAACAAGGAACGTGAAGTCCTGTTCGACGCGTTCCGCAAGGGCGAGATCCAGACGCTCGTGGTGAGCAAGGTCGCGAACTTCTCGATCGACCTTCCGGAAGCCTCCGTTGCGGTGCAGGTTTCGGGAACGTTCGGCTCCAGGCAGGAAGAGGCTCAGCGCCTCGGCCGACTGCTCCGACCGAAACACGACGGCGGTCAGGCGCACTTCTACTCGGTGGTCTCCCGCGACACCCTCGATGCCGAGTACGCAGCCCACCGTCAGCGTTTCCTCGCCGAACAGGGCTACGCCTACCGCATCACCGACGCGGACGATCTGCTCGGTCCGGCGATCTGAGACTTCGGGTCGGCTCGGTGCCGTGCTAGGAATACCTGTGTGCGCAAGTTCGAGTTCCCTGTAGACGTAGCCCACGCGAAGTCGGTCAACGAGACGTTCACCGAGCTTCGCCGGTTGCGGGCATCCGCAGCGCTCACCGCGGTGTTCCTGATCGCGCTGGGAGTGTGGTTCATCTGGATCGCGGCCCCGTGGTCGTACATCCTCGGCGTGGTGTTCCTGATCGGCGCGGCCACCTCGCTCTGGGTGATGCTGTGGGCGCCCCGAAAGATGGGTTCCATCGAATCGCAATATGCTGCAGGCGATCTGGTGCCGGCGGTGGTGGCCGAGAAGCTACCGAGTGGAGCAATACTGCTGGCCCTGGTCGATATCGCGAAGCCGGAGGTCGACGAGCCGCACTTCGTGTTGATCACCCGCGTCGTGCGGTCGCTTCCCGGCCACGCCGTCGAGCGGGGCGCACAGGTGCCCGCGGTGTCGGTTCTCGCGGACCGTGGCCGAAACACCGGCGGTCGAACGTGGCAGTTGGCCTCGGCGATGCCCATCGCATGGGGAACCACCGATCCGGCAGTCATCACACGCGCCGTCGAGGAGATCACCGAGGGCGAGTGGGCGTTGCTGCACGCCAACATCGGCCTGTCGGAAAAGGTCCGCACGGCCAAGAACCAACAGTTGCTCATCGATCCTGCGGATCTTCCCGACGACCTGCGCTAGATCCTGCAGCAACGACCTAAGCCAGTGCGGCGATCACTTCCCGCTCGAAGAGTTCGATGCCGGAGCGGTCGTAGGCCGCTTCGGGGAAATAGAAGATGCCGTACGTCATCCCTTGGTCCTGCAGCGCCGTCAGGTTCTCGACGATCTGCTCAGGAGTTCCCACGACGGGCATGCCGCGGTACGCGTCGAGTGCACTGTGCGCCTTCTCGGCACCCACGTACTCGGTCAGGCGAGCTTCGAGGGCGCGCAGTCTGTCTTCCACCTCGGCCTCGGTCGCGCCGATGGCGACGTTGTAGTTCGCCGAACGGACGATGGCATCGAAATCGGTACCCACGGTCGCGCAATGCTCGCGCAGCAGAGCAGATTTCGTGGCGAATCCGGTGGGGGTTCCGTCGAAGTTGGTGTAGTTCGCGTACTTCGCGGCGATCTTCAGAGTCACCTTCTCGCCGCCGCCCGCGATCCACAGCGGAATGCCTCCCTCCTGCAACGGTAGGGGTCGCACCACGGCACCGTCGATCTCGTAGTACTTGCCGTCGAGGAACACCTCTCCGGCCGTCCATGCCTGCTTGAAGATCTGCACACCCTCGTCGAGCCTGCCCAATCGTTCTCCGGCAGAGGGGAACCCGTAGCCGTAGGCGCGGAACTCGTGCTCGTGCCAGCCGCCTCCGATGCCCATCTCGACGCGGCCGCCGGAGATGATGTCGACGGTGGCAGCAACTTTGGCGAGGTAGGCCGGGTTGCGGTACGCCATCGCCGTGCACATCTGTCCCAGCCTGATGCGTGACGTGGATGCGGCCAAGGCGGACATCAGCGACCAGGCCTCGTGCGTCGCCTCGTCGGTCGCTGTCGGAACGGTGTGGAAGTGGTCGTAGACCCACAGAGATTCCCACGGACCGGCCTCGGCGGCGAGCGCGTGATCGCGCATCGCACTCCAGTGCCGGGCAGGGTCGATACCGACGAGATCGAGACGCCACCCCTGTGGCACGAACAATCCGAATCGCATGACAGGCACAGTACAGACGCAGGGCGAAGGACCGGTTCCGGTCTGTGAACTACGCTGCAGGAATGTCCGAGTTGTTCCCCTCGCGCACAGTGGCACGGTTGCGCCCGTTCGCATCGACGATCTTCGCCGAGATGACCGCTCTCGCCGTCGAGAAGAATGCCGTCAACCTCGGGCAGGGCTTCCCCGACACCGACGGCCCACCGGCCATGCTCGAGGCCGCGCGTGAGGCCATCGCCAGCGGCCTCAACCAGTACTCCCCCGGCCCCGGCATGCCGGTGCTGCGCGCTGCCATCGCCGACGACAGGGCGGCCAGATTCGGTCAGAGCTACGACCCCGATTCTCAGATACTCGTCACCGTCGGTGCCACCGAGGCGATCTCGGCGTCCCTCCTCGGTCTGATCGAGCCAGGCGACGACGTCCTGCTGATCGAGCCGTTCTACGACTCCTACGCGGCCGCCATCGCTCTTGCCGGTGCCACCAGGACCGCCGTGTCACTCGTCGCCGACGGCAACGGGTGGACCGTCGACACCGACGCCCTCGAACGCGCCATCGGGCCCCGAACACGCATGCTGATCGTCAATTCCCCGCACAACCCCACCGGCACGGTCTTCGACCGCGACACCATGATCCGCATCGCCGACATCGCGGTGGCACACGATCTGCTGGTCCTCACCGACGAGGTCTACGAACACCTCGTCTTCGACGGCCGCGTGCACACCCCTATCGCGACACTGCCCGGAATGTTCGAGCGCACCGTCACCGTGTCGAGTGCCGCGAAGACCTTCAATGCCACCGGATGGAAGACGGGCTGGGCGCTCGGCCCTTCCCGATTGATCGACGCCGTCCGCGCCGCCAAACAGTTCATGAGCTTCGTGGGCGGCACTCCCTTCCAGCCGGCCGTGGCCTACGCATTGGAGCACGAGCAGGCGTGGATATCGGCGATGCGCGACGGCCTGCAACGCAAACGAGACACGCTCTCGGACGCTCTCGTCGCCGCGGGAGCGGATGTGAAGTACAGCGCGGGAACGTATTTCGTCTGTGCCGACATCGCACCGATCGGGCGCGGTGACGCCTACGAGTTCTGCCGTGCCCTACCGGATCTGGTGGGCGTCGCCGCCGTTCCGGTCACCGCGTTCGTGGACGAGCCAGCTCCCTGGAAATCGTTGGTGCGCTTCGCTTTCTGCAAACAGGACGAGGTACTCGCCGACGCGGCCGAGAGGCTACGGAAGTTGTGACTCCGCAACCGACGATCCCGGCGTACTTCGTGAGGCAGGCCGTCGACCTCGCGACGAAGAGCGGAGTGGACCTGACCTACCCACTGTCGATGGCCGGCATCGGAGCCACCATCCTCGACAATCCGACGGAGCGTCTGACCACTCGGCAGGTCACCGCGTTCACCCAGGCCGTCTGGACGATGACCGGCGACGAACTGTTCGGTCTCGCCGCAGTACCGGTTCGCCGCGGGAGCTTTCGCGTGGTGTGCCAGACTCTCATACACACCGAGAACCTGTGGGCTGCACTGATTCGAATGTCCGAGACCATGCGGGTACTGATACCGGTGCGCCCCATGACGATCGATCGAACCGAAGAATCCACGGTCTTGACCGTGCACGTCACCCCCACCACCCATCTGAGCCCGGAAGGCAACCAACTCGCCGAGCGACTGCTGACCGACTTCCTGTTGATTCTGCTGCACCGATTCGCAGCGTGGCTCATCGGCAGCCGGGTCAAGCTTCTGTCGGTGCAACTGCCTTATGCGCTGCCGGGACCCGAGGCGGGAAAGATGTACGACGCCATCTTCGGAACCCACGTGGAGTTCGGAACCGAGCTCGCGACACTGGAATTCGACAGCGCGGTGATGCGGGCACCGATCGTGCAGACCGAGGCGAGTCTGGCGGAGTATCTCGCGGAGTCGCCCAATCTGCTGTTCTCGTCCCGGGATTACGACAGCACTGCGTCGAGCCAGGTTCGCCGCGCCCTGGAAACCGGTTTCAAAGGTGGCGCACCGGGAACCGACGAGATCGCGGCAATGCTGAACATCAGCCCACCGCACCTGCGACGAATCCTTCGGCAGGAGGGCACCTCCATCAACCAACTGCGCGAAGAGGTGCTGCGCGACGCAGCGATCTCCGGGCTCAGCCGCGGAGACAGCGTCGACGACATCTCTGCCCGGTTGGGCTTCTCCGAGCCCAGCGCGTTCCGCCGAGCCTTCAAGCGTTGGACCGGTCAGACCCCCGGCGCATACCGTCTCAGCTGACGCAGAACTCGTTGCCCTCGGGATCGGTCATCGTGATCCAGACACTGGGGCCCTGATGTCCTCGATGCAGCACCGACGCACCCCGTGCTTCCAGTTGCGTGACCACCGATTCACGCTCGTCGCCGACGCGGATGTCGAGGTGCAACCGATTCTTCTCCGATTTCGGCTCGGCCACCGACTGGAACAGCACCCGTGGGCTGCCGGGTGACTCGGGATCGACGATCGCCGCGCCCGCCTGCCACACCAGAACGCCCTCGAACGTGATCGTGTCCTCTTCGCGGGCATGGCCGGCAGCGACCATCTCACGGATGAAGTCCTCGTTGCTGGGTTCGACCTGCCAGCCCAGAGTCTGCGCCCACCATTTCGCCAGCGCATGCGGGTTCGCACTGTCGACGACGACCTGAAATCGATATCCCATGACGGCACGCTACCGCCGTTCGCTGGAAATGGGAACACACGTTCGATACAGTGGCGGTCATGTCGCTCGCCATGCAGGGCTCGTTGTTCGGTGACGCCGACGGTGGCGTCGGGTCGCTCGAGTCCGTCACCCGTCGCGAACTGACACTCGGGGCGTGGGTGGACGTTCGCCCGGGCTGGTTGGCCGATACCCACCTGTTCGATTCGCTGGTGGACGCCGTCGACTGGCGGGCCGAGCGCAGGCAGATGTACGACCGCGTGGTCGACGTGCCGCGCCTGGTTCGGTTCTACGCCGAGCGCGAGCGGTGGCCCGACGCCGCACTGTACGACGCGCGCGACGCCCTCGACGAGCACTACCGCGCCGAACTCGGTGAATCGTTCGCCACCGCCGGACTGTGCTACTACCGCGACGGATCGGACAGCGTCGCCTGGCACGGCGACAACATCGGCCGCAGCGCCACCGAGGACACGATGGTTGCGATCGTATCGCTCGGCGCCACACGACAACTCATGCTCCGACCGCGCGGCGGCGGAACCTCGCTGAAGTTCACGCTCGGGCACGGCGACCTGGTGGTGATGGGTGGCTCGTGTCAGCGGACCTGGGAGCATGCCGTACCCAAGTCCACCCGCGCGACCGGCCCACGCATCAGCGTGCAGTTCCGACCGCGCGGGGTTCGCTGACACACGACGCGTCAACGCGCGGTCGGGTTTCGACGCTCCTCGACCGCTGCCGCAAGTGCGTCCAATTGCGTTGCCGTGGTATCCCAGTCGAGGCAGGCATCGGTGATCGACTGCCCGTACACCAGATCGTCACGGCGGCCGAGTTCGAGATCCTGACGCCCCGCGACCAGGAAGCTCTCGAGCATCAGACCGACGATGCCGTGTTCGCCTGCCGCGACCCGCGCTGCCACGTCGGTGACCACGTCGACCTGCTTGTTGTGGTCCTTGCGGCTGTTGCCGTGGCTGGCGTCGATGACGACTCTCTCCGGTAGGCCCGACTTTCGCAGTCGCGCAACGGTATCGGCGACCGATTCGGCGTCGTAGTTCGGACCGTCGACGCCGCCGCGCAGAATGACGTGGCAATCCGGGTTTCCGACGGTACGGATCAGAGCCGCCTGACCGTCGAGATCGGTGCCGGGGAAGACGTGGCTCGCGGCGGCAGCGCGGGTGCCGTCGACCGCGACCTGGATGTCGCCCTCGGTGGAGTTCTTGATCCCCACCGGCATCGACAACGCACTGCACAGCTGGCGGTGCACCTGACTCGCCGCCGTTCGCGCACCGATTGCGCCGTAGCTGACCAGGTCTGCGATGTACTGCGGGGTGATCGGGTCGAGGAACTCGCACCCGACCGGTAGACCGAGCGCGGAAATGTCGAGCAGCAGTTGACGTCCCACGCGCAGGCCCGAATTGATGTCGAAGCTGCCGTCGAGGTGCGGATCGTTGATCAAGCCCTTCCACCCGAGCGTCGTCCGCGGCTTCTCGAAGTAGACCCGCATGACGATGTGCAGTCGATCGCCCAGTTCGGACGCCTTGGCCGCGAGGCGTCGGGCGTAGTCGAGTGCAGCGTCGGTGTCGTGCACCGAGCACGGGCCGACCACGACGATCAGTCGATCGTCGCGACCGTCCAGCACGTCGACCACGCCGGCGCGTCCGGTTCTGACGGTGGCCGAGATCGCGTCGTCCACTGCATGGTCGCGGCGCAGCACCGACGGGGCAACCAGCGGACTGATGCTGATGGTCCGCTGATCGTCGAGAGGTGGGGTATCGAGAGAGAGTGTCATGAGAGTGCGTTCCTGTTCCCAGGCCGGCTCCTCATGCTCCACACGCACTTCGAGCCGGTCTGTATCCGGCTCGTGGGGTGGAGGGTCAGCGCATGGCGTCGCTGGCTGACCCACCCGGGGCCGGCCTGCTAAACCAGAAATACGTGCGCTGCATGAAAAGCACCGTAGCAGATTCGTCGCGGATGCATCTATGCTCGTTCCTGCAGTCGGTTCGCCAGGTGTCCATGAGGAGCCCCGAAGTTCGCCACGGCGTCGAAGCGATGCGCAGCAGTTCCGGCGCATCGCGAGAGGGAACCCGGTGAGAATCCGGGACTGTCCCGCAGCGGTATGCAGGAACGACCGCCGTCACCACAAGCACTGAAGAGGCCTCTTCGGGAAGCGACGGCCAGTAGGAGTGGGCTCTTCGTCCACGCGCCCGCGAGTCCGAATACCTGCCGTCTGTGCTGCGCACGCCGTGCGCAGCGGTTCACCGCCTCGTGGAATGGGCGCGTAACCCTGGTACGGCTGCTCGTGGGGCTCTCCGGGATGTGCGCGTCCGAGAAGGCGGTGCACCGTCGATGCAGCAGTCACCTGGAGACCAACCGTGAGTATCGAATTCACTGCCACCGTGCTCGGCTCGGCCCGTATCGGACCGAACCGAGAACTCAAGAAAGCCGTCGAATCCTATTGGGCCGGAAAGCTCGACGCCGTCGGACTCGAATCCGTGGCGCGGACGTTGCGCGAGAGCACCTGGCGAGAACTCGCAGCCGCCGGACTCGATTCCGTTCCGGTGAACACTTTTTCGTACTACGACCACATGCTCGACACAGCAGTGCTACTCGGAGCGCTGCCACCGCGAGTGATGGGACTGGGCACCGAACTGGACCGGTATTTCGCGGCAGCACGCGGGACCGACGCCGTCGCACCGCTCGAGATGACCAAGTGGTTCGACACCAACTACCACTATCTCGTCCCGGAGATCTCCCCCGACACCACCTTCTCCCTGCACTCGGAGAAAGTAGTGGACGATCTGAAGCAGGCTGTTGCGCTGGGCATTTCGGCGCGACCAGTGATCATCGGACCGGTCACGTTCCTGCTCCTGTCCAAGGCAGTCGGCGGCAACGCACCTCTGCTGGACCGCCTCGACGAGATTCTGCCGCTGTACGGCGAGCTGCTGACGACACTCGCCCATGCCGGAGCCGAGTGGGTCCAGATCGACGAACCTGCGCTCGTGGCCGATCGCACTCGGAGCGAGATCGACGCCGCGAAGAAGGCCTACGACTTTCTGAGTGCAGTGTCGACGAGGCCTGCCATATTGCTGGCGTCGTACTTCGGTGACCTCGGCGCTGCGCTACCCGTGCTCGCATCGACCGGAGTCGAGGGATTCTCGATCGACCTGACGGTGCCGGGCACCGTCGAGCAGGTTGCCGTGGTACCTGCGCTGGCAGGCAAGCACATCGTCGCGGGCATCGTGGACGGTCGCAACATCTGGCGGACGGATCTCGACCGGGCACTTGCAACGTCGGCGAGCCTGCTGGGCAGCGCGGGCACGCTTGCAGTGTCGAGTTCGTGCTCGCTGCTGCATGTTCCGTACACCCTCGACGGAGAGACCGACATCGTCGATCCGCTCCGGTCGTGGTTGGCGTTCGGCGCCGAGAAGGTTGCCGAGGTGACACTCCTCGCCCGGGCGCTTCGAGACGGGACCGAATCGGTCTCATCCGAGCTCGAGCGGGCCCGCACCGCACTCGAGAGCCGTCGCACCGATCCGCGCCTGCACGACTCGGTCATCCGAGCACGCATGGAGGCGGGTGTCTCCGTCGACCGAACCCCGGCCGAGGAGCGTCGTCGAGCACAGGCCGAGCGGCTGGACCTGCCGTCGTTGCCGACGACCACCATCGGTTCGTATCCGCAGACCACGCAGATACGACTCGCTCGGGCAGCCCTGCGCACAGGTGAGATCGACGACGCCGAATACGCATCCCGGATGCAGTCCGAGATCGCCGATGTCGTTGCACTGCAGGAGAAGATCGGACTCGACGTGCTGGTGCACGGTGAGCCCGAGCGAAACGACATGGTGCAGTACTTCGCCGAACAGCTCAGCGGCTTCGCAGCGACGTCCAACGGCTGGGTCCAGTCGTACGGAACTCGGTGTGTTCGGCCGCCGATTCTGTACGGCGACGTCTCGCGTCCCGAACCCATGACCGTGAAGTGGTCGGAGTATGCGCAGTCGCTCACCGACAAGCCTGTCAAGGGAATGCTGACCGGCCCGGTGACGATTCTGGCGTGGTCGTTCGTCCGAGACGATCGACCGCTGGCCGAGTCCGCGGACCAGATCGCCCTGGCGATCCGGGACGAGACGATCGATCTGGAGGCAGCGGGCATTCGCATCGTCCAGGTGGACGAGCCTGCCCTTCGCGAGCTGCTACCGCTGCGTGCGAAAGATACAGCGGCGTATCTGGAATGGGCGGTGCGATCGTTCAAGATCTCGACGTCCGGTGTCGCCCACGACACGCAGATTCACACGCATCTGTGCTACTCGGAGTTCGGTGAGATCATCGACGCGATCGTCGCCCTGGACGCAGACGTGACGTCCATCGAGGCGGCTCGCTCGCACATGGAGGTGCTCGACGACCTGAACTCCGTCGGCTTCGACCTCGGCGTCGGCCCCGGTGTGTACGACATCCACTCACCGCGGGTACCGAGTGTCGAGGAGATCACCGAGTCTCTGCGCGCGGCACTGAAAGCCGTTCCCGCCGAACGACTCTGGGTCAATCCCGACTGCGGACTCAAGACCCGCGGGCCGGCCGAGGTGGAACGGTCACTGACGAACATGGTGCAGGCGGCGGCCGCGCTGCGCTGACACCGGGTGAGCGGAACTTCGGCCCCTGCTACGAAGTTCCGCTCACTTCGTTCGCGAGGTACAGGCTAGGCTTACCTGCCTACGCCCGCCCTGTGAAAGAGAACGAAGTGAAACGTCTACTGCTGGCCACCACGATCGCCGCGGTCACCGCACTGACCACCGTTGCCTGTGGCGGCACCGCCGAGCAGACGGCCACGCCTTCCACCAGCACCGAAGCGACCACCGGCGACGCCGTGACGGACGCACCAGGACCGACCGGCATCCCCGACGGCATGGGTTCGGGTGCCGCGGACGGAGTGTTCCCCCGCACGGTCGGCCACTTCGGCGGCTCCACCGAGATCCCCGCCGAACCGAAGAAGATCGTCGTGATCGCCACCGGCCAGCTCGACGCGGCCCTCACTCTGGGCGTCGTACCCACCGGAGTCGCCTACGGCGACGGAGCCGCACTGGTCCCGGACTACATCAGTTTCTCGTTCCCTCAGTACGCAGATCGGATGGACCGGTTCGTCGACGTCGGCAACCGGCAGGAAGTCGACATCGAGGCCATCGCCGCCATCGAACCCGACCTCATCCTGGCGAACAAGGCAGGCTCCGAGGACATCTACTCGACGCTGTCGACCATCGCGCCGACCGTACTCACCGAGGGCACCGGAGTGAACTGGAAGCAGGACTTCCTGCTTCTCGCCGACGCGTTGGGCCGTACCGAGCAAGCACAGACCTTCGTCGACACCTTCACGTCCGACGCTGCGGCACTGGGCGATTCGGTTGCCGGCGGCGGCACACCCACGGTCTCCTTCGTCCGCTTCACCGCGGATCGGGCACGCGTGTTCGGCATCCCGTCGTTTGCGGGATACATCGCCTGGGACGCCGGACTGGCCCGACCGGAAAGCCAGCAGTTCGACAAGACCTCGCAGGACTTCAGCGAGGAGGAGATCCAGCTCGCGAACGCCGATTGGGTGTTCGTCTCCAGCCAGGATGCCGAAGCCGATTCGAGCGCCGCGTCGTACACCACCAATCCGCTGTGGACCGGAATGAGCGCGGCCACCGAGAACCACATCGTCCGAGTCGACGACGACCCGTGGTACCTCAACGCAGGCCCGACGGCGGCAACCATCGTGCTCGACGGCCTGAAGGACGCCCTGCAGGGCTGACACCAGGTGAGTGGAACCTCGAAGCAGACCACGAGGTTTCGCTCACATCCGCCAGATAGGTTGCGTACAACTTAACCGTGTACTACAGTTCTTGGAGTGACCAACGAACTCGCACTCGACCGTCAGGTGTGCTTCGCGCTGTACTCCGCATCGCGGGCTACCACCGCGGTGTATCGCCCGATGCTCGAGGAGCTCGGGGTCACGTACCCGCAGTACCTCGTACTGCTGGTGCTGTGGGAACAGGACGGGCGCGGCGTCAAGGACATCTGCGCCGAACTCGACCTGGACACCGGCACCCTGTCGCCGATGCTCAAGCGGCTCGAAGGTCTCGGATTCATCGAGCGTCGACGACTGAGCACCGACGAACGCCGCGTCGAAATCCACCTCACCGAGACCGGTAGCGCCATGCGCGCGAAGGCACTCGACCTCCCACGCAAACTGGCCGAGAAGACCGGCATGGGAATCGACGATCTCGTCAAGCTCAAGGAATCGCTCGACGCATTGACGAGCGCTCTGCATCACACCGATTCGCGCACGACAGAAGGAGAATCATGAAGACCATCTACACCGCCGAAGCTCTCGCGACCGGAGAGGGCCGCAACGGCCACGCCCGCACCTCCGACGGACGTCTCGATCTCGACCTCGCCATCCCGGAGGCCATGGGCGGCAGCGGCAACGGCACCAACCCCGAGCAGCTCTTCGCCGCCGGCTATGCCGCCTGCTTCCACTCCGCACTGCAGATGGTGGCGCGCCAGGACAAGGCCGACGTCACCGATTCGGCCGTCGGCGCTCGCGTCGACATCGGACCCAACGACGCGGGCGGCTTCCAGCTCGCCGTCACCCTCGAGGTGACGCTGCCGAACCTGAGCCGCGAGGACGCCCAGACCCTGGCCGACAAGGCCCACCAGGTCTGCCCGTACTCCAACGCCACCCGCGGCAACATCGACGTCACCGTCACCGTCACCGAAGACGAGTAAGAGGAAACACCATGAAGGCACACGAAATTCACCTCGCGTCCCGCCCAGAAGGCTGGCCGACCGAAGACAACTTTCGCGCGGAGGTCGTCGAACTCCCCGAACTCGCGGACGGGCAGATCCTCGTCCGCAACATCGTGATGTCGGTCGATCCGTACATGCGTGGTCGGATGAACGACGTGAAGTCGTACGTCCCGCCGTTCCAGATCGACGCCCCGCTCGACGGCGGTGCCGTCGGCGAGATCGTCGAATCCAAGGCCAAGGGTTTCGCCGTCGGCGACGCCGTTCTGCACGGTAAGGGCTGGCGAGATCTCGCCGTCGTTCCGGCGAAGGGTGCGAGCAAGGTCGACCTGTCTGCCGCGAAGGCGTCCGCATACCTCAGTGCGCTCGGAATGACCGGCACGACGGCGTACGCAGGCCTCACCGAGGTCGCCTCGTTCAAGGAGGGCGACGTCGTGTTCGTGTCCGGCGCTGCCGGCGCCGTCGGGTCGCTCGTCGGACAGATCGCCAAGGCGCTCGGCGCATCTCGGGTCATCGGCAGTGCCGGATCTCCGGCGAAAGTCGCCCGCCTGCTCGAGCTCGGTTTCGACGCGGCATTCGATTACCACGACGGCCCGGTCGCCCAGCAGCTCCGCAAGGCGGCACCGGACGGCATCGACGTGTACTTCGACAACGTCGGCGGCGAGCATCTCGAAGCCGCCATCGGTTCGATGAACAAGTACGGCCGAATTGCCATGTGTGGAGCCATCGCTCAGTACAACTCCACCGAGCCGACGCCCGCACCGCGCAATCTCGCTCTGGCCATCGGCAAGGAGCTGACGCTCAAGGGATTCATCGTCGGTTCGTACGCGCACCTCACCGAGGAATTCCGCGCGAAGATGACCCAGTGGTTGGACAGCGGCGCAATCGAATTCGACGAGACAGTCGTCGACGGTCTCGACAACGCTCCCTCTGCGTTCATCGGACTCATGAAGGGCGAGAACACCGGCAAAATGGTCGTCACCATCTGAGTCGGACCCGAAAGGTTCTACCGCAGTCCACACCCCGGTCGGGAATTCCGACCGGGGTGTTTCCATGTTCCACCGATTAGAGTCGATGCATGCCCGCCGCTCCCCTGCCGTTGCGCGACGGCCTCGACCCCACACGGGTACGGATGCCCGACACGTCGAGCGGGATCACCGTGCTCGATTATCTGCGCGCCCGGTTCCCCCAGGACGCGGCCAGGCTGACCGAGAAGGTCGCCGGCGGCGAGATCGTCGACGCGGTAGGCGCACCCATCGATTCGACGACGGTCGCGAGACCGCGAGCGGACATCTACCTCTACCGAGACCCACCGGTGGAGCCGACGGTGCCGTTCTCCCTCGACGTCCTGCATCGCGACGAGAATCTACTGGTGGTCGACAAGCCGCACTTTCTGGCCACCACTCCGCGCGGTGCCTACGTCGCGCGGTCTGCCCTCGTCCTGCTCCGACGCCGGTTCGACCTGCCCGAGCTCAGCCCGGCGCACCGTCTGGACAGGCTCACCGCCGGGGTTCTGGTGTTCACCGTGCGACAGCAGGCCCGCCGGCCGTACCAGGAGCTGTTCGCTCAACGCACGATCACCAAGCAGTACGACGCGATCGCTCCACTCGCACGGGACCTCGAACTCCCGTTGACGGTACGCAGCCGAATCATCAAGGAGCGCGGCGTTCTCCAGGCACGCGAGGTACCCGGCGAGCCCAACGCCGAGACACTCGTCGAGCTCGTGGACACGCTCGGAGCCCACGGCCTGTATCGATTGCATCCTCGAACCGGCAAGACTCATCAACTTCGAGTTCACCTGTGCTCGTTGGGGATTCCGATCGTCGGGGACAATTTCTACCCCGAGTTCCGAGATGTCGCCGACGACGACTACTCCGACCCGCTCCGCTTGCTGGCACGCTCGATCGAATTCGTCGATCCGCTCAGCGGCCTGGTTCGACGGTTCGAGAGCAATCGGAGTCTGGATCCACCTGCTTCACAGCAGATTCGGCCGTGATATCGGCGATCTCGGCGGTACGGACCGTGATGCGATGCGAGATGACTGCGAGTGCGAACAGTCCGATCGCGACGTTCACCAGCGCGGCGAATCCCTCCTGAGCGAAGTCCACGAGCGCGTTGAGCAGAGTGAATATCAACGCGGACACGCGGAGTGTGCGCAGAGGCCAGAGCGGGCCCCGAGTGCGCAACCACAGCATCGCCGGTAGCGCCGTGGCGAAGGTGAGGCAGGCACTGACGAACAGGATCCCGCTTGCGATCCCCATTCCGTCGATGTCGATCGTCAGGTCGCGCCGATCGATGTGCAGCTCCCCGATGACGAGTTCGACGATCCCGAACACCACCCCGGCCCCGGAGATCAGAACCAACCCCCAGCCGACGACGGGAATCCACCGGGCGCTGGTGAAGAAGGCGGGAATCAGCCGGGGAACAGCGTTCCGCAGCGAGTGGGTACGCGACGTCGACAGACGACAGCGACCGAGCAACAGTCTGATTCCGGCCACGGTGTCCGCGTCGGCACCCTCCGCCTCGGCCCGCGTGACCATCCGTAGCGCCCAGTCGCGTCGATGCTCGGGGAGGCCGTGCGCGACGCCGTCTGCGGCGATGGCAGCCGCGTTGGCCAGCGATTCGTCGACCGAGGGGCGGCGGAACTCCCGGACGATCCTGCTGAACACCAACAGCAGGACCACCAGGACGTACATGATCTCCGACGAGGGTCCGTAGAAGTAGTCGTTGTCCTTGGTGACGAACTTGCCGACTTCGTCGAGGAACAGCCCGAATCCGATCCCACCGAGCAGCACGGTGAACACCCGAACGCCGAACCCGATGAACATCCACCCGATCAGCAGAGCGAACATCATCGCCGCTCCGCCGTACAGGGCGTGAGCGATGTGGAGCGATTTACCACCCACCTGGGGGTAGTGGGTCAACTCCAGGTACGCCCTGGTGATCAGAATCGTCGCAATGGCGACGACCATGAACGCCTCGGATGCGGGACTTCCGTAGGCATCGCGGATCATGCCTCGGCGATGTGTGGTCCCCGAACGACCGGTCATCGATCGAGTATGTGCCGTCTGCCGTCGTTCACGGGCGGTTTTCGCACGTCATTGTTTCCGGGGTTGACAAATTTGGTTGCCGAAACTGCAATGGTGGCATGGACGAATCGAACACGAGTCTGGACGAGGTCATCGCAGGCCTCGGTCCCCGCCTCAAGCGCATCAGGATGGAGAAGAACACCACCCTGGCATCGCTGTCCGACACCACCGGAATTTCGATCAGCACACTGTCGAGACTCGAGTCCGGTGACCGCAAGCCCAGCCTCGAGTTGCTCTGGCCCATCGCTCGCGCCCATCAGATGAAACTCGACGATCTGGTGACTGCGCCGCCCGTAGCGGACCCTCGGGTGCGCACCACGGCCACCGTTCGCGAACACGTGACGATCCTTCCCCTGACGCTGCGTCCTGGCGGCCTGCAGGCGTACAAACTTCTGGTCCGACCCGAGGACTCCGAGCCTCGCCCAAGAACGCACGAAGGGTACGAGTGGCTCTACGTCCTGGACGGCACCCTTCGCCTCATTCTCGGCGAGCACGATCTGACGATGAAGGCCGGTGAGGCAGCCGAATTCGACACTCGTGTGCCGCACTGGTTCGGTGCCGTCGGAAACCGGCCCGTCGAGCTTCTGAGCCTGTTCGGACCCCAGGGCGAGAGGATGCACGTGCGGGCGAAACCGACGGTATGAAATGTCATGTCCGTGTGAGACAGTGAAGCCCGCTCGACGCCAGGATCCACTTCGGTCATCCGCACCGACCACAACATCTCGAGGAAAAAGATGACCGACAGACTGCCCGAATCGCCTGCATCTCGCACACACGTGGACATCGCAACCGGAGTGCTCATCGGGATCCACGGTGGATCCGTCGCCGACGCCATCGACGAGCTGTTCACGACCGCGAGAAATCACCGGGTCAGTCTGTTCGAGCTCTCACGCACGCTCATCACCGTCGCGGAGGGCCGCGACATCGAGCGATCGTCGGCCACCGATGCGGTGTACGAGGTGTGGGGCTCGGCGCTCGGCCGTCGGGGCGCAGAGGCGACCTTCGGCTTGGTCACCGATTCCGCAGCTGTCTGATCCAGCCGAGAGCTAGCCGCGAACGGATGGATCGCTGCGCAGCTCCGGAAAGCGCGCCGTCATCGCATCGACGTGTCGGTACATTTCGTAGAGCTCGGTTCGAAGCGTCGACGCCTCGGACTCGAACGCTCGGGCCTTGGATTCGGCGCGATCCGCGCGAGCTCGAAATGCCTTGGATTGGGCCCGCTCGATGGATGCCGAACACGTCTCGATGTGTTCGGCGAGTCCTCTCGCGAACACCCTCGCCTGCTCGAGGTTGACGGCATAGTTGTCGTCTCGCGGAGCCGGTGACGGCGCGCCGTTCGCTGTGCCCATGAAAACTCGTCACCCTCGATCGTCGGCCGGAATTTCTTTCGCGACTCTACGCTCGGCGTCGGATACTTCGTCCGTGAACCGGCGTCACCCGAAGACGAGTGCCAGGACCACCGATGCCGAGGTGGCAGCAATGGCGATGACGATGGTCGCCGCTATCGCGCGCTGCCGCACGGAGCGGTAGCTCGCGCCCGTCCGAGCACCGTCGACATCGGCATCGTCGGAATCGCCGTCCACGTCGTAGAAGTCGTCGGAATCAAGACCGTCCTCGTCGAAGTAGACGACGTCTCGCGGCGGCACCCATTGCTGGCCGTTGGCCTCGATCGCGGCTCCGAGCCGCGCCAGCCGTATCCGAGCGCGGGTGGGATACCAATCGGAGGGCGCGTGGATGGGCAGGGCCTGCGCCATCGTCAGGGGCGATCTGTACTGCTTTTGCAGGGCGGCGAACGCAGCGGACGCCGTGGGATCGTCGTCGGACTTGTCGGTGAGGAACCACGCCGCTCCGGCCGCCGCACGATCGCCGAGCACCAGATACGTGTACGCGAGCAATTCGAGGATGCCGGGCGACGTCGGGTTACGAACCAAGGCACCGACCAGCCGATCTCGAGCAGCGATGCTGTCTCCGCGCGCAAGATCCTCCTGCGCTCGATCGATCACGTCCACGCGTCGACAATAACTCGTGCACACGAAAAAGCCCCTGCCGGCCAACCGGAAGGGGCTTTCATCGTGCTTGTCGATCCAACACCGTGGTGGCCAGGGCCGGGATCGAACCGGCGACCTTCCGCTTTTCAGGCGGACGCTCGTACCAACTGAGCTACCTGGCCGGGCGGCACCGGTGAAACAATGCCATCGCAATGTCGGTACTTCCGTACCGATGTTGCGACCCTGACGGGACTCGAACCCGCGACCTCCGCCGTGACAGGGCGGCGCGCTAACCAACTGCGCCACAGGGCCTTGCTGTTGTTGCCGCGCTATTTCTAGCGCAGTAACTCTCCGAACTGCAAATCCGCATCTCGCCGTGAAGCGAGAAGAAGAATGCTGTACTGCCGACCGGATTGTCAATCCGATCTTTTCCTACGTACCCCCTACGGGATTCGAACCCGCGCTACCGCCTTGAAAGGGCGGCGTCCTAGGCCGCTAGACGAAGGGGGCCCGCCGAACTGCTTCGACGTTACCCTCAACGGCGTTCCGTTGGGAGCTGGGATAGCTTAGGACACTTTCGCTGTAAATCTCAAACCGGCAGGTCAGAGGCGGTTTTCGCACAGTTTTCGCCGTAGTGCTCCCACCCGTGCAGTTTGAATTCCGCGAGCCAACGCTCCGACGCCATGGCGAGCAGTACGACTTCCACGGACTCCTCGAAACGCTCGCGCAGATCCGCGTTGTCGGCCACCAGATCCGACATGTAGCGCTGACCCGCCATCGACGCGGCGAGCACTCGCACGAACTTGGCCGCATCGAACTCCGGCTTCAGGTCGCCCATCGCCAGCGCACGCTCGGCCTGAGCGAGCCCCTGAGCGCCCCAGACACGACCGCCACCCGAATGAACCTCCGCATAGAACTCCGGCTCGACGATCAGCCGGAACTCGGCGCGCACGATCACGTCGTTCTGGAAGTTCTGCGCGATGTCGTCCACGATCCCGCGTACGACGTAGAACGGATGTGCGGTGGTGTCCGCCCACTTCTCCGTGATGGCGACGTACCGATCCAGTCCCGCTCCGAGCACAGCTCGGGCCAGATCTTCCTTCGACTGGAAATGGAAGTACATCGCACCCTTGGTGGCATTGGAGCCCTCCAAGATGGTGTTGACGGATGCCGCTGCGTATCCACGCTTGGCGAACTCCGCCGCCGCCGCCTCTACGATGGCCGCCCGGGTCCGCCGTGCGCGCTCTTGTTGTGCCATTTACTCCGTGCCTCCGAGCCCCAAGCGCCCTGCGTATCCGCAGGTAGTACAGATAGAGAGTACTTCACCCGAACGACATACGAGTCGACTCACCTACGGTTCGCTTCGACACACACACCCGACCGAAAAATCGGTTAGGCAACCGAAACAAGCCGGATGGTATGATCTGCGCGGCTCGAGTGCGCTGCAGGGGGTGCGCACTCGAGCCGCTTTCTATCGGGCCCGCAACCGCAGGCGAACCAGCACTTCGTCGGACCTTCCTGGACCGAATCGCGCGCCGATCGACTCACCTTCGCCGTTGCCCGAGCCGCGGACGAGTTCCCCGAACCTGACGGTCGACACACCGTCCACGCCACCGCGGGAACCCAACCTGCATTCGGTTGAAAACCGAATTACATTTCGCGGTAACGCATCTCGAGTCCCGATTGTTTCGCTTTGCTCGTTAGCGTTTCAAATCTACTGCTCACCAACCGAATACACCGAGACGGTCGAGGACCATCGGCCAAATCCATTGCCCGATAAACGATATGAGAAAGACCGGTCGGTAACGTTTTCGACACGTTCCCAGCCTTGCCCCGAGATCGCGTCCGTCCTGAATTACTGTGAAATGCATCACGTCGGGAGTTCTGCCGATCGGAAGCGAGTGACTGCCATGAAGGTATCGATCCGCGCATGTCGTTCCATCACAACCTTGTTCGCGGTGGGCGTGCTCGCTCTGTCGACAACCGGCACCGCGGCCGCAGATCCCCTGGGCAACTTCGTGGCCCCCGTCGCCGATCCGGCTCTGTATCTACCCACCCCGCTGGGCGAGCCCTGGTTCGATCCACCCGCAGGCTACGAACAGCAACCTCCCGGAGCGGTGCTGGCGACCCGACGGGTGACCGTCGGACCTCTGTTCACGCCGGTCGTCTCGACCCAAATCCTGTTCCGTACCAACGATTCCAAGGATCGTCCGGTCGCGGGTGTCACTACGGTCATCGTGCCCTCGGCCCCATGGACGGGACCCGGGAGTCGGCCGGTGGTCGCGTACAACATGGCCATCGACTCACTCGGAAACACCTGCGCTCCGTCGTGGACCCTCCCCCGCGGCATTGCACCGGAGATCGTCCCGGTGCAGTCGTTCCTGGCGAAGAACTATGCCGTCGTCGTCACCGATCATCAGGGGCCGCGGCAGGGATACGCGGCCGGACCGATGGCGGGCCACGCCATCCTGGACGCCCTCCGCGCGATGGTGAAACTGCCCGAACTGGGCCTGCCTGCGGAGTCTCCGATCGCCGCGACGGGATATTCCGGCGGTGCCATCGCGTCCGGATGGGCCGCGCAGCTGGCTCCCACCTACGCCCCGGACGTGAATCTCGTCGGCGTGGCGTTCGGCGGTGCACCCACCGACTACCGCATTCTGCTGCGTTCTCTCAACGGAACGGTGGGGTCGACACTGTTCCTGTCGGCCACGCTCGGAGTCGCCCGAGAGTATCCCGAGATGTTCTCGTTGATGAACGCCAACGGTCTGCGCTTGGCCACCATCGCCAAGGACATGTGCATCTATCTGACCGCACCGGGCGGCCTGGTGGCACCCATCCCGGCACAGGCGCTGTCGGACATTCCGAACGTGGACCGGACACCGATCGCCGAACAGATCATCGCGTCGACCCGCATGGGTGGAGACAAGACACCGACCGTCCCCGTCTTCATCTATCACGGACAACAGGAGTTCTGGATTCCCAAGGAGGGAGCCGAGACCCTCTACGACGAATGGTGCGCTCAGGGTGCGAACGTGAGACTCGAGGAGTATCTCGGTGAGCACCTGATCGTCGCACTCAGCGGCATTCCGGGCGCGTACGCCTGGATCGACGACCGCCTGGCCGGTATTCCGGTACCGAGCGGGTGCAGCAGCTTCGGACGTTGACCGGTCGGCACCACTGCCGGGGGTACTGCCCGCCGGCGCTGCGCGGCCCATTACACTTTCGAGCCGCGCCCCTATAGCTCAGTTGGTAGAGCTACGGACTTTTAATCCGCAGGTCGTAGGTTCGAGTCCTACTGGGGGCACCACACACCGTCCTGGTAACAGTGATCACACCTGTCCGGAACGTACACTCGGAAGTAACGATCGGCCGAGACAGAGCGACGTGCAGGGGGAACTGCAGCGTTCGTGAACTCGCGAAGGCCGGCCGGAGGATCGGCGCTCCGGGGGCACGTCGCGTCGATCGACACCGAACATCACGACCGCCGGAACAGCAAGTGAACAGGCGCAACGAGGTTCACACCGAACCTACGGTGCCGTAAGCTGGACCGGTCGTACGCAATCTATGGAGGCGATCTAATGGCGAGGGATCTGACACAGCTCGAGCTTCTGCAAGAGCTGGTGCCCACTGCCGAGGACAATGTGAACCGTCACATCACGATGGCGCGGGAGTGGCACCCTCACGACTACGTCCCGTGGGACGAAGGTCGCAACTTCGCCGCACTCGGCGGCCAGGACTACGACCCGGAGCAGTCCAAGCTCTCCGACGTCGCACAGGCCGCGATGAT
>NZ_JBEYIW010000028.1:0-49699 GCF_040636045.1 Rhodococcus sp. NPDC006774 | reverse complement strand
CGGTCGAGTGCTACCGGGGCACTCGACCGCACCACTGCCGTGGCACTAATCGTGCGGAACGACGACCACCGGCACCGGGGCAGCACGCAGAATCTTGGCCGCGCTCGAACCGAGGAACACCCGCTTCGGAGTCGCCAATCGACTCGAGCCGAGGAACAGCACATCGCCCGGCTTCCAGTCGAGGTTGCCCATCGCCTCGTCGAGCGTCGACCCGTCGGCGACGACCGACTCCAGACCGTCGATGTCGGGGAGTGTGCGCACCGCGTGGTCGAGATTGTCCTGCGCGGCAGCGACCTGTCGTCGACGGGTGTCCAGTGACGTCTCGTCGCTCGGTGCCCCGGTCGGCTCGAGCGAGACCAGCGACACCAAGCGGACCGGCACGTGCGCCGCGCTGGCAATGGTGATCGCGAAGGGCAGCGGATTCGGGGCAGAGGTCCGAGTGGGGACGGCGACGGTCAGGTCGGTGATCGGTGCGTTCGAGAGCCGGTAGCCCCGAGGGGCAAGTGCCAGCGGCACTTCCGAGGCATGCAGCAGTTGACTGGCGACCGACCCGATCGAGTGCCGGTTCAGCAGGCCGTCACCCGCACCGCCGACGACGATCATGTCGGCATCGGTGTTCACCGCGAAGTCGATCAACGCGCGGGCGAACGACTCGTGGGAGAGAACGTGTGTGGTCACCTCGATGCCCGACGGCACCTGAGCGGCCGCGTCGTCCACCCAGCCGCGCGCCTTGGCCTCGAGAACTTTGCGGTACGGTCCGCTGCCTTCCATGACCGGTTCGTCGACGGCCATGACCAGCACGATGTCGATGGACGCGTCGAGGGCGCGGGCGAGGGCGGTGGCCAGGGCTACGCCGTCGTCGCCGCTGGGGGTGGCGAGGTAGCCGACGGTGATCTTCATGAGTTTCGGTCCTTCTCTTCTAGTAAGTGTCCGGAACCTTGACTTCGGTGGACGCGGTGAGTGTCTTGCCCTGGAAGAAGTCCCTGTTGCCCACGAAGCACAGCAGCATGAGCGGGATTCCGAGTACCAGCATGCCGACGCCGAGGACGAACACACCGCCGATCGGACCGTAGACGGTGTAACCGTAGTCGGGCTTGATCATGTCGATTGCGCTCTGCACGAACGCCCACGTCATCGACAATCCACCGAGGAACGGGAAGATGCCGCGCATGAACAGGTTTCGCACGGACGTCAGCAGCGTCCGGCGGAAGTACCACGTGCACGCATACGCGGTGATGCCGTAGTAGAACGCGACCGCGAGCCCGAGCGAGGCCACCGAATCCTGCAGCGCGTTGGCGCTGACGAAGGTGAGCACCAGGTAGAACAGCAGGGCCGCGGCACCCATCACGAGCGTGCCGAAGCCGGGCGTCATGTACTTGGGGTGCACGCTGGCGAACCGCTTGGGGATTGCCTCGTACACGGCCATCGACAGTGTTCCGCGGGCCGTGGGCAGGATGGTCGTCTGCGTCGAGGACAGCGCCGAGATGGAGACCGTCAACAGCAGCAGCGACGCGACGATCGACCCGGCGACCGGATCGCCGAGAATGGTGAGCACATCGTCGACGTTGTCCGGGTTGTTCAAGCCGATGCCGGTATCGCCGAAACCGGCGAACGACTGCACGGCGTATCCGACGAGAACATACGTAGCAACGAGGATCAGCGTCGTGATCACTGCGGCCCGTCCCGGCGTCTTCTCCGAGTCCTTGGTTTCTTCGCCGACGGCAAGGCAGGCATCCCATCCCCAGTAGATGAAGATGCACAGGATGATGGCCTGGGCCGCGTCGGACATCGTCACTCCGGTGGGCACCAACCAACTCCACTGGGGCGTGATGGCCTGCGGTCCTGCGGTTCCGGTACCCACCTTGACCAGTGCTGTCACCGAGACTCCGATGAGCACTCCGAACTGCACGACCAGCAGCACGTTCTGCATGCGTTCGCTGATGAGGATGCCGCGGAAGCTGACGTAGGTCATCGAGACGATGAAGAACGAACCGAGAGCGACCTTGGCCGCGGTCGACTCCGCCAACCCCGACAGGCCCAGGAACTCGAACAGATAGATGGCTGCGATCTCGGCGACGTTGGCCAGCACGATGATCGCCGACACGGCCAGCCCCCACCCGGCCATCCAACCGACCCAGGGTCCGAAGGCCTTGGTGCCCCAGGTGAACGAGGTTCCGCAGTCCGGTGTGTCGCGACCGAGTTCGCGGTATGCGAAGGCAGTGAGCAGCATCGGAACGAAGGCGATGAGAAACATGGAGGGCGCTTTGTCGCCGACGGCCAGAACCACGTAACCGAGGGTGGCGGCGAGGCTGTAGGCCGGGGCTACCGCCGACAAGCCGATGACGATGTTGCCGACCAGCCCGAGAGCGCCGGTGTTGAGCCCTTTACCCGGAATGGTGTTCGGCGGTTCCACAGTGGACATAGGTCTCTCCGAGGTTCGAGTCGACCGAGGACGTCGGAGGGGACCCGACGGAATCGGCTGCGCGTGTGTGCAGAACACTACGATTTCCGTCGCCGATCCGCTGTGTATCGACGGAATTGTTTTCATCGGAGTAACAATGCAACGAAATGGGTCGCGGAAGGGGCGGACGTCGGGGGAATCCGCGGACTCGCCGAGTGGCGATGACAGGCGCGCGTGCGCGGGAGCCGCACGCTACCGTCGACACATGAGCACCGCGGAGAACACTCAGTCCTCGATCGGTGGCAGTGCGCCACTCGATCTCGCGTCGATCAGGACAGCTCCCAAGGCATTGCTGCACGATCACCTCGACGGCGGACTCCGCCCGCAGACCGTGTTGGAGCTGGCCGACGAATGCGGTTACGGCGATCTTCCGGCCACCGACGGTGCGGCGCTGGGCGAGTGGTTCCGCGACGCCGCGGACAGTGGCTCGCTGGTGCGGTACCTCGAGACGTTCGCGCACACCGTCGCCGTGATGCAGACCCCCGACGGGCTGTTCCGAGTGGCGCGCGAATGCGCCGAGGATCTGGCCGACGACGGCGTCGTGTACGCCGAGGTGCGCTTCGCACCGGAACAGCACCTCGAGCGTGGACTGACCCTCGACGAGGTCGTCACCCATACGCTCGCCGGCTTCGAAGCGGGGATCTCCGCGGCCAAGGTGCGGGGCAAGAACATCACGATCGGCACCTTGCTCACCGCGATGCGGCACGCGGCGCGTTCGCGGGAGATCGCCGAACTGACGGTCCGGTTCCGCGACCGTGGGGTCGTGGGCTTCGACATCGCCGGTGCCGAAGCGGGCTTTCCTCCCAGTCGCCACCTCGACGCCTTCGAGTACATGCGAGCAAGCAACGCGCACTTCACCATTCACGCGGGAGAGGCGTTCGGTCTGCCGTCGATCCAGGAAGCGGTGGCATTCTGCGGCACCGACAGGCTCGGTCACGGGGTCCGGATCACCGACGACATCACCGTCGGTGCCGATGGCACACCCGAACTCGGTCTGCTCGCCGCGTACGTCCGTGACACGAGAATGCCCCTCGAACTGTGCCCGAGCTCCAACGTCCAGACCGGAGCCGTCGAATCGTTGGCGACGCACCCGTTCGATCTGCTCGCCCGATTGCGATTCCGAGTCACCGTCAACACCGACAACCGGTTGATGAGCGATACCTCGATGAGTCGCGAGATGGCCAAGCTCGTCGAGACCTTCGGCTACGGCTGGAGCGATCTCGAGCGCTTCACCATCAACGCAATGAAGTCGGCGTTCCTGCCGTTCGACGAGCGGCTGGCGCTCATCGACGACGTCATCAAGCCCGGTTACGCAGTTCTGATCGGCTGATCGGCTGATCGGCTGATCGACCAGACCCGGCGGCCGGCTACTTCTTGCGCAGTCGGCTCTCGAACTCACGCTCGAGGGCGCGCCATGCTTCGGCCTCGACGTCGAACGGTGCGCTCGGAGCGAGCCGGTCGGGACTGGGCTCGAGGGCGTACGAGACGTACCAACCCAGTGGGGTGGACGTGGCGAGAGCCTCGTCGACGGAATCATCACCGGCGAATTCGGCGGCGTCGGTGAACAATTCGACGGCCAGGTCGAGTTGTTCGACGTCGACTGCGGTTGGCCCGTCGGCGAGGTCGTCGGCGAGGCCGGGCAGCACGTACACGTTGTCGTCGGTGATCGTGATGTCGAGGGAGCCGTCGATGGCGGCGGTCTGAACATCGGAGTAGGTGCTGACCTGCGCCAGATCGTGATCGTGGTCGTCGGCCAGATACCGGGCCAGCGAACGCTCGGAACCGAAAACGCTGATGGCGCCGCCGCGGCCGAGGAACACCGGCTTGTCGCCGAGGTAGCACCGCAGGGTGTAGAGCGTGTCGTCCGAGGTGATGATGCGAATCGGGTCGATGCCGACCGTGGTCCAGAACGTTTCTTCGGCTGCGGCAGCGGCGATCGGATCGCGGTCCACCTCGGCGGAGTCGTCTTCGTCTTCCTCGTCGTCCGAATCGGAGTCGATGTCGTCGGTGACGTCATCGGCGTCGACGGCGTTCTCGGCGGCTGCGGTGATCTCGGCTTCGGCGACGGCTACGGCTGCGGAGTCGACAGCGGGGGAGGTGACGATGGAGTCGACTGCGTCGAGCACGTCGTCCCAGTGTTTCGCGACCGCTGCACCGATGCGGTCCCACAGTTCACCGCCCTCGCGACCGAGGAAGTTCTCGACGCCTCCGCCGACGGCGCCGACGAAGGGGTTGGAGCCGAAAAAGCTTGTGACAGGTCGCAATTCGCAGACATCGCCGATGGAGGAAACGATGTCGAAGGTGGCCTGCAGTTCGGCGAGAACGTCGGCCTCGGGATCGGAGGCCACCAACTCCGGCACCGCCACCAGATCGAAGCGGTGCAGATCGTCGGGCTCGAGCTCGTGTGCGGCGAGTGCGGAGACCACCGTCCACGACGGATGATCGACGAGATCGTTGTCGTCGTCGGATCTGACGAATGCCGCGAGCTCTGCGACGGTCGAGAATCCGTACAGGTCTTCCTCGTGTCCGAGGAATGCCTCCCACTCGTCGTCGCCTTCTCGCCACTCCGGTGCCCACAGTGTCGAGAAGTCACCGGCGGTGAGACCGAGTTCGATCGGGATGATGTCTCCAGCCATGGCGCGAAGCCTATCTCAGGAGTCTGTGAACGAACCCTGCAGACTTTGCAGGATCGCCTCGCGCTGGTCGAGCGCCGCACGTGCAGCGTCGGCAGCCACTGCGGTGATCGTCGACGCGAGTGCGTGAGCGGCAATCGATCCGAGGTTCTCGGCTAGTTCGAGCTCGACCAGGGCTCCTGATCCATCGGCGACCACGGTCACCAGGTTGTCCGGCGAGGTGAGTCGAATTCTGATGCGGTCCAGTCGCTCGTGCGTTTCGCGGAGTGCATCCAGCCGGTGCTGGGCGCTGCCGACCAGAGCGTCGAGTTCGGTGGTGTGGGCGTGGGTCATACCTGCTTCAACCAACTCGTGGGTGCGGAGTCCTCTGCGAGATCGGCGTTCGCTTCGGCGGCGACTCGGGCACGGGTGGGCAGACCGAGACGATCGAGAACCTCGGTGGGAACACCCTCCTCGGCGAGGAGGGTGCGGCGCTGGGCTCGTGCTGCCGCACTCGCCCGTACGCAGTGCTCGAGAATTGCCGACGCCAATGCGCCTCCGCCGTAACGCAGTTCGCGTTCGTCGATCGCGATCCCGATCGGCAGTCCGTGTTCGGTGGCGCGCACGGTCACCGATCCCGATCGCGTACCCGATACCGCGCTGACGACGGTGATGTCCGAGTCCGTCACTGGCCGGCCCTTCATTCGGTCGGACGGTAGAAGCCCTTGAAGCCCATACCGCTGTTGGTCGTTCTGATCGGTCCCACCTGTACGGGGTCGCCTGCCTCGACGAGCTGACCGTTGCCGATGACCATGGCCACGTGCCCGTCCCAGACTGCGAGGTCACCGGGCATCACCTCACCCGGTGCCACGGCGGAGCCGATGTCCTGTTCCTGTGCCAGACGCGGGATCTCGACGCCCTGCTGTGCGTACGCCCACTGGGTCAGCCCGCTGCAGTCGAGCCCGCTGCCCGGCGTGGTGCCGCCCCACGCGTAGGGCACACCCTGTTGGGTCAGCGCGCTGCGGACGGCACCTGCGGCTTCGGCATTGGGTGCGGTGACGGTGCTGCCGTCGGGTAGTCGTATCTCGACTCCCCGGCCGGTGCTGTCCGGGGTCGGGGAGGGATCGGTGCCCGGATTGCCCAGGTAGTTCTGTGCGCCGCCGCTGCTCGGCGACTCGGCTCCGGCGGCAGGGGAGGAGACGGACTGCGCGAACGTCTTCGCCAACTTCTCGCCTGCCTCGATCACCTGTGATGTCGCGGGCGAGGTCATGAGATTCGAGGGGGAGCCGGGGGTCGGTGTCGGTCCGCCGCCCACGGGGGCGGGAACTGTCGGGGGAGCGGCCAGTTCACCGACTTTCGCGGTGTGGACGGCCAATTCGCCCCGAACGCGCGCCACCACCACGAGAGCTCGCTCGAGGTGTTCGATGGCCGCCGTGATCAGCATGGTCTGGCCGGCCGGGGTGGCGATGATCGGCCCGGCCGACAGTGCGATTCCTACGAACGATCGGACGATCGACTGCAGTTCCAGGAAGCCTTGATTGGTGTCGCGGCAGGCCTGATCGACGACGGCAGCGATATCGTCGGCGTGGTCGGCGAGGGCGATGGCGCTCCTATGAGCGTTCTCGGCGTACCGAATGGCCGCGTCGGCGGCGTCACCGTTCCAGTTCGCAGCGAGCTCGGTGATCGCGACCCTGCCGATTCCCTGCGCCGCCTCGATCGCTGCCGAGGACACACGCAGCACGTCGGCCGGACCGCCGGTGGGGAGCTCACCGTTGCCGAAGGCTCCGAGCAGATCGACGATGGGACGGGCCAGCAGATCGATCATCGGCGCTTACCTCGCGTCCTGCGCGACACCGGCGGCCGAGTCCGCGACGGTTGCGCCGGTGCCGGCATCGGCGAGAGCGTACGACACCGCGGATGCGGCGGCCGCGGAACCGATGCTCGCCACCGTGCCCGCCAGGCGCACCACGGCGTCGGTGTGCGCCAGATGGGTGCCGGTGACCGCACCGAGAAATTCCTGTCCGATCAGACCGAAGACCGGAGCCAACACAGCGGGTCCGCATGCGGCGGCAGCAGCACCTGCCGCGGCGATCTGTTCGGCCATGGTCGACGCCACCGCACCGTATGCGAGGACCCCCTCGGTTTCGACGACGAGCTCGGCCATCGGTGCCCCCTGAGAATGCGATCGATCGACGGTCGCCGAGTGCGACGCCCAACTGGTTCGACGCGGGTACTTGCCATTCGGTTCCCCCGAGTTGCCGTTCGCGTCCTGCCACCGAAGTCCTATCCTTGTCGGCATGGAAACACACGTGGTCGATCACCCACTGGCCGCAGCCCTGCTCACCACGATGCGGGACGAGCGCAGCGACAACGCCACGTTCCGGTCGGCTCTGCGCCAGCTCACCCACATGCTGGTCTACGAGGCCACCCGCGACGCTGCGATCGACACCTTCGAGGTACGTACACCCGTCGCAGTCACCGAGGGCACCAGGCTGGCACGACCGCCGTTGCTGGTCCCGGTCCTGCGCGCAGGCCTCGGCATGGTCGAGAAGGCCAGCAGCCTCATCCCGCAGTCTCGCGTCGGTTTCGTCGGAATGGCCCGAGACGAAGAAACTCACCAGCCCGTGCCGTACATGGAATCTCTGCCCGACGACCTGTCGCAGACGCCCGTCTACGTACTGGACCCGATGCTCGCCACCGGCGGATCCATGGTCCACACCATCGAACTGCTCGTCGGCCGTGGCGCGGCGGACGTGACCGCTATCTGCGTCGTTGCCGCTCCCGAAGGAGTTGCGGCGCTCGAAGCCTCGGGTCTGCCGGTGCGACTGGTGGCAGCGAGCATCGACGACGGTCTCAACGACAATGCCTTCATCGTTCCCGGCCTCGGTGACGCGGGCGATCGCCAGTTCGGTCCGCGCTGACTCCCTCTGTCGCAGGTCGATTGGTTCTCGGCGTCTCCTGGCCCTCGGAGGCAGCACCTGCACCGCGCCCGAGATTGCGGGTGCTCGACGTCGACACCGAGCAGATCGAGTTCCACGAACTGGTCGGCTGCAGGCTCGGCTTCCGCGCGCCGGGTGCGTCGACCGATCGGTACTGCACCGGGCGCATGGCATTTCGGGCCGACGGCCCGCCGCGCTACGTGCCGTGCCCCGGCCGGGAGCGGGCCGTCGCGTCGGGGCAGTGCGCGACGTGCGCCGACAAGGACAGCTTTCGATTCGTGCACACCGTGCATCGCAGCGGATTCGTCTCGCGTGATCTGGAAAAGCATGTCATGCAACCGCATTGGCTGTATCTGGCGGCGTTCGCCAACGGCACCTTCAAGATCGGGACGGCGGCGGACACGCGAAAATGGGGCCGGCTCGCCGAGCAAGGTGCCATCTGCGCGCAGTACGTCGCCCATGCCGACGACGGAAAGGCCGTCCGGGTTGCCGAGGATCTCGTGACCGAATCGATGGGGCTACGGCAGGCGGTGAGGTCCGCGGCGAAAGCCGCCTCGCTGTGTCTGCCGATCGACGTGGACAGGCTCGATGCCGCCACCGCTGCCCGGGCCCAGCAGGTCCGCGAGATGCTGACCGAGGCAGGCATTGCCGGATGCACCCCGATCGACGAACCATGGGCTCCGCCCGCAGGCCGGGAGGCGTTGAGCGAGAACGTCAGCCGCGTCGCCTACCCCGCCGATGTCGCAACCGGCTCGCACGGACTCGAGATCAGGACATGCGTCGGGCAGGCGGTGATCGCGACCGTCGACGACGAGACCTACGTCGTGGATCTTGCGGCATTGAAGGGTCGGCGAATCGAACTCGGGGCCTTCACGTCCGATCTACCCGCGGTGCAGTCGGCGCTGTTCTGAGGTTCCGGTCGTCGACGCCTAGAGGTGCTGGGCGAAGTCGGTCAGTTCGGCCAGAACCTCGGCTGCTGCCGCCCGCGCTCTCGGCAGGTCCTCGGGGCCGTCGACCGGCTCGACCACTTCGAGGTAGGCCTTGAGTTTGGGTTCGGTGCCGGAGGGCCGCACGATCACCCGCAGGCCCGATCCGCTGATCTCGACTGCATCGGTGCGTAATTCGTCGTCGCGCTGGGCGTAGTCGAGCACGGTGACGGCCCGACCGGCCAGTTCCGTCGGCGGTGCGCTGCGCAACCGGTGCATCATGTTCCCGATCTCGGCGAGGTCGTCGACCCGCCGCGAGACCTGCGCACCCAGGTGAACCCCGAACTCGACCGCGAGGTCGTCGAGCACGTCGAGCAGGGTGCGACGATCCTGCTTCAGGTCGGCGGCCAGATCTGCGAGCACCACCGCGGCCGAGATACCGTCCTTGTCGCGCACCACGTTCGGATCGACGCAGTGCCCGATGGCCTCCTCGTAGGCGTACACGAGGCCCTCGCCTGCGCGGACGAGCCATTTGAATCCGGTCAGGGTGCGGGCATAGCGCGCGCCGCGCGCCGGAGCGAGCGCCGAGAGCAGTTGCGACGAGACAATCGTGTTGGCCACCAGTGAGTCGGCGGGCGCATCGGCGAGGAGATGGTTCGCGAGCAGGGCCCCGGTCTCGTCGCCGGTCAGCATGCGCCACCCGCTGTCCGTAGGCACCCCGACCGCACAGCGATCGGCATCGGGGTCGAGGGCGATCGCGATATCGGCGTCGATGTCCGCCGCCAACGCGAGCACGGCGTCGGCAGCTCCGGGCTCCTCGGGGTTGGGAAACGTGACGGTCGGAAACGCTGGATCGGGCTCGAACTGCTCCTCGACCACCTGGATATCGCGGAACCCCGCACCGCGTAGTGCTGCCATCGCGAGCTCACCGCCGACGCCGTGCAGTGGGGTGAGTGCGATTCGGATGTCTCGACGCGTCGAATGTGGCAGTGCAACAACTGAATCGAGGTATCGAGCCGCGATGTCGGAGCCGCCGGGCTGGACGATCGCGCGCGGAACCTCGATCGCGTCGGGAGTGGCCGCGATGAGCGCTTCGATCTGGGCGTCGCTCGGCGGGATCAGTTGCGAGCCGCCGCGGAGATACACCTTGTACCCGTTGTCCGCGGCGGGATTGTGCGACGCGGTGATCTGCACGCCGAGCTCGGCATCGAGTGCCCGTACCGCGAAGGCGACGACGGGGGTCGGCAGCGGCCGAGGCAGCATCACCACGGAAAAGCCCTTGGCGGAGAAGGTTTCGGCGGCCGCGAATGCGAACTGTTCGGAGCCGTTCCTGGCGTCGCGACCGACCACGACCGTGGACCCGCCCAGACCGTTCTCGATCAACCAGGCCGCGATGCCGGCCGAGGTCTTCGTCACCACCGCCACGTTCATTCCGTTGGGTCCCGCGCGCACCGGGCCACGAAGACCTGCGGTACCGAACGTCAGGGGACCGCTGAACCTGTCGGCGAGTTCGGCATCGGGCAGACCGTCGAGTTCCTCGCGAGCAGCGGGGTCGGGATCGCCTGCGATCCATCGTTGTACTCGCTCGGTGAGATCCTCGGTCACAGGCGGGAGACCAATTCGTGCAGGAGCGATCCCATGCGGGCAGCGGACTCCTTGCCTGCAGCGAGTACTTCGGTGTGGTTCAGGTGCTCTCCGGTCATGCCGGCCGCGAGATTGGTCACCAGCGAGATGCCCAGGACGCGTGCGCCTTTCGCTCGTGCGGCAATCGTCTCGTGCACCGTCGACATACCCACGAGGTCTGCGCCGAGCGTGCGCAGCATCCTGATCTCGGCGGGCGTCTCGTAGTGCGGACCGGGCAGGCCTGCATAGACGCCGTCCTCGAGCGACGGATCGATCTCGGCCGCGAGGGCCCGGAGTTCGGGGGAGTACGCGTCGACCAGATCGACGAACTCGGCCCCGACGAGGGGCGAGCGAGCCGTCAGGTTGAGGTGGTCCGAGATCAGCACGGGCTGTCCGACGCTCATGCCGTCTCGGATACCGCCTGCAGCGTTGGTGAGCACGACGGTCGTGGCACCTGCCGCGATCGCGGTACGCACGGGATGCACGACGCGTCGCAGGTCGTGCCCCTCGTAGGCATGCGTGCGTCCCTGCAGCAGCAGGGTGTGGGTGCCGCCGACGTCCACCGAGGTGATGGTGCCGGAGTGGCCCGACGCCGACGGTGGCGCGAAACCGGGCAGGTCGGCCATGCGCACGGTTGCGGTGGGGGAGCCGAAGACGTCGGCTGCCGCCTGCCATCCAGAACCGAGAACGATAGCCACGGTGTGGGTGTCGACCCCGGTTGCCGCGGCGAGTGCGTCGGCGGCGGTGCGCGCAGCACCCTCGGGATCGGTCACGGGGTCGGTCGCATGTGCGTCGGTTGTTGCCACGATGAACAACAGTAGGAGATCGACGCCACGGATGTGCGACCGGCGGAAGTTACCGTTGGGTAGTATCCGCTGCATGCCTTATCTCGAACGCGACGGCGACGTCCACATCCTGTTCCTCGGTGCCCAGAACGGGGCGGACAATCCCGAGAATCGGTTCCATCCGGACTGGATCGACGCCACCCATGCGTTGCTCGACGAGGTCGAGGCCTCGACCGGTCCGGCCGCGCTGGTCACCACGTCGGCGGGCAAGTTCTACAGCAACGGCCTCGACACCGACTGGCTGTTCGCCAACCTGGACAAGATCACCTGGTATCTCGACCGCGTCCACACTCTCTACACCCGGCTCCTGGCGTTTCCGATGGCCACCGTCGCCGCGGTGCAGGGGCACGCATTCGGCGCGGGCGCGATGTTCGCCACCTCGCACGACTTCCGCATCCAGCGCGTCGATCGCGGCTTCTACTGCCTGCCCGAGGTGAACCTGAACATGCCGTTCACCGTCGGAATGTCTGCTCTGATCAACTCCCGGCTGCCCAAGCAGACCGCCGTCGAGGCCATGACGACCGGTCGCCGTTACGGCGGTGCCGACGCCGTGGCCGCCGGAATCGTCGAGGCAACGGCAGCGGAGGAGTCGCTGGTGTTCGACGCGGTCGCCAAGGCGGCGGCGTTGACGAGCACCCGAGGTGCGAACCTGGCCGGGATCAAGAGTCGTATGCACGTGGATCTGCTCGCCGCGCTGAACACCGCGACCGACGACAGCAACTTCAGCTTCGGGAAGTAGCAGGACCGACTTCACCCACGACTGAAGCACAGCTGTTCCGACACTCGGTCGCGCTAGTGACACACTGTCTCTCGTGATCGACGAATCGAACAGTGCTGCCGTGGGCGAGGCGATGGATCGCGCCCTGGCCACCGCCACCGACGAAGTGGTCGCGCTCTCGCACTCGATCCACGCGGAACCGGAGCTGGCGTTCGCCGAGCATCGCAGCGTCGCCAAGATCCTCGACACGCTCCGAGTCCACGATTTCGAGGTCGAGACGGCCGTCGCAGGTATGGACACCGCGTTCACCGCGTCGTTCGGCAGCGGCGATCTGGTGATCGGTATCTGCGCGGAGTACGACGCTCTGCCCGAGATCGGTCATGCGTGCGGGCACAACATCATCGCGGCCTCGGCTGTGGGTGCTGCGCTCGCGCTCGCGCCGGTCGCCGACGCTCTCGGCATCACCGTGCGAGTGCTCGGTACCCCGGCCGAGGAGACCGGCGGCGGCAAGGTGTTGATGCTCGAGCGAGGAGTGTTCGACGGCGTCGGCGCGGCGTTGATGGTCCATCCCGGCCCATTCGACATCGTGGGTGCGACCTCGCTGGCGCTGGCGGACATCGCCGTGAAGTTCACCGGCCGTGCCGCGCACGCCTCGGCAGCTCCCGAATGGGGAATCAACGCGGGCGATGCGGTGACCATCAGTCAGGTGGCACTCGGGCTGCTGCGGCAGCACCTCTCGCCGGGTCAGCAGTTGCACGGCATCGTCAGCGACGGGGGTGTGGCACCGAACATCGTGCCCGGCCACGCCGAGTTGCTCTACTACCTGCGCGCGAACACCACCGAATCGCTGCACGCTCTGACGGCGAAGACGTACGCGTGTTTCGAGGCAGGAGCGATCGCCACGGGGTGCACTCACGAGATCCGCACGGTGTCGCCCACCTACGCGGCGTTGACACCCGATTCGTGGCTGGTCGCAGCTTTTCGGCAGGAGATCGAAGCGTTGGGCCGGTCGCCCCTGGCTCCGGATTTGGAAGGATTTCGCCCGTTGGGCAGCACAGACATGGGAAACGTGACGAATGTTCTACCCGGTATTCATCCCGTCGTCGGACTCGATGCAGGAGGGGCGGTGACGCATCAGCCGGAGTTCGCCGCGGCGTGTGTCACCGAGTCGGCCGATCGAGCGTTGCTCGACGGAGCTCTCGGTCTCGCCAGAACTGCCGCGCGTGCCGCAGCCGATCCCGGTACTCGCGCCCGCCTGCTCGACGGCGTGATCGCTCGCTCGGCGGCGCAGTCGTGAGTACCCGCGAAGACGCGATCGATCGGTGGATCAACGCGCATACTTCCGATCTGTCTCAGTGGCGTCGGCACATTCACGCCAATCCGGAACTCGCTCGACGCGAATTCGCCACCACTGCGTTCGTCATGGAGCATCTCGAAGCAGCGGGTCTGTCGCCCAAGCCGCTCCCCGGCGGAACGGGGTTGATCTGCGACATCGGACCCGACGGTCCCCGGGTGGCGTTGCGGGCGGACATGGACGCCCTGCCCCTGCAGGAGAACACCGGCGCGGTGTACTCGTCGACCGTGCCTGGGGTGTCGCACGCCTGTGGGCACGACGCGCACACCACGGTGCTGCTCGCGACCGGGCTGGCGCTGGCGTCATTGCCGGACCTGCAGTACGGGGTGCGCCTGATCTTTCAGCCCGCCGAGGAGGTCATGCCTGGCGGTGCCCTCGACGCGGTGGCCGCGGGCGCGCTCGACGGCGTCACGAAAATCTTTGCGCTGCACTGTGATCCGCGGCTCGAGGTGGGGCAGGTCGGTCTGCGCCTCGGTGCGATCACCTCTGCGGCCGATACCGTCGAGCTTCGGCTGGATTCACCCGGCGGACACACCTCTCGGCCGCACCTGACCACCGATCTCATCTACGCACTGGGCACCGTCATCACCGGTCTGCCCGGGATGTTGAGCAGGCGAATCGACCCGCGGACCAGCACGGTCATGGTGTGGGGAGCGGTGGTCGCGGGCCAGGCCCCCAATGCCATACCGCAGACCGGCATGCTGACCGGTACCGTCCGCACCGGCGACCACGAGACCTGGGCATTGCTCGAACCTTTGGTCCGCGAGATCGTCACCGGCTTGCTGGCACCCACCGGGGTGCAGTTCGAGTTGCATTACCGTCGCGGCGTGCCTCCCGTGGTGAACGATGCGGCCTCCACGCACACGTTCGAGAAGGCGATCGGCCGGGTCGGACCCGACGCGTTGGCCGACACCGCGCAGTCCGGCGGTGGCGAGGATTTCTCGTGGTACCTCGAACGAGTACCGGGCGCGATGGCTCGACTCGGTGTGTGGCCGGGCACCGGACCGCAACTCGACATCCACCAACCCACGTTCGATCTCGACGAACGAGCACTGGCCGTGGGCGTGAAGGTGATGACCGGAATCGCGCTGGATCCGACCTAGGGACAGGGAACGAGATGGCATTCGAAGTGTCGCCGATCGGGGTCGTCAGATCCGATCGCGCCGAGGTGGTGGACGACGACTGGGGATCGATCGAGTCCGTCATCGAACTCCACGACACTGTCCTCGACGCCGACGCGACCCTCGGTCTCGCCGAGTTCTCCCACCTCGAAGTGGTCTACGGCTTCCACCTGTGCGATCCGGCCGCGACGACGACCGGCTCGCGGCACCCCCGCGGTGACACGACGCTTCCTCGGGTGGGCGTCCTCGCTCAACGGGTCAAGGACCGGCCCAATCATCTCGGGGTGTCGCGGTGCGAGATCGTCGACGTGGACGGACTTCGCATCCGAGTCCGAGGTCTCGACGCGATCGACGGCACACCGGTGTTCGATGTCAAGCCGTTCCTGCAGTCGATGGTTCCCGAGCGTGAAGACGTGAAGGAACCGACGTGGGTGGCATCGGTCATGAAGAACTACTTCTGACCCGTCGCTCGAGCTACGAGGCTGTACCGGGACCGACGTTGCGGCTGTTGCGGGTTCGTAGGTCTCGCACGTATTCGGCTGGGGCACCGGCAATTTCGGCTGCCTCTGCCATGACGCCGAGGTAGCGCGCCGACGGCAGGCCGCCCTCGTAGGCGTCGAGTACGTACATCCAGGCGAGCACCGGCTCCCGGCCGGTCTCGATGCGCAGCCGGATCTTCCGGTGAATACCGAGTTCCGAGCCCTCCCAGCGATCCAGGCTCTCCTCGTCCTCCTCGGATACGTCGTAGAGCACGACGAAGACCTGGGAGTCGGGATCCTCCACGACCGTGGCCAGTGCGCCTTCCCAACCGATGTCGCCACCGCCGAAGGTCAACCGCCATCCGTGCAGCCACCCGGTTCCCGACAGGGGCGAGTGAGGGCATCGCTGCAACATCTGCTCCGGATGCATGTTGGATCCGTAGGCGGCATAAATTGGCACGTCGGCCAGCCTAAACCGTATCGGTACCCACTGACGCCTCGTGGTCGTGTTTCGGTGCGTCGCCCCAGGTCCGCCCTCCTGCGGGGCGAGGCAGGCCAGCCCTGAAGACGCGGGAGGGCAGCCTCTGGAATACCGTTGACGCGACACGACGAGAGATTTCGAGCATGCGAGAAGAGGATCAATGACCCGGATTGTGATCATCGGTGGTGGTCCGGCAGGGTACGAAGCAGCGTTGGTTGCCGCACAGCACGGCGGAGAGGTGACGCTCGTCGATTCCGACGGTATCGGCGGTGCCTGCGTTCTCTGGGACTGCGTGCCGTCGAAGACGTTCATCGCCTCGACCGGCATTCGCACCGAGATGCGTCGAGCCAGCGACCTGGGCATTTCGCTCGATCCATCGCAGGCCGCCGTCGCGTTGCCGAAGATTCACGACCGCGTGAAGAGCCTCGCGCAGGCGCAGTCCTCCGACATCGCCCACCGCGTCACCTCCGTCGGCGTGCAACTGCTGGCCGGACGCGCCGAGATGATCGACACCCATGTCGGGATGGCCTCGCACCAGATCAAGGCAGTGCTCGCCGACGGCGAAGAGCGCATCCTCGACGCCGATGTGGTGCTCATCGCGACCGGAGCCCGCCCCCGCGTGGTCAAGGGAGCCGAACCCGACGGCGAACGAATCCTCAACTGGCGTCAGCTCTACGACCTCGAGGCCCTCCCCGAGCACCTGGTGGTCGTCGGATCTGGTGTGACCGGTGCCGAGTTCGTCTCCGCCTACACCGAGATGGGCGTCAAGGTCACCGCGGTCTCGAGCCGCGACCGCGTCCTTCCGCACGAGGACGAGGATGCCGCGCTGGTGCTCGAGGACGCGTTCAACGAACGTGGCGTCACCCTCGTCAAGCACGCCCGCGCCGATTCCGTGGTCCGCACCGACAACGGTGTTCTCGTGACGCTCTCGGACGGCCGCACCGTCGAGGGCAGTCACGCGCTGATGACCGTCGGATCGGTGCCTAACACCTCCGGTCTGGGACTCGAGAACGTCGGCATCGAACTCGACAAGGGCGGGTACCTGCGGGTGGATCGCGTCTCGCGTACTGCCGTCGCGGGCATCTATGCAGCCGGTGACTGCACCGGTCTGCTGCCGCTGGCCTCGGTCGCGGCGATGCAGGGACGCATTGCGATGTATCACGCACTGGGACAGGCCGTCAGCCCGATCAAGCTCAAGACCGTGGCCTCGGCGGTGTTCACTCGGCCCGAGATCGCGTCGGTCGGCGTCGCGCAGTCCAAGATCGACGCCGGTGAAGTGCCGGCGCGCGTGGTGATGCTGCCGCTGACCACAAATCCGCGAGCGAAGATGAGCGGACTCAAGCGTGGTTTCGTGAAGATCTTCTGCCGCCCGGCCACCGGCGTCGTCATCGGTGGTGTCGTGGTCGCCCCGAGTGCGTCGGAGCTGATTCTGCCGATCGCGATGGCCGTGCAGAACAACCTCTCGGTCAACGACCTGGCCAACACGTTCTCGGTGTACCCGTCGCTGTCCGGTTCGGTCATCGAGGCCGCGCGTCAGCTGATGGCGCACGACGATCTGGACTGATCTCACAATGTGAGAGCTGCGTTTCATATTTCGGTAGCACGTGAGACAGTCGGAAGGAGCGGACACACCCGTCCGCTCCTTCTTCGACTCAGCGGATCCGCGGGCCGTTCTCCCATTCCTGCTGCCCCGGAGTTCCTCTCATGTCCACTACGTACCGTTCCGCCGGCCTGGCCAGACGTACCGAATCACTCACCAGCTCGGCCATCCGTGATCTTCTCGCTCTCACTGCACGCGACGATGTGATCAGCCTCGCCGGTGGTCTACCGGCCACCGACCTGATCCCGGTCGACCGCATCGCCGCAGCAGCGGAGGCTGTGCTTCGCCGCCCCGACGCGGTGCAGTACTGCGAGACATCCGGCCACCGCACTCTGCGTGGCGTCATTGCGGCCAGGGAATCGCTCGTGCGCGGGGGAGTGTCCGTTCCGGTCGAGTCCGTCATCGTGACACACGGTTCGCAACAGGCCCTGACGTTGCTCGCGCAGGCCCTGATCGACCCGGGTGCTGTCGTCGTGGTCGACGAACCCGCGTATACCGGTGCGCTGCAGGTCTTCTCGATCGCCGAGGCAAGTATCGAGTCCATCCCCATCACCGATACCGGAATGGATACCGACGAACTCGAACGCAGACTGACCGCGGGACTGCGTCCCGCGGTGGTCCATACCGTCGCCAACTTTCACAATCCTCGCGGAGTCACGATGAGCGAGCAGCGTCGACGCCACCTCGCGGCGCTCGCGGATCGCTACGGATTCTGGGTGATCGAGGACGACCCGTACGGTGAGATATATTTCGACACAACGGAATTCGGAGTCGGCGCTCCGCCGCCGATCGCGTGTCTCAGCGACCGCGTCATTCGACTCTCGAGTGCGTCGAAGATCCTGGCTCCGACGCTTCGTGTCGGCTGGTTCGTCGCCCCGCCCAGCGTCTGTGGGGCGGTGGAGCTGCTCAAGCAGGGCGCAGATCTGTGTGGATCCTCGATGACGCAGTCGATGGCAGCGGAGATGCTCGCCGACACTTCGTGGCTCGATGCGCATCTGGACGTTCTGCGGCGCGAGTACGCCTGCCGTGCAACGGCATTGACTTCTGCTCTCGTCGCCGAGTTCGGTGATCGCCTCAGCGTCTCGCGCCCTGCGGGTGGGATGTTCGCCTGGGCCACCTTCCTGGACGGAACCGACACCGGCGAGTTGCTCGACGCGGCTCTCGATCACGGAGTTGCCTTCGTGCCGGGCACGGCGTTCGCTTCGGGTGCGCAGTACCGGCACTCGCTCCGGTTGAGTTTCGCCGGATCGACCCCGACCGCGCTGGCAGAAGCAGTGCGGCGATTGGGTGCCGCGCACTCGGCGTCGACCCGAGCGACCTGACCCGAGTGCCCCCACCACGGCAGGTTCTGCGCTCGAAGGACCTGGGGCGGTAGCCTGACTTGCAAGCAATGCGGGGATTTTCGATGGAGAGGGAGCGTTCGAGATGAGCAACCGATCGAATACGAAGTTCCTCGGACCCGACCAGCGGGTGGAGGCGTGGGACCAGCTCGGAACCGAGCAGTTCGACGTGGTGGTGATCGGCGGTGGCGTCGTCGGCTCCGGAGCCGCACTCGACGCGGCGACGCGGGGACTGAAGGTGGCCCTGGTCGAGGCGCGAGATTACGCGTCGGGAACGTCGTCTCGCTCGTCCAAGATGTTCCACGGCGGGCTTCGATACCTCGAGCAGCTCGAGTTCGGGCTGGTCCGTGAGGCCCTGCACGAACGCGAACTCTCCCTGTCCACGCTCGCACCGCACTTGGTCAAGCCGCTGAAGTTTCTGTTTCCGCTCACCCATCGCCTGTGGGAGCGCCCGTACATCGCCGCGGGTATCTTTCTGTACGACCGTATGGGTGGGGCCAAATCGGTGCCGCAGCAGAAGCACCTGACTCGATCCGGTGCGCTGCGCATGTCGCCCGGTATCAAACGCAAGTCGCTGATCGGCGGGATTCGGTACTACGACACGGTCGTGGACGACGCCCGGCACACCATGACCGTCGCCAGGACGGCCGCTCATTACGGCGCAGTGGTGCGAACCTCCACGCAGGTCGTCGGTTTCCTGCGTGAGGCCGACCGGGTATCCGGTGTGCGCGTGCGTGATTCGGAGACCGGTGCCACCACCGAGGTGCGTGCACACGTGGTGATCAATGCCACCGGCGTCTGGACCGACGAGATCCAGTCGCTGTCCAACATGCGCGGACGGTTCCGGGTACGCGCCTCGAAGGGCGTGCACATCGTGGTGCCGCGCGATCGAATCGTCAGCGAGGCCGCGATCATTCTGCGCACCGAGAAGTCGGTGCTGTTCATCATTCCGTGGGGTGCGCACTGGATCATCGGTACCACCGACACCGACTGGAACCTCGATCTGGCACACCCGGCCGCCACCAAGGCCGACATCGACTACATCCTGGGCGAGGTCAACTCGGTGCTCGTCACGCCACTCACCCACGAGGACATCGACGGTGTCTACGCGGGCTTGCGGCCACTGCTCGCCGGTGAGAGCGACGAAACCTCCAAGCTGTCCCGGGAACACGCGGTTGCCCGGGTTGCACCCGGACTCGTTGCGATCGCGGGCGGCAAGTACACGACCTACCGCGTGATGGCCGAGGACGCAGTCGATCTGGCGGCCGAGGACATCCCGGTGCGAGTGGCGTCCTCGATCACCGAGAAGGTGCCCCTCGTCGGTGCCGACGGTTACTTCGCCCTGGTCAATCAGGCACCGCATCTGGGCGAAATGTACAACTTGCATCCACATCGGGTGACGCACCTGCTGGACCGATACGGCTCGCTGATCGACGAGGTGTTGGCGATGGCGGACGGCAAACCCGAACTGCTGCAACCACTCACCGATGCGCCGGCATACCTTCAGGTGGAGGTGGTGTACGCCGCGGCAGCGGAAGGCGCACTGCATCTGGAGGACGTGCTCTCGCGTCGCACCCGAATCTCGATCGAGTACTCGCATCGCGGAATGAACTGCGCGGGTCAGGTTGCGGCGTTGATCGCACCGGTCCTGGGTTGGGACGAGGCCACGGTCGACCGTGAGGTCGAGACGTACCGCGCCCGAGTGGAGGCCGAGATCGAGTCGCAGCGTCAGCCCGACGACGCATCGGCGGACGCCCTACGAGTCGTCGCTCCCGAGGCTCGCCAGGAAATCCTCGAACCCGTTCGCACGATCTAGCGCAATCGAACCAGCGTCCGGGGTGCTCGCGCCGCCATCGCGCCGGAAACGGCCATGATCAGCAGGGTGAACATCGCAAGTGTCAGCATGCGATCCATGGTGATCGGCGAAGCTGTGAACAGCCTTGGTCGCACCTGACAGGGAGCTTTCAGAGTTCTTCGTGTCGTCGCCGAGCAGGGTGGGAAGACGACGCGAGTTTGCGTCGAGTCGTTGCGGTAACTCCGCCGACTCCGGTACTCGGTACGCAATGTTGGCTGCGGCGATTTTCTTCTTCGCGCGTGTGAGCCGTTTGGCCATGGTTGCCTCCGGCACGAGCATCAGATGAGCAACATCGGCAGTGGCCAGCCCGCAGAGGGTGCGCAGACTCAGCGCCACCTGCGCCTCGACGGAGAGCGCCGGGTGGCAGCAGATGAAGACCAACCGCAACAGATCGTCGGCGATCGCGGACTCATCACCCTCGTTCCAATTCCGATTCAGCAGGGCGAGCTCGGCCGCCTCTCGTTCCTTCGCGGAGCGCCCGGCCTCTCGTCTGATGATGTCGAGCGCCTTGTTGCGAGCCACGGTCGTGAGCCAGGCACGCGGATTGTCGGGCACACCCGATCTGGGCCAGTGAGCAAGTGCGGTCACCACAGCCTCGGAGACTGCGTCCTCGGCGACGGCAAAACTGCCGGTAGTGCGAACGAGGGTCGCCAGGACCCGGCGACCCTCGTCACGGACCACGGCCGACAGGTGCTCGGCCGGCGTATTCATCGAGTCATCGGAATGACCGGCCGGACTTCGATTGCTCCGTTCCACGCCGCTGGGATCTGTGCGGCCAGTGCGATCGCGGCGTCGAGGTCCTGCGCCTCGAGGAGGAAGAACCCCGCAAGCACCTCTGTGGCCTCGGCGAAGGGACCGTCCGTTGTCAGGACGTCACCTCCCTTCCCTCCCGACACGCGCACCGTGGTGGCGGTCGAGGTGGGGTGGAGGACCGCTCCGCCGGTGATCGCGGATCCTGCCGCGGCACTGAATGCACCGTATTCGGCCATCTCGTCCGCAACTTCGGGCGAGGTCCAGTCGGCGTCGTGGGTGTAGACGATGGCTGCGTACGTGGTCATGGAGGCTCCTTCGAATCGTCGTGGTCGGCGCCGTTCGTCGACCTACACACGAAGGACGAACAGGGTTCGTCGAAAAGGACACCATGGACCGGACGATCTCGCCAGATCTCAGTTCTGACAGTGCGGGCAGTGGTAGATCTGCCGTTCCTCGAGTGGGTTGTCACCGATGAGCCCGAATTCGATGGTTGTTCCGCACCGTCGGCACGGCTTGTTCTCGCGCCCGTACACCCAGAAGTGTCGGCCCGGGCGCCGATCCCCGGTAGTGACGCGTTGGTTGCGATCCTTGTTGGCCATGATCAATCGATAGGACAGGTCGATCGTCTTCTTCAGGTCACCGGCTTCGGCGACCGGCGTGCGCGGGTCGATGCCACGGAGAAAGCAGATCTCGTTGCGATAGACGTTGCCGAGCCCGGCGATGTTGCGCTGATCGAGTAGAGCGAGTCCGACGGGACGAGCCGGATCCGACTCCAGATTGGTCAGGGCGGCTTTCGGGTCCCAGTCGGGACCCAGCAGATCCGGTCCGAGATAGCCGACGACCTCGTCCTCGTCCTCGACGATGTCGAGGACTCCGAGCTCGAAACCGATCGCCTGCGCGTCGGCGGTGTTCAAGATGATCCGCGCCTGGAAGGCCGGGCGACGCCACCTCGCACCGGGTGCATAGACGTGCCAGGTGCCCTCCATCTTCAGATGCGAATGAATGACGTGGCCGCCGACTCGAATCAGCAGATGCTTACCGCGTGAGGCGACGGAATCGACGGTCTCTCCGGTGAAGTCGACTGTGGCGTAACGGGGTACGCGAATGTCGCAGGTGGTGAGCTGCCTGCCCTCGAGTGCTGCGCGCAGGGTGTTGGCGGCGCGCCAGACGGTATCGCCCTCGGGCATCGTTGTCGGTGTCCTCTCTGGTGGTCTCGCAGGTCGTGGGTAATTCAGCGACGCAGGCGAAGGCCGCGCGGGGTGGCCGAGAAACCTGCTTCGGTCAAGGTCTTGGCGAAGTCGGTGCCGTGAATGTCGTGGCCGTTGATCCGCTCGACGAGTAGCTTGTCGACTCCGCCACGGCGAACGGTGGCGGCCAATGCGGTTGCTGCAGCGCCGATGTCCTCGGTGTTCTCACCGAACGTCAGCACCGACTTCCCGCCACGTTCGACGAACATCGTCAATTCGCCGCGGACGAGGACGACCAGTGCACCGGCCTTGCGACCCGGCCGATGCTTCGTCGTCTCGTCCGGCTTCTCCCCGACCCCGGCCTCGCCGCTGCCGGCTTTCGGCCAGGGCAGTGCTCCGCCGTAGGGGTTGGCCGGATCGCAGGACGCGAGCACGACGGCGGTGGCGTTCTTCTTCGGTTCGTCGTAGCTGCGCAACCGGTCCACCACGTCGGAGGTGGAGAACTGCGCCCCACCGAGGGAATCGACGAAGTAGCCGCGACGGCAGCGACCGGAATCCTCGAATCCGGTGAGCACCTTGTACATCGTGGCGAATCCGCCGGGCACGCCCTCGTTCATCACCGAACCGCGGGTCACCACGCCGTAGCGTTCGAGCAGCACGTCGGCGGTCGCATGGGCGCGGACGGTCAGGTCGGGCTCGAGCTCGGGCAACCTCGACCACCGTCCACCCGCAGTCGGTGGACCAGTGCGAGTCGGAAGAGCGGGGCGCTCGAACTGCCGGTACGAGCGCAACCGCGGTGTGCGACGTGGTGCTCGGTGACTCGGGGCCGAGCGGGTGGTCGTGGAGTTCAACAGGGCGCGCAGCGGGGCGAACGTGTCGTTGCTCAGACGGCCCGCCCACACCAGCTCCCACAGAGCAGCCTGCAGTGCGGTGTCGTCGGTACTGCCGACGGTGTCGGAGAGTTGGCGGAAGAAGTACGCGCCGCCGCCCGCGACAGCGTCCTGAATGCGAATCTGCAACTCCGACAGGTCGGATTCGGCCGCGGCCACGAGAGTCAGCGGAGCGGTATCGGCCATGTGCAGGCTCACCCAGCCGTCCTTCGACGAGATCGCGCCGTGCCCCGCCCACAACACCTCGCCGGTGGAGGTGAGCTCGTCGAGCATCGCCGGGCTGTAGTCCGTCACCCGCGACGAGAGCACGAGAGATTCCCAGGCCGATGCCGGAACAGGAACGCCGGCAAGCTGTTCGATGACGGTCGCGACGCCGTCGATTCCGCTCAGGCGTCGGCTGTCCACGTGCTGCCACGCCGGCAGGAAGCGGCCGAGGGTGGCGGTGGAGACGGGTTCGACTTCCTGCCGGGCCGCAGCGAGCGACCGCCGCCGCAAACGCCGGAGGACCTCGGCCTCGCACCATTCGCTGCCTGTGGCACCGGGCCGGAATTCGCCCTCGACAACGCGCTTGTCGACGGCGAGTCTGCGCAGAACGTCGCGTACCACGGCGGTACCGACCCCGAAGCGCGCTGCGGCGTCGTCGAGGGTGAACGGTCCGTGGGTCCGGGCGTACCTGCTGATCAGGTCGACCAGCGGATCGTCGACGGGTTCGATGAAGGCAGCCGGAGTTCCGATGGGAAGAGGGACGCCCAATGCGTCGCGCAGCCGAGCAGCGTCCTCGATCGCCGTCCACCAGTTCTTGCCGGCGAACGAGACCTCCATCGCCCGCTTGGCATCGGCGAGCTCGGCGAGCCACTGCGGGTACTCGTCGCCGTCGGTTCGAAGGCCGACTTCCTCGACGGTCAGCGGACCGAGCAGCCGCAGCAGGTCCGCGACGCCTTCGATGTCCTTGGCGTGGCGGTCCTCGGGGAGGCGCTGCAGTTCGAGTTCGGTGGTGGTGATGACGCTGTCGTCGAGGAGCTCTCGCAGTTCGACGCGTCCGAGCAGCTCGGCGAGGAGCGCCGAGTCGAGTGACAGTGCGGCGGCACGGCGTTCGGCCAACGGGCTGTCGCCCTCGTACATGAATGCGCCGACGTAGTTGAACAGCAGCGAGTTGGCGAACGGCGACGGCGACGGCGTCTCGACGTCGACGATTCTGATCTGGCGTCGGCCGATTCTGGCCAGGATGTCCTCGAGGGCGGGTAGGTCGTAGACGTCCTGGAGGCACTCGCGAACGGTCTCGAGCAGGATCGGGAACGTCGGGTACTTGCGTGCGACGTCGAGCAGCTGAGCCGAACGCTGGCGCTGCTGCCACAGTGGCGCACGCTTGCCCGGATTTCGGCGGGGGAGAAGCAGTGCGCGAGCGGCACATTCGCGGAATCTCGATGCGAACAGAGCCGATCCGCCGACCTGCTCGGTGACGATGTCGGCGATCTCGTCGCGCTCGAACACGAACAGTTCTGCGCCCGGTGGCTGGTCGTCGGTGTCGGGAAGCCGAACGATGATGCCGTCGTCGGACGCGGTGGGGGCGGCGTCGATGCCGTATCGCTCGATCAGCCTCGCGCCGACTGCGAGCGCCCACGGCGCGTGCACCTGCTGACCGTAGGTGGAATGCAGGACCAGCCGCCAGTCGCCCAGTTCGTCGCGGAACCGCTCGACGATCATCGTCTTGTCGGTGGGGAGTTGGCCGGTGGCCTCGAGTTGCTCGTCGAGCAACGCAATGAGGTTGTTGACCGCGTTGGCGTCGAGACCGTCGGAGCTCAGTCGCTCGGCCAAGTTGCTGCGATCGGTGGTGCTACGCAGGAACTCACCCAGGGCCTGGCCCAGCTCGGCGGGCCGACCCAGGCCGTCGCCGTGCCAGAAGGGGAGTCGACCGGGTTGGCCGTACGCCGGGCTGACGAGCACCCGATCGTGGGTGATCTCCTCGATGCGCCAGCTGGTGGCACCGAGGGCGAACACGTCACCGACTCGCGATTCGTAGACCATCTCCTCGTCGAGTTCGCCTACCCTGGACTGCTTTTCGCCCACCATGTACACGGTGAACAGGCCGCGGTCCGGGATGGTGCCACCGGAGGTGACTGCCAGTCGCTGCGACCCGGGGCGGCCGGTGAGAGTGTTGGCGTCGCGGTCCCATACGAGCCGTGGCCGTAGTTCGGCGAACTCGTCCGAGGGGTAGCGGCCAGAGAGCAGGTCGAGAGTCGACTCGTAGGCAGATCTGGGCAGGGTGGCGAAACTGCCTGTGCGACGGACCGAATCGAACCAGTCCTCGGCGTCGATCGGTTCGAGAGCGCAGGCCGCCACGGTCTGCTGTGCCAGCACGTCGAGTGGGTTGGCGGGAACGAACAACGCCTCGATCTTGCCCGACGTCATGCGTTCGACGGTGACGGCGCAATGGATCAGATCGGTGCGGTGCTTGGGGAACAGCACACCCTTGGAGATCTCGCCGACCTGGTGACCCGCGCGTCCGACGCGTTGCAACCCGCTCGCCACCGAGGGCGGCGCTTCGACCTGGACCACCAGATCGACTGCGCCCATGTCGATTCCGAGTTCGAGGCTGCTGGTGGCGACGACGCAGCGCAGCCTGCCGGTCTTGAGATCGTCTTCGATCAGCGCGCGCTGATCCTTGCTGACACTGCCGTGGTGGGCTCGGGCCAACAACGGATCGGCACCGTGGTTCACGTCGTTGGGGGTGCCGACCTGCGAGGGCGGTTTGTGCTGTGTCTCCACGCCGTCGCCGATCCGTTCGGCATACACCTCGTTGAGCCGCGCGGTGAGTCGTTCCGCGAGCCGTCGCGAGTTGGCGAAGACGATGCACGATTTGTGCTCGAGGATGAGATCGACCATCTTCTCCTCGACGTGCGGCCAGATCGATCCCTGAGCCGGGGGAGCGGCGGAGGTGTCCGCATTCGGGTCGGTGACGCCCAGTTCGGTCATGTCCTCCACGGGCACCTGAACCGTCAGGTCGAAGGTCTTCGGGGCGGGTGGAGCGACGATCTCGATGGGAGCAGCACCGGCGAGGAACCGGCCCACTTCTTCGTGGGGTCGCACCGTCGCGGACAGGCCGATGCGTTGCGCGGGCTTGTCCAGCATCGCGTCGAGTCGCTCGAGAGACACCGCGAGGTGCGCGCCACGTTTGGTGCCTGCGACGGCGTGCACCTCGTCGACGATCACGGTGTCGACCTCGGCGAGGATGTCTCGCGCGGCGGAGGTGAGCATGAGGAACAGCGATTCCGGGGTGGTGATCAGAATGTCCGGCGGCGTCTTGATCATGTTCCTGCGGTCGGCGGCGCTGGTGTCGCCGGATCGCACGCCGACCGAGATCTCCGGCGGGTTCAGGCCGAGTCGCTTGGCGGTCTGGGTGATGCCGACCAGCGGCGCGCGCAGGTTGCGCTCGACGTCGACGGCGAGGGCCTTGAGCGGCGAGATGTAGAGGACCTTGGTCTTGCGGGTGCTGTCCGCACCCAGTTGCGCCAGCTCGTCCAAGGCCCAGAGGAACGCCGAAAGCGTCTTGCCCGAGCCCGTCGGAGCAACCACCAGGGTGTGCGAACCACTCGAGATCGACGACCATGCGCCCAACTGCGCGGACGTGGGAGCAGGAAAAGCGCCGGTGAACCATTCACGGGTCGGCCGCGACAACTTCTCCATCACCGACAGCTCGCTCGCTGTCTCGGTGCCCGTACTGTGCCTGGCCATCCCATCATCATGCCCCCGGGCGCCGACAGATAATCCTCACGCAGTTCCCCGATCGCGCGGCGGTGTCGATTCGAGCGATTCGGGTACACCGCTTCCATGACCGACGACCTAGAGACCATGCAGAAGATTTCCGCGAAACTCGACGCTCTGCTCGGCAGCAAGACCAACGGCCTGCAGAACGAGGTGCCGCCGGGTGCGAGCATCCAATCGGACGAGGACGATGCCGAGCACGGACCACTCGGTCGCGACTACCACCTGGCGAGCAAGTACGCGCAGGCTCTGGCCATCAACGAGCCCCAGGTCATCGACCGCGAAGAATTCGATCGCCTGGTCGCCGAGTACGGCTGACCAGCATCGCTGTGTGACACCAGCCCCGGCCCGCGTATCGGGTCGGGGCTTCGTCGTGCTCGCCGGCCGCACCCGACCGTTCACGATCGAGAAGAACCGGCAGAATCCCGCGCTCGGCGTCCGATGGTGAACGCTTCGGTGCGGAAGACGTGGCGCGGAGCCCGGCTCCGGATCTACAGTCGACGGGGTGACCGAACGCAAGAAACCAGGAGTCACGTTCGAGTCCTGGGTGGACAAGCAGATTCGTGAGGCGCAGGACAACGGTGCGTTCGAGGGGCTCGAGGGCACCGGTAAGCCGATTCCGGTCGGCGATCCCGGCGACGAGCTGTGGTGGGTGCGCGGCTACCTGAAACGGGAGAACCTGCCCGCCGATGCGTTGCTGCCCACCGCATTGCAGTTGCGCAAGGAGATCGAGCGGTTGCCGTCGACACTGATCGGCATTCGGCGCGAGGATTCGGCGCGAGACGTGTTGGACGAGTTGAACGCTCGCATCGTCGACTGGATCCGGTTCCCGACGCCTCCGGTCGTGCCGCTGGCACCGGTCGACGTCGAGACCTGGATGGAGAGCTGGAGAACCAACCGAGCCGAGGTGGACCGACTCGAGCGCGAGCATCGTTCCCAGTCGGCCGAACCCCCGACTGCAGGACTCGATACAGCGGGAGCGTCGTGGTGGACGCGCGTCCGTCGGACATTCACCCGGCGACGCTGAGCCCCGTCGTCGCTGTGCACTGGGCCAACGCATCGGCGGCCGTCGACACGAACCGAATGCCGGCTGTTCCGTCGACCCGGATCTTCGACGGCAGCAGCGCGTCGGGCCGGGTCGGTTCTTCCATCGTCTTCCAGCCGGTGGCCCGCCTGAGAATGCCGCCGACCAGAGTGTCCGCCGCATGACGGGTTCCGCTACGTACAGCGATCGGCGCGGTATCGAGTTCGATTCGAGCGAATCGTAGTGCTGCATCCACGGCCTCGGTGGTCTGCGCTGCCGACGATCGCCCGCGCGGACCGGTGCTCAAGCCGTGCCCGGGTAGATCGAGCACCACAGTGTGGGCACCCCCGGCGGCGATGTCCGAGGCCAACGACGTGAGATAGCGCGTATGCAGACCGGCGTCGGCGACGAGTACCACCGACTGTCCGGATCCGACGGATGCTCGATGGATCTCCACGTGCACGCTTCCGTGGCCGGTGTCGAGCTGCCGATGTTCGACCTGCAGTGCTGCGACATCCTCGCGGCTCAGCGCAACGGCCTCCGATGCCGGGCGCAGCGCCGCCTCGCAGGCGATGCCGCGAGCCAGGGCGTCGCCGCGTCGCACGAGCGACTTGCCTTGCAGCAGAATCATCACCGCCGCGCTCTCGTGTGCCGTGAGCGTCGGTGCCCAGCCGGTGGCTCGGCCGAGAGCAGAGGAATCGACGATGGGTTCCCCTGGTGTGACCCACTGCCCGGAGAAGGGTGTCAGGCCGAGTCCGAACGCGACGTTCGCGACGCGGGTTGCGGCCTTCTGCGGTACGTCGAACATCAACTGGCCCTGCATCGCAGCGAGTTCGCGCACACCGACCCAGTCCACCGGACCCAGGTTGTACGGGCCGATCAGGTCGGTCTTGACCGCGCGGTGGAAGGCGTCGGCCATGTCGTCTTGGTACAGGAATTGGTACGACGCCCGATCCGCCTCCGGGAATGCACCGATCGGCCCGGTGAACTGGTCGATTCCGTCGTTGGCGAAGTCGGGTCCGATGATGTACGTGCACCGCAACATGGAGATGGTCATCTCGCCGGGGTGCCTACGGAGCCACCACTCCGCGTAATGCTCCACCTCGGCCTTGTCGTAGAAGTAATAGCGGTTGGGATCGCCTGCGGGATAACTGTTCTCGGTGAGCGGCTCGGGAGCGATGTCGGCACCGTATGCGTTGATGCTCGACGCGATCACCACTCGCGCCACGCCCGCTCGATATGCCGAATCGATGACGTTGCGTGAGCCGCGGAGGTTGATGTCGTGAGTCTCGGCCTTGTCTTTGAGCTCCTCGACCACGAACGCGAGATGCATGACGACGTCGCAGCCGGTGAAGATGTCCTCGAGGTCCGGTGACCTGATATCGGACCGGAGCGAGGCGAACTTGGGGTGTTCGAGTCGAGCTGGTCGACGAGAGATGCCGACTACCGAATCCACCTCGGGATCATCGAACAACCGCGGTAGTATCGCGGCCGCGAAATCGCTCGTTGCCCCGGTGACCGCAATGCGCAGGCCACGAGTGTGCTCACTCATTCGGGCAGCCCTGCCACGGCCTCGATGATCTGCTCCGTGGCGGTCGCCAGCTGCTGTTCGGTGTGGGTGGCCATCGCGCACAGGCGAAGAATCGCACCGGACTTCGGCACGGCGGGATGCAGTGCGGCGCTGGTGAAGATGCCACGGTCGTACAGGTTCTTCCACAGATTCATGGCTACGAGATCGTCGCCGACGTGGAGAGAGACGATGGGGGAGGCGGTATCTCCGTGCGGGGTGGCGGAGCGGCCTGCCACGTCGAGCCCAGCCGATTGCAATCCGCCGCGAAGGACCTCGGCATTGTCGAGTACGCGCCGAGCTCGATCCTTACCCTCGTCGCTTCGGATCAGACGGACGGATGCCAACGCGGCACCCACTGCAGCAGGCACGCCGGAGGTCGTGAACAGGAAGGCGCGGGCCTTGACTCGGAGGGTGTCGATCAAATCGCTCGAACCGGTGACGAACCCGCCGGTGGAGCTGGGGCTCTTCGACAGCGATGCCATCGTGACGTCGACGTCCTTGGTGATGCCGAAGAGTTCGGCGGCTCCGGTGAGTTCCGGCCCGTAGATGCCGAGGCTATGTGCTTCGTCGACCATCAGTGCCGAGTGATAGCGGATACACAGCTCGGACACCACATCGAGCGGTGCAAGGTCGCCCTCCATGGAATAGAGGCCGTCGACGATGACCAGCACGGCTCCGTCGTCGACGACGGGCTGTCGAAGTTTTGCTTCGAGATCGGCCATGTCGTTGTGCTTGAACTTGACCACCGAAGCGCCGGAGAGAGTGCTGCCGTCGCGAATGGATGCATGTGCCGCCGAGTCGACGATGATGGTGTCGCCGGGTCCGACGATCGCACTGATGGTTCCGAGGTTGGTCTGATATCCGGTGGTGAAGACCAGCGCGTCGTCGGTTCCGTGCCACTGGGCAATTTCGTTCTCCAGCTCGAGATGCAGATCCATCGTTCCGTTGAGCAGCCGGCTACCGGTCACCGCGCTTCCGAAGGTGTCCAACGCATGCTGGGCTCCCTCGACGACCTTGGGGTGGTCTGCGATCCCGAGGTAATTGTTGGAGCCGAGCATGAGCTTGTCTCTGCCCTCGACTCGGACGACCGGCGCCACGGCGGACTCCATCCTGCGAAAGTACGGAGCCACGTCTGCTTCCCGAACGGCGCGCAGCAAGTCCACACGCTCGTCACCGCCGAGTCTTTTCATCAATCTGTTGACAGCCATTATCGACCAGAACTCCTCACAGAGTCGGATTTGGTGTTGTCTTCAATCTGTCGCGAATTCATGAGTCATTCGGCGCGGTCGACAAGCGCGATGGGTTTACGGGCGAAGAATAATCATCGAATGTTTCGGTCGAACAAATCAGGAAGCGCTGTCAGGAAAATTCCTCGAAAAGTGATCGAAGTATCTTTTCGGCTCAGGCAATTCTCAGAAAAACGGTGTTTGTATCCGCAGGTCGAGGGGTATCGTCGACGATCAGCGCGAATTCGACTTCTGCATTTCTTCATCCGCCAATTTGTATCCGTGACCGTTATGTCGCGATCAAACTATGGCACAACCGTAACAATCGATGACACAGGAGATTAGCAATGACCGGCCTGATGGTACGCGAAAGAGAAACTCTCGAAAAGTACATTCCGGGTTTGTTGGCATATCTGGACGAGGCACCGCTTGCGCAATTGGAAGCGCGCGATTCCAACGCTGTCGACAAATTTCGAGAATTCGGCGGCACCGGTTTGGTGGTCCCGGCCGAACTGGGCGGTCTCGGCGCTCCGGCCATCGACGCGGTCCGGGCCCAGAGGGCCATCGGGTCTCGCTCGCCCTCTCTGGGCGCGGGAACCACGATGCACCATCTCTCGCTGGCCTCGCTGACGGAGTTCGCTCGCGGTGCCACCGAGGACGACCGCGGTGCCACCGAGGACGACCGCGCGTTGATCAAGGGATTGGTCGAGCAGAAGGCGATCGTCGCGTCCGGATTCTCCGAGGGCGTCACCGGTGGCAGTGTGTTCATTCCGACGATGACAGCCGTGAAGAAGGGTGACAACTACATAGTCAACGGAAGCAAGAAGCCCTGCAGCCTGGCTCGTTCGATGGATCTGCTGACCTGCAGTGTCGAGATCGACTCCGGCGACCGCGCCGTCGCTCTGATTCCGGCAAGCCTTCCCGGTATCAGCGTGAAGCCGTTCTGGACCACCGACATCCTGGCCGGCGCGCAGAGCGAGGAAGTCGTGCTCGACGACGTCGAAGTGCCCGCGAGCCTGGTCCTACCCAACAAGGACGACGATCCCGATGGCGTGCACGAGATGACCGGTTACCTCTGGTTCGGCATGTTGATCTCGGCGAACTACATCGGTGCCGCGACATCACTGCTGGAACGCATGATCGAGCAGGACAAGGGCGACCACGAGGGCTACGTTCGCGCAGCGGCCGAACTCGAGACATCGATGGCGGCCATCGAGAACGTGGCTCGCGCCTTCGACGAAGGCGAACGCGGACAGGACATCTCGGTGAGGTTGTTGTTCAACCGCATCGCAATTCGCGACGCTCTGGTGCGGAGCAGTTCGGCTGCGATCGAATCGCTCGGCGGAATCGGCTTCATCAAGTCTCCCGAAATCGCGTACGTCGCAGCGGCATTGCACGCCTTCGCATTTCATCCGCCGTCACGGCGGTCCATCTCGGAGACCCTGGCCCGCTTCCACGCCGGAGACGAGTTCGCATTCGTGAAGTAGGGACTACCGCTCTTCGTCTCGCAACTCGTCGTTGAGCTTGTCCTCGCCGCGATTGCGGAAGAACTTGAACCCTGGAATGCCGATGACCGCGCGTCGAACGTCCTTGGTGACTCCGAGGAGCTCGTGAATCTCGGGGGACACCGTGTCGAGCGTGGCGAGAATGGGAAGCAACGCTTCCATGTGATCGAGGAGCCCGGGCAGTTGATCGACCATGGCGATCGCGGCGTCGACTTCCTCCTCGGAGAGGTTGTCGACGAACTTTCGCGCCATGGGTTCGGATTTCTTGGCGATGGGATCGAACAACTCGATCAGCTCCAGCGCGGTGTGCGAGGCGACCGACGCCGACGCGACCACCTCGTCCGCGGCACCGGTTGTCCGCTGCACGCTGGCGACCACGGCGTCGGCGGAGTCGATCACGTGATCGATGCGTGTCATCAACATCTCAATACGCGTCAACAGTGCTTCGATTCGGCCGGGCAGGGTAAGCGCGAAAGCGGTCGTGGTGAGCATCCAGCCCGCACCGGCCCGAGCGACCGCGACTCCTCGTCGGAGCACCGTTTCGGTACCGAGGGGATCGGGGAGAACCACACCTGCCAAGACCAGAGCCATAGGAGCGACAATGCCACACCGACACAACGCCTCGAGTGCCGTTAGCCTCGAAGCATGAGAGCTCTCGTCACCGGTGCCAGCGGGTACATCGGGTCGCGGTTGGTGGCAGCTCTGTTGGCCGACGAGGCCGAGGTCGTGGTCGGCTCCCGAACGCCGGACAACCTGCGGACCTTCGACTTCTTCGACTCCGTCACCGCAGTATCGCTCGATGTGACCGACGACCGGTCCTGCGCTGCCGCGTTCGCGGAATCCGGCGACATCGATGTGGCCTACTACCTCGTGCACGCGATCGGCGAGTCCGATTACCGCGCGCAGGACCGACGTTCTGCCGAGCAGTTCGCCGCAGCGGCCGCGCGGGCGGGAGTACGCCGAATCGTCTACCTCGGCGGTTTCGTACCCGACGACGACCAGCTGTCGGAGCACCTCGCCAGCCGGGCGGACGTCGGCGAGGCTCTGACGGTGGACGGTGTCGAGCTGGTCTGGCTCAGAGCGGCCATCGTTCTGGGTGCAGGTTCGACGTCGTACGAGATGTTGCGCTACCTCGCCGACCGCTTGCCGGTGCTGCCGCTGCCCAGTTGGCTCGCCGAGCCCGTGCAGCCCATCGCCGTCGACGACGTGCTGCACTACCTGGTGGCATCCGCCGACGCCGAGGCAGTTCCCGCGGGTTCCTACGACATCGGTGGGCCGGATGTGGTGCCGTATCGAGATCTCGTGTTCGCGTACGTCGAAGCTGCAGGTCTCCAGCGCATCGGCGTTCCGGTGCCGCTGGTGCCGACCTCGCTCGCAGGCAAGGTCATCGGAAAGATCATTCCGGTTCCCGCCGGACTCGCCGAGGATCTCGTCGGGTCGCTGCACAACACGATGACGACGTCGGAGAGCCGGATTCGTGAGCTCGTTCCCGATCCTCCCCGAGGTCTGACCACGATTGCCGACGCCATGGCCCGTAGTGTGCGGGGAATGGTCGGTGACCCTCCCGGTGTGTGTGCGCTGAAGGATCCGCTTCGGCTCGCGAGCACCGATGCGGCGTGGAGCGGCGGTGACGCTCTGGGGATCAGGCGTCGGGGTGTCGCGGCGTCCTCGGACCGCACCTGGGGGTTGATCGAAGCTCTCGGTGGGCGACGGTTGCTGTACTCGAAGCCCGTTGCGGCAGCGGTGCGTACCAATCTCGACGTGATGGCCGACGTGAATCGACGCGCGAGGTCGGCCGTACGCCGACTGACCGATACCGAGGAGGCGTGATGGGAACGTGGTCCACGACCGCGCTCAACGTGATGAAGTCCGCTCTGGTCGACCCGGTCGAGCGCGATCACAAGGAGTCCGACGCGGCGTTCCGCAAGCGGCGGATCATCGTGCTGATCACACTGGTGATCGGTGCCACCGTGCTCTACTTCTCGCTCAAGGTCGAGCCGGGTGATCCGGCGTTCTACGCACTGACCCTGGTATTGGCGGCAGTGTGGACGGTCGGTGGATTCCTGTCGGGCCCACTGCATCTCGGACGCATTCAGGTCGGGGGATCGATCAGGCGACCGATCGTCACGCCCATCCTGATCGGTCTCGCCGTCGGCGGGGTGTTCATGCTCGGCGGTCTCGTGGTGCGGCAGATTCCGCCGCTCGCCGATTTCACCGAGAACGTATTGGCTCACGCCCGGGTGGGTTCGCTGGTGCTCATCGTGTTCATCGCGCTGCTCAACGGCGTGGCGGAGGAGATCTTCTTCCGAGGAGCGCTGTACTCGGCCATCGGCGTCAAGCATCCGGTGATCATCTCGACGGTCGTCTACGCGATCGCCACCCTCGCGTCGGGCAACCCGATGCTCGGCTTCGCCGCAGTGCTTCTGGGCTACGTGATGGGCCTGCAGCGGCGCGCGTCCGGCGGAATACTGGCGCCGATCCTGACGCACGTCAGTTGGTCGGCGGTCATGGTTCTCGCCCTGCCGCCGCTCTTCGTGTGATCTCTGCCGGCCGGGCAGAAAGAGGCACAAGCACCGATTCGACCAGCAGAAACTGATGTGGGCGCTGATTCGTCTCGGATCTGGGCTACATTGCGCAGGTGAGTGAAAATCTCGATCGCGTCGATCGCTTGATCATCGACGAGCTTGTCTCCGATGGCCGCGCCACTTTGGCGACGTTGGCGGAGAAAGCTTCCCTGTCCGTCTCGGCCGTTCAATCCAGAGTTCGGCGGCTGGAGTCCCGACGTGTCATCCGTGGGTACACGGCGCAGGTCGACCCGGAGGCCCTCGGCAGGCCGCTGTCGGCGTTCGTGGCAATCACTCCGATCGATCCGGCGCAACCGGACGATGCCCCCGCTCGGTTGAAGCATCTGTCGGCCATCGAGTCGTGCCACTCGGTTGCCGGTGAGGAAAGCTACGTTCTGCTCGTGCGGGTCGAGTCGCCGAGGGCGCTCGAGCGCTTGCTGCAGGAGATCCGCGCCACCGCCAACGTGCAGACGCGCAGCACGATCATTCTGCAGACGTTCTACGACCGCTGACCGCCCGCCACACCCGGTCCGACGACATGGGTAGGTCGTACAGTCGAGCGCCGACGGCGTCACGAATGGCGTTGGCCAGGGCCGGTGCCACGGGATTGTACGGAGACTCGCTCATCGACTTCGCACCGAACGGGCCCAGACGGTCGTAGGTGTCGGCGAACAGAACTTCGGTGCGAGGTATGTCCGCGAACTGCGGAACGTGGTAGCTACGAATCGAATCGGTGGTGACGAGACCGGCACCGTCGGTGCGGATCTCCTCGTACAGCGCGCTCCCGATCGCCTGGGCGACGCCGCCCTCCACCTGCCCACGGCACTGCTGCGGGTTCATCACGGTTCCGGCGTCGGCGCTCTGTACCGACTGCAATATTTTCACGGTCCCGGTGTCCTCCTGGACCGCCACCCGGAACGCGTGCACGTTGAACGCCAGCGAACGCGGCAGCCCGCCACTGTTGCCCTCGGTGACGAGGGAGCCTCCCGCCATCGCCAGAATGTCGTCGAGGGTGACGAAACGATCTCCGCAGCGCACGCCCTCCGGTCCGAGTGTGCAGTCCGAATTTCGGTGTCCGGTCGCGGTGGCGGCCAGATCCAGAATGCGAGCCGACATCGCGCGAACCGCCGCATACAGGGCCTTGCCTGCCACCACGGTGCCCGCCGATCCGAAGGCACCCGTGTCGTACGTGACCGAGTCGGTATCGGATTGATCGACTTCGATGCGGTCGACGGACGTGCCGAGTTCACTCGCCGCGATCTGAGTGTGGACGGTGGTGGTTCCGTTGCCGAATTCCGCAGTCCCGACGCGTATCTCGTACCGACCCTCGGGCACCAGTGCGACCGAGGTCTCGGCTCGGTGACCACGCGGCGGAATGGTCGCGATCATGGCCACCGCCATTCCTTCGCCGACCTTCCAGCCCGCCGGGGCGTGCTCGCCGTTGCCCCGTCGCAGAGCGGCTTCGGCCAGGTCGATGCACTGATCGAGGCCGTAACTGCCGAACTGCAGGTCGTCTTCTTCGTGATGGGCGGCCACGATGTCGTCGCCGCGGACGATCACGTTGCGTCTGCGGAACTCGAACGGGTCGACGTCGATCTCTCGCGCCAGATCGTCCATCGCCGATTCGATCGCGAACATCACCTGTCCCAATCCGTAGCCTCGGAACGCTCCGGACGGAATGTTGTTGGTGTACACGGTTTTTGCGTCGACTCGCTTGTTGGCGCACCGGTAGATCGCCACCGATTCGCCGCAACCGTGGAACATCACACCGGCACTGTGGTTCCCATAGGCACCAGCGTCGGTGAGAACGTCGATCGACAGGGCGGTCAGCGTACCGTCGGCGCTCGCGGCGGCCGTGACGTCGACGCGGAACGGATGGCGGCACGGTGCGACGGTGAACTCGTCCGTGCGCGTGAACTCGAACTGCACCGGTCGACCGGTACGCAGTACCGCCAGCGCCACCACGTCTTCGGTGAGCAACTCCTGCTTGCCGCCGAATCCGCCGCCGACGCGCGCAGTGAACACGCGGACGCGGTCGCGTGCCAAACCGAAGATCTCGCAGATCTCGTCGCGGACCAGAAACGGAACCTGAGTGCTGGTGCGCAGATTCAGTTTTCCGGTCTCGTCCAACCAACCGATGGTGCCGTGGGTTTCCAGGTGTACGTGCTGAATCCGTTGAGTGGTCCAGCGGCCGGTGACCACCGCCGCTGCGCTGCGAACGGCAGCGTCGACGTCCCCGGTACTGCCGTGCAGCTCGGCCACCAGATTGCGAGACGGATCCGCGATTCGCGCCGTCGCGTCCTTGTCGCCGTGGATCTTCGGCGCATCCGGTGCGAGCGAGGACTCCGGATCGAACACGGCGGGCAGCACGTCGTACTCGACGACAAGAGCGCGGCACCCCTCCTCGGCTGCTGCAACCGATTCTGCGACCACGATCGCCACTCGCTGGCCGATGAAGCGCACGACGGTGTCGAGAACATGGGTGTCGTCCGGATCGTCGACGCGGCGGTCGTGGCGGGCCGTCGAGAAGGCGGTCGACGGGCTGTCTTTCGCAGTCAGGATCAGGTGCACCCCCGGTACCTGCTCCGCTGCGGTGGTATCGACGGAGACGATCCGGGCATGCGCGTGTGGACTTCCGAGAACACTGGCGTGCAGCAACCCGGGAGGGGTGTGGTCGAGTGTGTAGGGCTCGGTTCCGGTGACGATGCGCGTGCTGGCGGGTGCCGCGATGGATCGTCCACACGCCGGACCGTCGACGGACTTCTCGGTGTTGACCACCCCGCAGACGGCGTCGGACACGGCGCGATACCCGGTGCAGCGACACAGGTTTCCCTTCAGCCGTTCGGGAAGCTCGTCCAGATCTTCCTCGGTCAGCGTCGAGGCGGTGACGACCATTCCGGCAGTGCAGAACCCGCACTGGAAACCGGCGGCGTCGACGAATCGCCTCTGCATCGGATGGAGGTCGTCCGGTGTACCGAGCCCCGCGACGGTGGTGACGGACCGGTTGGCGGCACGGAACGCGGGAAAGATGCACGAGTGCACCGGTTCGCCGTCGACGAGCACCGAGCATGCGCCGCAGTCGCCCGCGTCGCATCCTTTCTTCACCTCGAAGTGGTCGTGTTCACGGAGCATGGTGCGCAGGCACTGACCGGGCCGCGGAGTGACATCGGTCGGTACACCGTTGATGTCTACGATCATGACAACTCCTCGCGAATCTGCTGCGCTGCAGTGCAACTGATGTGACGGCGCCAGTCCGGAGCCCCGTGGGGGTCGTCGTACCAGTGCTGGGGACCGATGGTGGCGGCGAGCGCGTCGTCGAGTTCGCCCGCCGTCGGCAGGCTCGGGAAGCGCAGAACGAACGGACGGACGGTCGACGCGCTGACGGTCAGAACGAATTCGCCGCCGTCGTCGACCCGCCCGATCACCACGGCGGCCGATCGCCCGAGCGGTGACAGTGCGAGCTTGCGCATCGCCGTTCTGGACCGGAGCGCGTGCAGTGGAATATCGATGCTGCGCAGCACGTCTCCCGATCGAAGTGCGTTGGCGTGCGGGCCCGTGACCAGATCAGCGATCGCGATGCGGTAGTCGTGATCGGGCCCATCACCCGACCACACCTGCCCGATACCGTCGAGAGCGGCGGTCAACGAGATCATCGCTCCGGCAGGCAGGGCCAGCGCGATGTTGCCGCCGACGGTGGCGGTCTTCCAGATCTTGAACGAGGCCAACAACGCTGCTGCGCAGCGGGGAAACAATGCGGTGGCCGGCCACGGAGAGGTATAGCGCGCCAAAGTCTCGATGGTGCAGGTCGCAGCGATCTCGAGCCCGGTCTCGGTGACGGTCAACGGCTCCCAGCCCAGGGCAGTGACATCGACGAGGGTGGCCAAGTGGTCCTGCTTCTCCGAGAACAGCCAGGTACCGCCGGCAAGGACCGCGGTGTCCGCGCGTCCGGGCGGAAGGTCCGCGCGGGAGCCGGGAAGCAGAATGTCGTCGACAGTGCCGAGATCCATGGCCTTCGTTCACCTCGTTTTCGCCGGCAGATCCACCACGCCGGCAGATCGACCACCCGATGTGTCATCTCGAACTGTAGTGAGTATCTGTTACCGATCTTCGGTCGTCCGGCGATACGCCCGAAACTCGGAGGAAACAACCCACACATACTGTTTCTTCCTACGAGCTCAGCTGTTTCGAGCACGCTCAGCGAGGGCCGGGGCCGGGGGAGGAACAGCACAGTGCAGGTCAAGGACTTGCTCGACGCCACGCAGCTCGGCATTCGATTGCTCACCTCCGATCCGGACGCCCTGGGTCGCACGCTGCGATGGACGTACACGACCGACCTGCCGGACCCGTCGCGCTACATCGCTGGTGGCGAACTGGTGATCACCGGCCTCGTGTGGCATCGGACGGCCGCAGACAGCGAGGTGTTCGTCCGGGCCGTCACCGAATCAGGGGCCTCGGCACTGGCCGCCGGTGAAGGGCTGCTCGGTCACATTCCACCGGACCTGGTCGACGCATGCGAGCGGCACGGACTACCCCTGCTCGCGGTACCCGACACCGTCTCGTTCGGTGAGGTGACCGAGTTTCTCGTCGGCCGTGTCACCGGAGATCGCATCGCCTCGCTGAACACCTCGCTCGTCAGGCAACGCCAGCTGCTCACCGCGATCGCGGACGGCAGAGCCCTCGACGAGTTGGCGCTGCACACCTCGAGGGAAACCGGGATGGCGTGTCTGATCTTCACGGCGACCGGACGTCGGCTCGTGGCCGAGGTCTCGGCGTTCTCCGACGCCGACGTGGACACGCTGACCCACGCTGCGCTGTCCTCCGAAAGACTGCCCACGACAACCACTCTCAGTGACGGCGGTGTGTACAGCATCTTCGGCATCGGGCCGTCGCTCGTGCAGCGGACCACGCGATGGTTTCTCGCGGTCGCCGGAGACATGGCGACGTTCCCACCCGCCATCGCCGATGCGTTCGGCCAGCTCGCCGCCATCGCCGCGCTCGATCGTGCTCGACGCGAGGAGGGGCGGCTGGTCCGACGCGAAATCGCCGACCAGGCAGTGGCGTTGATCGAAGCCGACAGCACCAGACCCGAAGCCCTGACGCGGCTGCGCCAGGCAGGAGTCGACCCGGACCGCTCGCTGGTCGTCGTCAGGGTCGTCCACAGCGGACGGATCGACCTGCGCGAGATGCTGCGTACGGTTCTCAGCGACACTCTGACCTCCTTCGGTGGGGGTTGTGTCGGGTGCAGCACGCACGGGGACATCGTCGCTGTCGTGAACACCGACGATCCGAACTTCACACAGACACTGCGAACCCGATTGACTCGCTTGGGTTCCGGCATCGGGCACAGCCGGCTGCTCGTGGGGGTCAGTTCCGAAGCGACCGGGATCACCATCGACGGCGCGCTGCGATCGGCCCGTCACGCACTCGAAGTCAGCAGGCAAGGGTCCAGCCCGGTGACCGTCACCGCGGGGGCCCAGCTGACATCGGCTGTGTCGATGCTCTCGGCTCTGCCGGACGACGTCCGGCGGTCCTTCGTCGAACACGTTCTCGCTCCGCTGCTCGACTACGACCGGCGCACCGACGCCGGACTCACGGACACCCTCCGCGAGTTCCTGGCCACCGGTGGATCGTGGAATCGAACAGCCGAGTCGTTGCACGTCCACCTCAACACCGTGCGGTACCGAATCAAGCGCGTCGAGGAATTGCTGGGCCGCGATCTGAGTTCCACCTCGGACCGGCTCGATGTCTACCTCGCGCTTCAATCCATCCCGCGTTCGTCGGCCACCGGGGCCGCATAGGATCGAACGATGACTGGCTTCACCGGAATACCCTTCGCGGCCCTGGACTTCTACGAGGACCTCGAAGCCGACAACAGCAAGCTCTGGTGGAGCGAGCACAAGGATGTCTTCGACAATGCGGTCAAGGGACCGATGACCGCGTTGCTCGCGACACTCGAACCGGAGTTCGGTACTGCCAAGGTCTTCCGCCCCTACCGTGACGTTCGCTTCTCGAAGGACAAAACCCCGTACAAGACCCATCAGGGCGGATTCGTCGCTCGCGGCGACAGCCTGGGCTACTACGTCCAGATCGACCCCGCCGGATTGTTCGTCGCAGGCGGCTTCTACAACTCCTCGACCGACGGCGTTGCCCGCTACCGCCGCACCGTCGACGACAACGTCCGCGGAGCCGAGCTCGAGCGGATTTTGGCGACGTTGACCAAGGCCGGATACGAGATCGGCGGCGACAAGCTCAAGACCAAGCCGCGGGGATACGAGCTCGACCACCCGCGCATCGACCTCTTGCGCCACAAGTCACTCACCGCGGGCAAGCATTTCGGCTCACCCGCGTGGCTCGAGACACCCAAGGCTGCGACGAAGGTGCGCGATGCCTGGCGTGCTCTCGCACCGTTGGTGGAGTGGACTGCGGCACTGCACACGTGAACTCAGCGCACTATCCGACGACAGAGTATGTCCGCCAAGCACTTCCAGCGTCCGGGGCATCCTCGCGTTCGACGGTTGCCTGAATCAGACCGTACGGCCGATCGTCCGCGTTGAACACCTCGAGATTGTTCTCGATGCCGAACTTGCCCAGGTCGTAGACGAAGTGATGCTTGTTCGGTGCGGACATGGTGATCTCGGCGATGAACGGATACTTCTCCAGCACCGCCTCGCCCATGGCGTAGAGGGTCTGCTGGAGGGCCAGCGACTGTAGATTGGCGAACCGCTCGACCATGGCCGCCTTCACGCCCGCATAGACGGCGTCCCACTCGACGTCGGTGGTGGTGTACCGCCACTGCGCTGTCAGCGATGTCGCCATCACCCGGTCGGTCGTGGGCTCGAGAATCGTCAGGTCGTCCTCGAGGAATCCGTGGAACTCCGAGCCCGTGGACTTGAGGATCACCATCTCCTTGAAGCCGCTGATCACCCACGTCTGCTGCGCGTCGCCCTTGCCCTCGACGGTCACCGCCGACGTACGGATCTCCTCACCCTTGCGTGTCCACGTGTGATCGTGCTCGACGCCGTCGATCACCGCCCGAGCCCAGGCGTATTCCTCGAGTTCGATGCGGGCACCGTCGACGGGCTCCACGTCGTCGACGTAGTGACGAGCCAGATCGAGGCCGTAACTCTCCAGGTGCAGTAGGCCCTTGGTCTTGGCGTACGCGTAGGCGGTCTGCTTCTGGGTGTCGGTGGGAAGCACATTGGATTGATCGCCCACCAGATGCGCGGGAGAGAAATCGCCACGCAGAGCGCTCGACACGTTGATGTCATGGATCTCGTGCCGTGGCGAGTCCCGATAGATCCGCACCACGCGGTTCTCCGCCTTGCCGTACTGATTGGATCCGAGGACGATCTTTCCGGTCAGGTCGGTCATGTCAGCTCCCGCGATAGGTCGAATAAGCGAAGGGGGACAACAGCAATGGGACGTGATAGTGAGCATCGGGATCGGTGACGGTGAACGAGATCGACACCTCGGGGTAGAAGCTCGGTGTCTTCGTCGCCTCGAAATAGTCGCCGGTGTCGAACGAGAGTCGGTAGATGCCCGGATCGATCGGCCCCGGTACGACTTCCCCGATGCGGCCGTCCCCGTCCGTGGTGGCGGTGGAGATCTCGCCCTTCTCGGGGTGGAACAGCCGCACCCGCATTCCCACCGCGGGTGTTCCCGAGGTGGCGTCGAGTACGTGCGTCGACAGCCCGGTCACTGCTCCGGACCCAGCATGCGGCCGAGGCGAATTCGATTGATCTTGGCCAGTTCCACGCGGAGCACCCGTCTTTCGGTTTCGGCGTCGTTGTCGAGCCTCTCCTCGAGGATAGCGAGCAGGTCCTCCGCGGATCTGCCGGTGGCGCACACCAGGTAGACGTGCCCGAACTTCTCCTCGTACGCACGGTTTCCCGCCGCCAACTTCTCGCGTACCTCGGTACCCGCAGTCGTCACCGCAGCCTGCTCACGTTTCGACGACGGGTTGTCGGCCTTACCGCCGATCCGTGGATGGCCGTCGAGCGCGTGGTCGATCTCCGCCTCGGGTAGCTCGGCGAGCACTCGATCTGCTCTGTCCAACAGCAGGTCTCGACTGTCGAAGGGGCGACCCTGGGCCACTCGACGGGCCCAGATCGACGATGCGCAGCACTCGTAGAGTGCATGCATCGCCTGCCGATCGCTGAGCCGATTGAACCCGTCGAGCCCTATCCATTCGTGCAGCACATCTCGCTCGCTATCTGAAGTCGTTGATGCGCCCGAACCGCGCGGCGGCGATCGGGTTGGCATCGGCCACGAGATCGTCGAATCGGTAGTTCGCGATCTTGGCAATCTCGATCATCGCGAACGACCGCTCCGCCGACGGTGCGTTCTCGACGCGCGACCACCCGTTGGCCAGGACTCGATCGTAACGCTCCGTCTCCCGTGCACAGATCACCAACGGGAAGCCGAAGTGCTCGCGGTATTCGGCGGCGAGTTGGACGATGTTGTCGTGCTCGTCCTCCTCCAGGTTGGACAGACCGACGTGGTCCGCTGCGTTGAGGGTGCCGGTGGCGTCCTCGCTACCGAGATCGGGGTAGCTGTTGATCAGCTCGATCTGTTCCTCGGTGGTGCCGGCCAACAGTGCCTCCTGGAACGCCTCGCGCAGACCGTGTGCATCGGCGAAAGGCCGCTGCTGGTAGGCGCGTTCGACCACCCACGGCGTGCCCTGCACCAAGCCCCCGAACGTGGCAGCGAAGTCCTCGGAGGACATCTCGTTGACCTTGTCGAGGGTGATGCCCTTACCCGGACCACCGGCGACGGCCTGCCCACGATTGCCGATGTGGAAGAACAAGACGTTGAGCACGATTGCCGAGACCGCGCCGAGAACGATGCCACTGCCGAACAACATTTCGAGCCAAGCGGGCACACCCTCGGAGACCGTCGGTTGGATGGTCACGAGCATCGCGAGACCGAGGCTCGTGGCGACGATGATCAGGTTGCGGTGATCGGTGAAGTCCACCTTCGACAGGGTCTGGATTCCGACCACGGCGACGGTCGCGAACAGGGCGAGCGCGGCTCCGCCGAGCACCGGCGGCGGGATGGATGCCACGACGGCTGCCGTCTTGGGTAGCAGACCGAGGAGAATCATGATGCCGCCTGCCGTGGCCACCACCCAACGGCTGCGCACACCGGTCAGGCGCACCAGGCCGACGTTCTCGGAGAAGGCCGTGTACGGGAACGAGTTGAACGTACCGCCGATGACGGTGGCCACTCCGTCCGCGCGCAGGGTTGCTGCGATGTCGTCCTTCTTGATGCGCTTGCCGACGATCTCACCCGTCGCATACACACTGCCGGTGGTTTCCACGGCGATGATCAGCATGACGACGATCATCGAAATGATGGCGATGACACTGAATTTGGGCACACCGAACAGGAAGGGCTGCGTGAAGCCGATCCAGGACGCGTCGGAGGTGCCGTCGAAGTTCATGTCGCCCAACGCGAATGCGACGGCGCTGCCGATCACCAGGCCCAGAAGCACGGCGATGGTGGCCATGAAGCCCTTGAAGAATCGTTGGATCAGCACGATGATCAGCAGCGTGCCGATCGCGTACGCCATCCACCGTCCGTTGGTCGGATCCTGTTCGTGAGTAGCAGGATTGGTCACCGCATCGTTGACGGCCACAGGGAGCAACGCCACACCGATGATCGTGATGACGGTGCCGGTCACCACCGGTGGGAAGAAGCGCAGCAGCCTACTGAAGTACGGTGCCATGAAGAACGTGACGAGCCCGGCGACGATGACGGCGCCGTAGACGTACAGCAACCCCTCGGTGCCGCCGCCGTTCGCCATCGCGATCGCGATCACCGGAGAGACACCGGCGAACGTCACGCCCTGCAGGAGCGGCAGACGGACACCGATCTTCCAGAATCCGACCGATTGAATGATCGACGCGATGCCGCAGGTGAACAGATCCGCATTGATCAGGTGAATCAACTGCTCGTTGGTCAGTCCGATCGCGCTGCCGATGATGATCGGCACCAAGACAGCGCCTGCGTAGAACGCGACGACATGTTGAAACCCGTAGGCGGCAAGTTTCGGAACGGGGAGCACTTCGTCGACAGGATGGACACGTTTGCGTGTGGTGGGCTTGACGGACATGGGTGGGCACCTCGCGGAAGCAACAGGGCAGGATTCCTGCGACGCTGCAGGAGAAGTGCACTAAGAATCAGCCATCACGCCTATCCTCGCTAGTCGAGCGAGCACAAACTTCGGGGCGTACTCGACGTGGACGTTGTGCGAACATCCAAGACTGCACCCACCAGTGAAAGGAGCGACCGTGTCGGACCTTGCCGTCGGAGTGCTACTCGCCGCCGGTGCCGGAACACGATACGGATCGCCCAAAGTGCTCGCCCACGACGGGCTGTGGCTGAGGACGGCGGTCCAGGCATTGCGCGACGGCGGCTGTGATCGCGTGGTCGTGGTGCTGGGTGCGGCTGATGCGCCCGTGCCCGACGGCGTGATCGCGGTGCACACACCCGACTGGCACCAGGGCATGAGCGCCTCGTTCATCACCGGGCTGTCGGCGGCGTCGGACGCGGACTACGCGGTTGTGCACGTGGTCGATACGCCGGACGTGGGACCCGAGGTGGTGCAGGCAGTACTCGCCGCAGCACGGGAAACAGGTCTTGCCAGGGCCGTGTTCGACGGCCGTCCCGGACATCCGGTCGTTCTGGCGCGTCGACACGTCGACGCAGCCGTGGCATCGGCGTCGGGAGACGCCGGTGCCCGGGACTTCCTGCGGGGAAGAGACGACGTGATTGCCGTCGAATGTTCGCAATGGGCAACGGGAATCGACCACGACTATCGGTGAGCGGCCGGTCCGAGAATTTCGGCGGCAACGGCGTCGATCATGCCGTCGAACTGGTGACCACCGGTTGGTAACTCGATCACTGTCGCCGACGGGAGAGCCGTCGAGTTCAGCGCGAGGTGAGAAACGGGAACCACGTCGTCGTCCCGGCAGTGGACGAGCGTCAGGTCGGTCTCGGGTTCCGGGTCGGTGAACGCGTAGTCGGCGACGTCCCACCCACACGGAGTCCAGTCCGGCATCGCCAGCAGAGTGGCCTGCAGGGGCCATCGGCGGCGATGTTCTGCCAGGACCCCGACGAGGATCGATGCGCCGAAGGAATGCGCCACCACCGAATCCTCCGGTCCGAGCCGGTCCAGGTGTTGCCGAACCGGTCCGGCCCAGTCCTCGAAACCCATGGCGGTGTCGGACAGCTCCGGCATCCGAACATCGAGATGCAGAGCCTGCGCAAGCCCGTTGGCCAGCGGTGCGTCGTCGACAAATCCGCCGGCACCGTGAACGAACAGAAGTCGGCCGACCATGCTGGGGTCCTTTCCTCGGCAATGTTGTCATCGAAGATGACCGAACTGCGGTCGTGAATTCACCGGTTGACTCGGATTCGGGGTCCGTGCGAGCATCGGCGGCAGCGTCGCGTGTCGATGACGGACTGCGTCAGACATGGAGGCGTCGTACTGCCCAGGAGGCAGCGCATGTCCATTTCGTTCGATCACACCATCATCGTTGCGAAGAACAGTTCCGACTCTGCGGCGTTCTTTCGCACGCTGTTCGCTCTGCCGGAGGCACCGTCGTGGGGGCCGTTCGTCAACGTGCAACTCACCGACGGCACGCTCGTTCAATTCGCCGAGCCTCCCTTCGACGATATTCAGTTTCAGCACTATGCCTTTCGGGTCAGCGACGATCTGTTCGACGCGGCCTACGCCAGGCTTGTCGACCAGGGCGTCGAGCACTGGGCCGACCCTCGGATGACCGAACCCGGCACCGTCAACACCGACCACGGAGGCCGCGGAGTGTATTTCCGCGACCCGACCGGGCACTTCTTCGAGATGCTGACGCACTCGTACCTGCCGACGCCGGGTGAGCCGGTACCGTAGCCACTGTGGCCGAGCAACAGCATGTTTCGATGACGAGAGCTGCCTACGACACCGTTGCCGAGAGCTACGCAGACATCGTTCGCGACGAACTCGACGGCCGACATCTCGAGCACGGATTGTTGGCTACGTTCGCAGCCCGGGTTACGAGCGGACAGGTGCTGGAGGTGGGGTGTGGATCCGGCCGCATCACCGAGCAGCTGTACCGCCTCGGCCTCGACGTAGCGGGGATGGATTTGTCGCCCAACATGATCGAGGTCGCTCGGCGCGAACATCCGCACCTGCGATTCGGTGTCGGGTCGATGGAGGCACTGGATGCGGGGGAAAGTTCCGTTGCCGGGATCGTCGCCTGGTACTCGATCATCCACACTCCTCCCACGCAGCTGCCTGCGGTGTTCGCGGAACTGCATCGAGTGCTGACGCCCAACGGTCCACTGCTACTGGCATTTCAATCCGGCAACGAGCGAGTGCGGCTCGAACATGTCTACGGACACTCGGTGTCGTACGACGCATACCGACTCGACCCCGACGCGGTCGTGGGCATGCTCGTCGACGCCGACTTCGAGGTGGACGTGCGCGTGCATCGCGCTCCGATGGGATACGAGTCGACATCGCAGGCATTCCTGATAGCACGTAAAAGAAACACCGTCGGACCCGACGACCGGTAGCGTCGGTCGGGCGAAAGGTGGCTGTCGATGTCGATCACGGTGATCCACACGTCGGCCGCAGTGCTGTCCGTTCTGGTCGGAGCATTGGTTCTGTTCGCCCGCAAAGGCACCGTTTTTCATCGGGCGTGTGGACGCACGTACGTCGTAGCGATTCTGGTGATGATCGTGGCGTCCTTCTTCGTCACCGAGATCCGTGACGGATGGAGCGTGTTCCACGCGGTCTCGATCCTGACAGCCGCGCTGGTGCTGTTCGGCTGGTGCCAGCCCGTGTTCGGGCGCTCTCGTACGGGTTGGGTGCGGCGGCACATGCTGTCGATGCAACTGTCCTATCTGGTGCTGATCGTGACCGGAACGGCTCAGTTCTTCGACCGTCTGCCTCTTCCGAACGACGCACTCAACGCCATCGTCTTTCTGCAGTTGCCCCTGATGGTCGGGATCGTGGCTATCGTCCGTCGTAGTCGACGACCGATCGGCTTCCACGATTCGCTACCGTCGTCTCCGTGATTCTCGGACCGAACGATGCAGTGTCCCGTCGCCCCACGAGGATCGTCGTTGCTGGGACATCCGGTTCCGGGAAAACGACGCTGTCTGCCCGTCTCGGATCGATTCTGGGAATCGAACACATCGAGATCGACAGCCTCTATCACGGGCCGAATTGGACGCCGCGTGCGACGTTCGAGTCCGACGTGGAGGAGTTCATCGCACGCCCGTCGTGGGTCACCGAGTGGCAGTACGGCGTTGTGCGCGATCGCCTCGCAGATCGTGCGGATCTGCTCTTGTGGCTCGACTTGCCACGTCGAACAGTCATGCGGCAGGTGATGATTCGGACGCTTCGCCGCAGGCTCGGCAGGCGCGAGCTGTGGAACGGCAACTTCGAACCGTCACTGCATCGCATCTTCTTCGACCGCGACCACGTCGTTCGATGGGCATGGAACACGTACCGGTTGACTACCGAGCGAGTGCAGCGACTGAGTGTGCGCCGCCCGGAGCTGACGATTGTTCGCTTCCGTTCGCATCGGGACGTGGACGCGTGGATTGCGCACCAGCTGATTCCTCTGACCCGATAACTGTCGTCAGCAGCCCAATTGCGTTGCGAGAGAATCGATCGAGTCGGCGCTGTGAGTCCAGTCGGATTCCGCGGCGAGGTCGGTGGTCTGACTCGGCCCGTGTTCGAGCGGACGGGCGATGAATGCCGTTTCAAAGCCGCAGTCGGCAGCGGCAGCGAGGTCACTGTTGTGTGCGGCGACCATCATGCACTCGCTCGGCTGAAGACCCAGAATGTCCGCGGTGCGGAGATACGCGTCGGGCAGGGGCTTGTACGTCTGTACCGGTTCTGCGCCGAGGATCGCGTCCCATGGCAGTCCGGCATTCTTGGCCATGTCCAACAGCAACGAGATGTTGCCGTTGGAGAGCGGGGCGATGATGAAATCGGTACGCAGTCGCGTGAGCCCTGGCACCGAGTCCGGCCACGGATCCAATCGATGCCACGCGTGATTCAAGGACGCGACATCACTGTCGTCGAGCCGAATGTCGAACTCCGACAGTACGACTCGAAGCGACTCGAGATGGAGTACATCGAGCCGGGTGAACGGTCGACTGCCCGATCGAACCTGTTCCATCGCCGGTTGATACAGGCTGCGCCAGCGGTCGGCGAATGCATGACTGTCGACATCGGGACCACACACGGATTCGACCTCGCGGGCCACGCTGGTGCGCCAATCGACCACTGTGCCGAACACATCGAACAGAAGCGCCTTCAACGATCCCTCTTCTTTTTCTTCTTTTTCTCGTCCTTGGAATGGCCACCTGCCGACAGCAGCGCACCCGCCAGTGGAATGAGAAGGAAGAAGAGCCACTTCTGATCGAAGTCGGTGAGGAAGAACAATGCCAGTGAACCGAAGATGACCAGGGGCATCACCACTGCGCGCCAATCGATTCCGGCACCGCCCTCGGTCGGTGCCGGAGACTTCCCGAGCTGGGCGGGTGTGTGCGACGTCGAAGCAGCGGGGAGATCGACGAATACCTTGTCGATCTCCCCACGCGTCGTCGCCGAAGCAACGACGGCGCTGCGCTCGTCGAATTCGGGCACAGTCAGCCGACCCTCACTGAAGTGCAGACTCAGTGCCTCGAGGGCCTTCTCCCGATCGGCCGTACCGATCCGAATTTCCGGAAGCTCGGACATCGCTACGTCATTTGATCTCTGCGAGGACGGTGCCTTGGGTGATGGCGTCGCCTGCGGTGACGGTCAGGCCGGTGATGGTGCCTGCTTTGTGGGCGTTGACGGGGTT
>NZ_JBEYIW010000027.1:0-50976 GCF_040636045.1 Rhodococcus sp. NPDC006774 | reverse complement strand
CTCAGGCCGGTGTGCACGTCCGCGTGATACGCCGCGATCGCGAGAATCAGCCAGCGTTCCAATTCTCGCAACGTCAGCGCTGCTGTGCCCTCCGAATCGTAGCTGCCCCGCTGCGTCGGGTTCGAAAACGTGGTGCCGGGTAGTTCGTGGACCTGGGTCATGACGGTGCCGATGATGCGTTCGACGATCCCGCCGTAATGCGGCCTGCCGGGTGGGCGGTAGCCGAGGTCGATGCCGTGCTGCTCGCAACCGCGCCGTAGCGCTTCGCTTTTGAACTCGGAGGCGTTGTCGACGTACAAGGCGCGCGGCTTTCCGGCCATCGGCCAACGCACATCCGCGCCGAGGCCCAGGGCGTCGATCCATACGCTCTTGTCCGAGCACACCCGGCCCAGACACAACCCGACCGACACTGCGGACGGAGGATCGAGTGTCACCACGAACCCTGGCACGCAGCGGCTAAAGACGTCGACGGCAATCGTGAGATAAGGACGACCGATCGGTGCCCGGTCGTATTCGTCAACGATCATCAGATCGACCACGGTGTGATCGATCTGGACTTGCTGCAGAACGGCCGTCACCGGCGGCGGGACATCGCCCGCGGATTGCCGCGATCGGGCGGCGTCCGGTCCGCCACGAGAGCGTGCGACGCGGCCCGGGTGCATTGCTGCGATCCGCGCGGTGACTGTGTTGCGGGCTGGAATCGGCAGTCCAACGCGGTGGCAGGCCAGCGCGATACGACGATGCAGTGCAGCGACACTGAGTTTCTGGCGAGCCAGAAACTCACGGTTGATGTGCTCGGCGATCACTTCTTCCACCTCGGTCGGCATCCGAGAGCGGCCGCGCCCGCCTACAGGAGCGGAGACCAACAGATCGGTGACCGACCCTCCCCCATTCCGGAGCCTGGACAACAGTACGTACACACGCCGCGGCGAGACCCCCAACTGCTGCGCTGCATCCTCCACCACTGCGGTACCGATCGAGGATCGATCCACTAGTTCGCTGAGCACTGCGAACCGTGACCGTGCCTGCTCCCACTGCTCCGCCGACGCGGTCAGCACACCAGTCTCGGCGACATCGAACTTGTCCGCGTCCATCGCAGCCTCCGAACGCCCGGCCTGCGTGACCGACCGATTGTGCAGTCCACTTCTGCACTCAGAATGTCAGAAGACGACTGCAATCGGAGGTAAAACCCCAGGAATTTATGACGCCCACTTCTGAAACTGACATCACTCGTGTCAGTTTCAGAAGTCAGCTGCACTTGTTCAGAAGTGGGTGTCATACAGCCACTGTTAAAGGTAGACCTGTAGTCCGTCTCGAGCAGTCGCGGTCTTCCTACACGAAATGCGAACGTTCCCCTTTCGCCCGCGGCGGTGAACCTTCCCATTCATCACCCTCGCATCGATGATTTATACCCCTAGGGGTACTTGCATACCCCCCTAGGTATATGCAACAGTAGGTACACCCCGCCAGGAAGGATTGCCATGTGCTACCCCGTCGCATGCCCGACATGCGGTAAGACCACCTGGGCCGGCTGCGGGCGCCACATCGACAGCGTCATGAAGAATGTCCCACGGCCGCAGCAGTGATCCAGCTAGGCGCACCGGCTTTTTTCACTCCCTGTTTCATCGCTGACACCTCACCTTTAAGTCTTCGAGGAAGCTTTTGGGCCTTCGTGGCCTTGTCATATACCCCCACCCGTATTTAGGAGAATGCTATGTCCGTTCCCGCTACCGCGGCGGCTACCGACCGACACGACCGTGACCGGCCACCTGCACCTGGCGCACTCGGCCGCCTGGGGAGCGCGATGGTCACGCGTCGCCGCTGGGTGTTCGGTATCTGGCTGATCACCCTAATCGCCCTTGGATCAGCTGCACCAACGGTGTTTTCGTCGTTGGCCGGGGCCGGCTGGCAGGCCAACGGATCCGAATCCGTCCAGGTACGCGAACTCGCCCAGCAGCATTTCGGCGGCAACTCCTCTGCAGCAGTGCAGGTCGTCGTTCACTCCGACACCGCCTCGATCGACGACCCGGCGATGCAGCAGACACTCACCGACGTCGCGGCTGTGTTCGACAGCGACACCCGCTTCGGCGAGATCGTCGCCCCCCAGCCGGGCATGACCATCAGCCCCGACCGTCACACCGGCATCCTCATCGCCGGCGCAGACGCGAGTACCGACGACATGGTCAAAGCCGTCGACGAGGTCAAAGGCGAGCTGACCGCACTGTCCGGCAACGGTATCGAGATCTACCCCACCGGGTCGTCAGCACTGTGGTCGGACTTCAACAAAGCCAACCACGACGCCATGATCCAGGCCGAATTGTTCTCCTGGCCGGTCACTTTGGCGATCATGGTGCTCGCGTTCGGCTCTCTCGTCGCCGCGGGATTGCCGCTGCTACTCACCGTCGCCGGCCTGGTCGCATCCGCAGGCGGACTTGTTCTGCTCAACGGCGTCACGCCGATCTCGGTGTGGGCGATGAACTTCGCGATGATGTTCGCCCTCGCCCTCGGAATCGACTACGCCCTGTTCATCGTCGCCAGGTTCCGCGACGCACTGCGCAACGCCGATCCGCGTGCCGCGGTCGCCGAAACCATGGACACCGCAGGCAAAGCCGTGGTCCTGTCCGGACTGACCGTCCTGGTGAGCCTCTCGGCCGTCCTGCTCGTTCCCGCACCGGCGGTGCGCACCATGGCCGTCGGCATCATGCTCGCAGTGACGTTCGTGCTGATCGCCACCATGACCCTGCTCCCCGCAACCCTGGGTGCACTCGGCTCCAAGGTCAACGCCGCATCCTTGCCCTACGCCAAGCGTCAGCAGCACCGCTCCCCGAAATTCGCAGCCTGGGGTGAACTGCTGCACAAGCACCCCTGGCCGTTCGCTCTGGTGTCCGTGGGCATCCTCATCGCGCTGGCTCTTCCGGTCCTCGGACTGAAAGTGGCAATGCCCTCGATCTCTGTAGTGCCCGAGGACGCACCGGTTCGCCAGGGCTACGAGCTCGTCCAGGCCCAGTTCGGTGACGGCGCGCCCGGCGCACTGCAGATCGTCGTGCCAGCGTCGGATGCGGCCGCGACCGCCACCGCAGCCACTACCGTCGACGGAATCTCGATGGTCACCCCGCCTCAACCTGCGTCCGATGGCTCGAACTATTCACTGCTGCAAGCACTTCCCACCGTGGACCCTTCGGACGAGAGAATGGGCGCCATCCTCGGTGACCTGCGCGCACAGCTGCCGGAGTCGGCGTTGGTCGGCGGTGCGCCGGCGGAGAACCTCGATCTGCAGCAAGCACTGAACGACTACCTACCGCTGGTGATCGGCATCATTTTGGCGCTCGGTTTCATCCTGCTGCTCGTTGCGCTCCAAGCACCGCTGATCGCGATCCTCGGCACCGCCGTCAGTCTGCTCTCGACCGCGGCAGCGTTCGGGGTCGCGAAGCTGATCTTCCAGGACGGGCACGGTGCGTCACTGCTCGGCTTCACCCCGCAAGGCTTCCTCGACGGCTGGGGTCCGGTGTTCTTCTTCGCGATGATCTTCGCCATCGCCATGGACTACACCGTGTTTTTGCTCGCCACCGCGAAAGAGCACTACGAGAAGACCGGGGACCCGAAGGCAGCTCAGGTCGACGGGCTCGCGCACTCCGGCCGGGTCATCTTCGCCGCCGCCGCGGTGATGGTCGCCGTGTTCTTCACCTTCGCACTCTCCGATCCGCTCCCACCGAAAGAGATGGGCATCATTCTCGGTGTCGCGGTACTGCTCGATGCCTTCCTGATCAGGCTGATCCTGCTGCCGGTCTTGCTGCGTCTGACCGGTCACGCCGCATGGTGGTCACCGGCTTGGCTGCGCAAGGTGCTGCCGTCGATCAGCTTCTCTCACTGACACCCTCACCACACCGAACGGAGCACTGATGATCGATCCGAACACAACCCACTCGGCGGCATTCACAGGATGGCCGATCGAACGTATCGTCCCCGCCCTTGCTGCCGGTGTCACCGCCACCGGTCTGGCACTCGGCGAATTACACGCACCGCAGTGGCGACTACTGAGCGCGTTCGCTGCCGCGAACCTCGCCCTCTACGCAGCGGTCGGCTGGTGTCCGGCGAGCGCACTCCTCAGCCGGGTCGGCGTGCCGAGTATTCGTCGGCCCCTGAACGGGTAGACCTACATCACCGCAGTTTGATAATCGAAAGGAATTTCCCTCATGAACATCGCACTCTCGACCACCCTGACCGACACCGACTTCGCCACCGCAGTCGACTCCGTCAAAGCAGCCCTGTCCGATCAGGGATTCGGTGTTCTCACCGAAATCGACATGCAGGCCACGTTGAAGGCCAAACTCGACGAGGACATGGAGCAGTATCTGATCCTCGGTGCCTGCAATCCCACCCTCGCGCACCGCGCCGTCGGAGTCATGCGCCAGATCGGGTTGCTGCTGCCGTGCAATGTCGTCGTCCGCGCCGACACGAGCGCACCCGGATCGATCATCGTCGAAGCCATGAACCCCGACATCATGGTACAAGCGACAGGCGAACCAGCACTCTCCGACGTCGCCGCCGAGGCCACCACCAAGCTCCAGGCCGCTATCGACGCACTCGGTGGCCAGGACACAGCACACAGCTGATGACCCTGACGCTGGCCCTGGTTCTCGGCGTCGCCGTCGGCATCCTGCTCGGTCTCCTCGGCGGCGGTGGGTCGATCGTCGCCGTCCCGGTTCTGGTCTACGCCCTCGACCTGCCCCTGGCGGAGGCGATACCGACCTCGTTGCTGGTGATCGGTGTCGCCTCGGCGACCGGGGCCATCCCCAAGGTGCGGGCGAAGCTCGTCGAGTGGCGACTGGCGGCGATCTTCGCGGCCACCGGTATCGTCGGCACCCTGGTCGGCAGCGCCCTGGGAAGACATCTGCCCGAGGCCGCCGTGATGATCGGCTTCGCGATCGTCATGATCATCGCCGGGGCGCGGATGCTGGGAAGCACCGACGATGTCGGAACTGCCTGCAAAACAGGGAATTCCGGGATCGACTGGCGGCGGTGCGCACCACGGTCCATCCCGACCGGGTTCGGCGTCGGAGTCCTCACCGGACTGTTCGGCGTCGGCGGAGGATTCCTGATCATCCCCGCACTCGTGCTGCTGTTGGGAATCGAGATGAGTGTCGCCGTCGGAACATCGCTGGTGGTCATCGTCGCCAACTCCGCCGCCGGACTGATCGCTCAGGCCGACGGGCTCGGCGGGAACTGGCCGCTGACAGCCGCGTTCGCCGGTGCGGCGATCGCAGGCTCGCTGGTCGCCGGGCGACTGAGCACACGCATCGACACCGACAAGCTGCGCACGTGGTTCGCCTACCTGGTGTTCGCCGTCGCAGGCTACGTACTTGTCGACACACTCTTTCTTTCATGACCGGACGCACACACCGACCCGATGCCCCCAGGGGTAATCTGGAACGACTACCACCCTCACACCATCAGGAGATCGCAATGGTCGGCGACGAAGACAGCATCGCATTGGTACTCAACCGTCTGCGCCGCGCACACGGCCAGCTCGCCGGAGTGATCGGCATGATCGAGAACGGACGCGACTGCAAAGACGTCGTCACCTAACTCGCCGCAGTGTCCCGCGCCCTCGACAAAGCCGGCTTCAAGATCGTCGCCACCGGCCTCCGCGAATGCATGACCGGCGACACGGCCGACAACAAAGAACCCATGACCGAAGCGGAACTGGAAAAACTCTTCCTCGCACTGGCCTGAACGACACATTTCACGTCAGAAACGAGGCCGACCCGACAACACCGTAGGAGTACCCCATGAGCACGACCGATCCAGATATCGCCATCATCGAAACCTCGAGCCTGGGCGACCGCAGTTACCTGGTCAGCCACGACGGCATCGCCGTTGTGATCGATCCCCAACGTGACATCGACCGCGTCCTGGCATTGGCAGCGGAGAAGAACGCCACCATCACCCACGTACTCGAAACCCACATCCACAACGACTACGTCACCGGCGGCCTCGAACTCGCACGCGCCACCGGAGCCGAATACGTTGTGCCCGAGGGTGACCCGGTCGAATTCGAGCGACGGGCAGTGGGGGACGGCGATGTCGTCGACGCGGGATCGGCGACGTTTCAGGTCATGCACACCCCGGGCCATACACATCATCACGTCAGCTACGTACTGCAACTCGGAGACGAACCGATCGCAATCTTCACCGGCGGCTCGATGCTCTACGGATCCACCGGCCGCACCGACCTACTCGGCTCCGAACACACCGACGAGCTCACCCATGCCCAGTTCCACTCGGTCCGTCGAATCGCCGCCGAACTCCCCGCCGACGTCGAGGTCTACCCCACCCACGGATTCGGTAGCTTCTGCTCCGCGACCCCCACCAGCGGCGACTCGTCGACCATCGGTGAACAGCAACAGTCCAATCCCGCGCTGACCCAGGACGAACAAACCTACGTCGACGAGTTGATCGCAGGACTGTCGGCCTACCCCGCGTACTACGCCCACATGGGCGTCATCAACACCGAAGGCCCCGCACCGATCGACCTGTCCACCCCAGAACCCGTCGACCCCGACGAACTACGCCGCCGCATCGACGACGGACAATGGGTCGTCGACCTCCGCGCACGCACCGCCTTCGCTGCCGGACATCTCGACGGTTCCCTCGGCTTCGAGCTGTCGACGACATTCGTCACCTACCTCGGCTGGCTCTACCAGTGGGGTGCGCCGCTGACCTTGATCGGCGACACATCCGATCAAATCGACGAGGCCACAAGGGAGTTGGCACGTATCGGCATCGACCACCCCTCCGGCTCCGCTGTCGGAGAGATTCATTCGCTCGCCAGCGACGGGCGCGTACGGTCCTACGAAGTGTCCGACTTCGCCGGACTCGCCGCAGAGGACTCGGACATTGCAGTGCTCGACACCCGTCAACAGTCCGAATACGCGGACGGCCACATCCCCGGTGCGATCAACATTCCCCTCCACGAACTGCCGCACCGACTCGCAGAAGTTCCCGACGGCAAAGTGTGGGTGCACTGCGCCTCCGGCTATCGCGCCTCGATCGCGGCCTCACTACTCGACCGGGAACATCGCAGCGTGGTGCTCATCGACGACGACTACAACCGCGCAACAGATCTCGGACTCGACACCTCGAAGACATGACGAAATGCTTCGACGACCGAACGCGACGAGACAGGCGTACCCCCAGGGGGTATATGTTGGTATCATCGGCCGCATGCACTCAGTGAATCGGCACGGTCGACGGGGCACAGCTCCGACGGCAGCTTTACTGATTGCACTGACGGTGTTCGGTGTCCTGTTGATGCATTCGGTGACACCGATGTCGATGCCCGTGACCGGCTCGATGTCCACATCGATGAGCGGCGGCCATGCCTCGTTCGCAGCACCGTCCCACACGGACGCCACGGTTCCGGTGATGACCGGGGAACATGACTGCCCGTCGGGGCACCAGATGATGCATCCCTGCGTCGGCACGACGGTGTCGTGGCCCGCGCTGACGGTCCCGGCGATGAGCGCAGCCCTCGACCTGGCGCCGACATCGGTGAACCGGATCATTGGACGGGCCGACTCCACGCTTGAGCGTGCGCCGCCGTGGACGTTATGGGAGTTGGACAGATCGGTGACCTTGCGAGTGTGACAGGGAGCCCGGCAGACGCGTGTCTGTCGGCGGATCGAACGACATCCAATTCTCTGCACTACCCACTCTTGCAAGGAGTTTCCTCATGCGTACCAAAGTCATTGCCTCGATCGCTGCTGCCGCCGCGAGCGCGTTCCTCGTCGTCGGCTGTAGCGACAACGCGGCCGATTCGTCGATGGACGGCCATGCGATGGGATCGATGTCCTCGGCACCGATGTCCTCGGCCCAAGCAAGCGCGTCCGCAGAGTTCAACGATGCCGACGTGATGTTCGCGCAGATGATGTACCCGCATCACGCCCAAGCAGTCGAGATGGCCGACATGGCGAACGGCCGCACCGACAACCCGGAGGTGCTGTCGCTGGCATCGGCGATCGCCGCCGCGCAACAGCCCGAGATGGACCAGATGACCACCTGGCTCACCGAGTGGGGCCAGCCCATGCCCGACATGGACAGGGGTGACATGGGTGACATGGGTGACATGGGCGGGATGGACCACAGCTCCGGCAGCGGCATGATGACCGCTCAGGACATGGACGCGTTGATGGCAGCGTCGGGACCGGAATTCGACCGCCAGTGGTTGACGATGATGATCGCCCACCACACCGGCGCCATCGAGATGGCCAACACCGAAATCGCAGACGGTTCCAATCCTGACGCCCTGGAGATGGCCCGCACCATCGTCGCCACCCAGCAGCAGGAAATCGACACCATGCAGCGGCTGCTCGGCTGACCCGGCCCGCTATAGACAACGATGGCCGCATCCTCTCCGGCGGAGAAGGTGCGGCCATCAACGTTCCACAATTGTCAGGGCTGCGTTCCCGGTACGAGATCAGCTCTCACAGTGACGGTGTGCGCTGCGACGGAGGGTTGGAACTCCCCTCGTTCACCGCTCCGGTGATGGTGTCGGGTGTGAGGTCGAGTCGACGCAGTAATTGTGCGTTCGCAGCGACGATGATCGTCGACAGCGACATCAGGATCGCGCCGATCGACATCGGCAGCACGAACCCGACCGGCGCGAGCACTCCTGCCGCGAGCGGAACCGAGATGAGGTTGTATCCCGCTGCCCACCAGAGGTTTTGCTTCATCTTTCGGTACGAGGCGCGCGAGAGTTCGATCACCGACAACACCGACCTCGGGTCGTCGCTGGCGAGGATCACTCCGGCCGATGCGATTGCGACGTCGGTGCCGGCCCCGATCGCGATACCGACATCGGCCTGCGCCAGAGCCGGGGCGTCGTTGACTCCGTCGCCGACCATCGCCACCGTACGGCCTTCGCTCTGGAGTTCAGCGACGTTGTGCGACTTGTCTTCCGGTTTCACCCCGGCGAAGTAGCGGTCCACACCGAGCTCGGTGGCGACGGACTTCGCGACGGCGTCGGCATCACCGGTGATCATCACGACCGCGATTCCTCGCGCGTGCAGCGCGTCTACCGCAGTGCGTGACTCGGACCGGATCTCATCGGCGAGCGCGAGGGCACCGATCACGGCCCCGTCGGCGAGGACGTGCAGGATGATCGCCCCGTCCCCGCGCCACCGGTCGGCGACAGCGAGTTCGGATCCGTGTTCCTGCTCGAGCAGTGCCGGCCCGCCGACCTGGATCCGGACGCCGTCGACGTCGGCTGCGACCCCGACGGCGGGGGACGACTGAAAGCCGGCTGCAGCCGGGACCGTCAGGTTCCGCGCGCGTGCGGCCTCGACGATGGCACGGGCGAGTGGATGTTCGGAATCTGCTTCTGCGGCAGCGGCCAGCGCGAGAACGTTGTCGGCGGTGCGCCCGCCGGTCACCTCGACTGCGGTGACGGTGGGTTCACCCTTGGTGAGGGTCCCGGTCTTGTCGAACAGCACGGTGTCCACCGTGCGCATGGTTTCGAGTGCGAGCCGGTCCTTGACCAGAACACCGCCGCGGGCGGCGCGTTCGGTGGCGATGGAGACCACCAGCGGAATCGCCAGTCCGAGTGCGTGCGGGCAGGCGATGACCAGCACGGTGATGGTGCGGATGACGGCGTCGTCGGGCATCCCGACCAGAGTCCACACCGCAGCGGTGATGATCGCGGCACCGAGAGCGAACCAGAACAGCCAGCCAGCGGCGGTGTCCGCGATGCGCTGAGCGCGCGAGGTCGAGTTCTGGGCGTCGGCGACCAAGCGGCCGATGCCGGCGAGGGCGGTGTCCTCCCCTACTGCAGTGACCTGGACGCGCAGACCTGAGTCGGTGGCGACAGTGCCGGCGACGACTTGATCGCCGTCGCTGCGGCGGACGGTGCGTGATTCCCCGGTGATCATCGATTCGTCCATGCTCGCCGATCCGGAGACGATGGTGCCGTCCGCCGGTACGCGGCCGCCGGGGCGGACGACAACGACATCACCGAGCTGCAGCTCGGACGGGGGCACCGGCACCACATCGTCGCCCTCGACGCGTTCGGCGACATCCGGGAGCAACGCCGCCAACGAGTCCAGAGCGGAGGTGGTCTGGGCGAGTGATCTCATCTCGATCCAGTGCCCGAGCAGCATGATCACGATCAGCAGGGCCAGTTCCCACCAGAAGTCGAGCTGATGATCGAGCAGGCCGAGGCTCGCTCCCATCGACGCAATGAATGCGACGGTAATCGCCAGGGCGATGAGCAGCATCATTCCCGGTGCACGGGAACGGATTTCGCTGACTGCTCCGGAGAGGAACGGAGACCCGCCCCAGGCGTACATCACCGTTCCGAACACCGGAGAGACCCAGGCAATCCACGCTGCGTCGGGCAATGAGTAGCCGAGGAGCATCGCGAACATGTTCGAGGCAACGATCACCGGAACGGCAAGGACCAGCATGACCCAGAACAGGCGACGAAACATACCGACGTGATCACCGTGACCGGTGTGCCCGCCGTGCTCTGCGTTGTGCCCGCCGGTGTCGTGGTCCGACTGCGGAGTCGCCTTCTCTGCCCCGTCCGTGTGCATTTCGGGTCCTTCTTCATGCCCGCTGTGCTGCAGTCTGTTCGGCGGATCCGTCCGCGCGGAGTCGACGTCGGAGTGTGTGTGATCGTTCATCGTGCAGTCCTCTCATCCATCGAGTTCGATATCCATTCATCCCATGAACTCGTGGGTTCTGGTTCGGCTGTGTATTCGGCGTCGAGGGCGACAATGATCTGCGCCTGGACGAGCGCGGCTGCACTGGTGACCGTGAATGTCCCTGCCGCCGCCGATAACGCGACAGTGTCCATTCCGATCACGGCGTTGACGTCGTTGCGGACCGACGGCTCACAGTGGCCGTACATCAATACCGGCGTAACTGACAGTGCGTGATGATCATGCGTAGCTTTCGACATCTCGGACAACATATACCCCATAGGGGTATATGTTGATCAAGTCGAACCATACCCCTTCCTGATCCCATTGGGAAGAACCGTCAGGGTGTTGTCAACGCGTGAGCGCCAGTCGGCTGGCCACCAGGTGCACCCGCGGTCGCTGTCATGCTCACGGACGGGCATGGATGTCGATACCGATTCGGTCAAGGGGCGCATGCATCCGCGGCACAGCTGAGCCTTACAGCGACGGGCGTACCTGCACACGCGCGTGGATCATCGGCGTTCGCTGCGATTTCCGTTACGAGTCTTCTCACCGACTGGAGGCAGGGCAGGGCGAATTACGCCGTGTCACGGCGCGCATGGCGAGCCCGCGTGTCGACTCTCGAAGATCGCGGAACTGCTCGTTCGGTCGATCGCTGACGCCGCAGATCGGACGGTGGAGCGATACTGTCTCGTTCACCATGGGGCTGCGGCGCCGCCGATGTAGCGTTGAGTAAGTCGTAGATGGGTGTATCACTCACGTTCGGTTCCACTTTCGATCTGATCGTTTCGGTGCGCCTTCGAACGCGCCGACAGTTGCCGCTCACCGGCCCCGGGCGAGCCCTGCCCTACCGGCCAGCCGGCGCGCACCGACATATCCAGTCCGCAAACTCGGTCACATGCGGTGAAAATGCCTGCCCGTCACACCGCAGTTGCTCTTTACCGAGTGTCGGCACGCTTGCGCAGCGCAGCGGTCGCCAATTCTGCGACCGCTGCGCGATAGAAATCTCGATCTATCTCCCCGGCCGCGAATCTACGATCGAGGATTTCCTGCGCGTCCTCCCCCGATTGCGGGCGAGCGGACATCAGCCGAACCGCACCCCAGATCAACAGAGCGATCACGACCAGCCAGAACGCGGCCATTCCTGCCATCATCGTCCATCCGCCACTCATGGTGCCCATATTCATCATTGCTGCTCCTCACTCTCGCACCAGCCACCTGCTGACCTGCGGAGTGTGGTCATCCCGCAGCTCCTACTATAACGCTTAGTAGTTCAGCTACTATCGAGCATAGTAGTTGACTGCTGTCGAGACGCCGTCGCCCGGACAGGCGATGATGGAGGCAACCTGTGGGAAAGAAATCCAGCAAGTCGCGATCGAAAGCGCACAAACGACGAACCACGGCGACACGATCCGGGGGCGGCCCACCGGCTCCCCACCCCGGTGCCATACGTACTGAGCCCCAGCCAAGGCATCCCCTCTCAGCGGTGGCCCCACATTCTGCGGTCAGCGTCGCCGCCGCCGATTATCTTCGAAGCAGGGGCCACTCGCCCGGCAGCGGTGCACTCCATCCCACTGTCGCCCGGGCTTTCGCGCCGGACTCCACTACCCCACCGCGAGCGTCGGCCCAGGCCGCAGAACCGACGATCGATACTGCAGCGCCGCCGGAGCGCCCACGTGCCCGCACGCCTGAAGCTGTTGCGCCCGCACCGCAGAGTTACGCACCCAAGCGCTCACCAGCCACCAGTTGTACCGATGAGATTTCCCAGGTCGAGCCGCTGGGGCTTGCGGTGACGTACTGGGGTGTCGGCGGGGCCGATGCCGAGCCCAGCCACGACGTGGCGATTCGCTTCACTGGATCGCGGGTGGAAGTCGAGGGCCATGCATCGACCGAGAAGGTCGGTTTCGATCGGACTCTGGTCGTGAAATCACGTCCTGCCGCTGGAGGCCGGTTCGCCGCGACCACCCGTATTCAGGGCATTGCCAGCGGAGAGTGGGAGGTGAGTGCGCGACGCATCGACGGGGGCGCAGACAGTAGCGAACGGCAGCAGAACTCTGTGCTCACCGCGCGCACTGCGCTACTGACATACGGTCCCGCTGTGCGGGTGTGGAGTTGGCCGGCGTTGGTAGCCGCGGGAGCGGTGGTTGCATTGATTGTTCAGGGATTCCTGCTCTCACGCATGGATGCCAATGTTGCTGCTGCTGTTGCAATTTCAGCTCTGAGTTGCATTCTGGGATATATCGGTGCCAAGGTTTGGTACTTGATCTTGCACCGTCGACCGATATCTACTTTCATCCGCGCAGGAGCGTGCATACAAGGCTTCCTCCTCGTTTCGCTCGGCACCTTGGTCATCGGCGGAGCACTCGGGGGTATGGACGTCGGCGCAGTCCTGGATGCAACCACCCCGGGATTGTTTCTCGGCATGGCGATCGGTCGTCCGGGATGCTTCTTGGCGGGCTGCTGTTCGGGGCGTCCGACTCGATCTCGGTGGGGCCTGTTTTCGTCCGATCGCACCCTGGCGACGAGGAGGATTCCGGTTCAGCTCTACGAGGCCGCTGCAGCCCTGTTGATCGCGGGAGTTGCGCTCGCCGCGGTACTTCAGGTCGACCTTCCCGTCGGAGGGCTGGTCTTCCTGGGGAGTATTGCCGCATACACATTGGTCCGGCAAGGCCTGTTTCTGTTTCGAGTGGACGCGCACACTCGTCGAGGCCGACTCACTGTCTCGCTCATCTGCTGCGCGGTCCTCATCGGCGTCCTCGCAGCGTCGCAGGTGCTCTCGTGATCACCGAACGTATTTTTATTCGTGTGCCTTTCGGTGATCACCTCGATGCGATGGCACCGCATTCGGTGTCCCGATCGACGCTCCGTAGTCCGGCATCGATACTGACTGTCCTCGTCCTTGCACTCGCTGGATGTACCGGCGGCGAGGCCACTGAGCCCAGTGCGTCGATGCCCGTCGCTACGCGGGCAGAACTGCTCGATCCCGCTGACTTCGCCGCCGCAATCGCCGATCCCGCCCGAGTCACGATCAACGTCCATACCCCCAACGAGGGCCAGCTCCCGGGAACCGACTCGAGCCTTCCCTTCGACCAGATCCGACAACAGGCCGCGACGTTGCCGCCCGACCGGACCACACCGCTGGCGATCTACTGCCGTACCGGGACAATGAGCGCCACCGCTGCGAAAGAACTGGCCTCTCTCGGCTACACCGATGTCGTCGAACTACAAGGCGGCATGCTCGCGTGGCGAAACACCGGACGAACCATCGAAGAATGATCAATCACCTTCCGCAGTGCCGACCCCGGAGGTCGAGCACCAGAACGTGTCCGATGAAATCGGATGCCGAGATCGTCTTGGTCAGGGTTTACCAGGTCGGGACCGGACACTTCGCCGATGGTCCCGCTACTGCCGGGAAGTGAACCTATCGGTTTGCCAGCGGGCGCAAACGACGTCGAACGGGCCCCCTCCCCGTACCGCCGAATCAGAACCTCTCGCGCATGCTGTCCCGCTCAGCGCTACCAGCGCAGGGATGCCGCCGCTTGCGGAATGCCTTCTCGGCGGTGCTTCGGCTCCGTCGGCCGACTCGCTCACGATCGACAACGTATGGACGTGCTGGCAGCGCGCGATGTCAGGCGAAGAACGAGACGGCCGGTCGTCGGAAGACGCGGGCGGCCCCTACACCGAGGCGTACAAGCGTGAGCGCCGCCGTCAAGGTCGGGGTTGGGTGGTCCTGATGGCGGGTGTCGTGATCGGTGCGACCCACGTCGTAATTCATCTCGGGCAGCTTCGGTTTCTTCCGAGCGCCGGATGGCAGGATCTCGCGGTCGGCTATCCGATGGCGATGGTCCTCGCGCTCGTCGGTCTCATGATGATCGCTTCCCGCACCCGAAAGCCGAGGGGCGAGTATTGCGGACTCGCTCCCGTGATCTGTAGTGCCGCGCGGGGCATTTCATCCCACCGCGCAGGATGCCAACGTCATGGCCCCCAGCAGGGCCACTACTGGTAACGCAGGCAGGGCAACGGCGGTGCACGCTACGAACGCCCGCGCCCACCGGAGGGGAGCATGCGGGATCACTCGGTCCACGGCGAGACGATCGAGCCGCACAACGGTGGCATCGGAAACCATACCGAGGGCGGGCAGAGGAACAGGGTGCGGGCGCAGCGAAGTCAGAGCGCGCCGCACGGGGTCTCGTCCGTGCGAGCGGGCTGCGCGGGCGTCCGCGTCGAGTTCGACCAGAGCGCGCACGAGCGAAGGTGACGCTCGCATGATCGGTAGCCACGGAAACGCATAGGCCACCGACTCGGCAATGCCTACGAGCAGATGATGCCGGCCATCGATGTGTGCACGTTCGTGTGCGAGGACCGCCTCGACTTCAGCAGGCGTCAACTGCGTACGCAGCCCCTCGCTGGCCACGACCATCGCCGGTCGTCCCGCGACGCTGTACGCGAGAGGACTGTCCAACGGAAGCCACAAGGTCGACGCGGGTTGATTCGAACCGGAAAACCCGACGCCTCCAGCGATGATGCGCAGCAGATCGATGTGCCGCTCGTACACTCGCCGTCGCTCACACACTGCGCGCCTCAGGTGGACGATCCAGCGGACTGCGCCGCAGCCCAACATCGCAATCCCGACAACCCCGACGATGGCCTCGACGCGGGCAGGTATGTCGCCCTGAAGGGCGAGCCAGCATTGGTGTGCGATGTCGACCAGGGTCGTCACGCCCCCATGACTGGGGATCGCACTGAGCACGACCGGTACCGCAATGCTGACCAAGGTGCCCACAACGAGCGCCGACCACGTCAAGAGCGTGACGTGCGCATCGATACCTCTGTCGATCATCGACCTCATCAGCAATGGCGCGGCAGCCGCAACCAACAGCCCACCGAGGGCCCACAGGAGTACGGCAGTCACCTCTGACGCTCTTTCAGACCGCGGGTGAGCACCTTCGATTCGTCATCGGAAGCGCCGCGGGCGAAGTGCAGCAGCACGCTCGTCGGGTCGCCGGTCGATTCGAGAAGTATTCGCAAGGCGTCGGAGGCGGCTTCTTCCCTGCTTCGGGTGGCTTCGTACCAATATGCCCGTCCGTTGCGTTGTCGGTGTACCCAGCCTTTACGGTGCAAATTGTCGAGCACCGTCTGAATCGTGGTGTACGCCGGTTCTCGACCGTCCTCGAGTTGATCGATGACATCACGAACCCGGACTGCGGCGCTGGTATTCCACACCACGTCCATCACCAGAGCTTCGAGCTCTCCCAAACCCTGCATGAGTGCCTCCTAGGCGCGTGTTCACTCTATCCCGTCGAACGAGCCAGCTACGTGATCCTTCGGTAGCGAGCACCCTGGTCCGAGAGGTTTGCATGCCTCGAATACGAATGCGGCCGTAGGCTCACGCCAGGTAGGACACCGATGTCATCATTCCCGCTTCCCCGTGATAGAGGTTGTGGCAGTGCAGAAGCCACTGGCCGGGATTGTCGGTGTCGAAGTCGACTTCGACAGTTTGGTTCGGCAAGACCAGCGAGGTGTCCTTCCGGGGGCCTGATCCGGCACCGTTGACAACCTCGAAGGTGTGTCCGTGCAGATGCATGGGATGAAACATCGTGGTGGCGTTGACGAAGCGAAGTCGTACTCTTTCGCCTTCGCGAACGTCGAGGGGGGTGTGCTGCTCGTACGTCTCACCGTTGAGCGTCCAGGTGTACCCGCCCATCTCCATCCCGAGAGCGATGTCGTACGTGCGATCCGGCTCGCGTGCGGACAAGCGGACCGTATCGAGCGACCTCAGTCGATCAGCCATCACCGGGGCTGCAGAGAGTTCGGCAGGCCGGACTGAGGACTGCGGCGCGGCGCCTGGCCCGGTACGCAACACAGCGAACCCGCTCCCGTCCTTACCTTCCGCGGCGGCGACAATCGGAAACGCCCCGTCCTGCAAGGTGATGATTGCGTCGTAACGCTCTCCCATCCCTATCAACAAGCATTGCGCCTGCTCGGGCTGAACCGGAAATCCGTCGCTGTGAGTAACAGTGAGAGGATGCCCCCCCACTGCGAAACGGAAGGCCGTGTCGGCAGCTGCGTTGATGATGCGCAGGCGCAGCCGCTGGCCCGGTTGTCCGCCGAGCACGATGGGATCGGCCCCGATCTTGCCGTTGATCAGGTAGTACGGGTAGCTCACGTCGCCGGTGTCGCCACCGAGAGGCGACTGGGCGGTGGGCGCGCTCATCGACATGCCGCCCATCGACATGCCCTCGCTGCGCAGCCGCTCGAGTTCTCGATCGGGGTCGCCGGCTACCCCGTCGAGCCAGTCGTCCAGGACCAGGACGGCTTCGAGGTCGTAGTCCGAGCCGTCGGCGGGGTCCTCGACGATCAGCGGTGCATACAGTCCTCTGTCGAGTTGGGTACCGACGTGAGGGTGAAAGAAGTACGTGCCCGCGTCGGGCACGGTGAAGTCGTAGCCGAACGAGTCACCGGAAGCCACAGCCGGCTGAGTCAGGCCCGGCACTCCGTCCATGTCGTTGCGCAAGGCGATTCCGTGCCAATGGATCGTCGTCTCCTGCTCGAGGCGGTTGTCGAGCTGTGCGCGCAACACATCACCTCGGCTCAGGCGAATCTCGGCACCGGGGAGTCTGTCGCCGAAAGTCCAGGTCTGTACCTGCACTCCGCCGAGGTCGATCGTGCTGGGCTGAGCACTCAAGGAAATATCGACTTGTCTGCCGGTAGCCGAGCGGCGCGCGTCCTCGGCCTGTCCCACCACATCGGAGTCCGGTCCGACGACTGCTGTTGCGGACGAGCCATTGCCGCATGCCCCCAACACGACGGCACTCGTTCCGGCCGCGCTCAGCGCGAGAAAGTTGCGGCGCGTGAGCGAGAACGCACCTGCCCGCTGCCCGGTCATACACATCTCCCAATTCTGTAGAAGTCCGTCCGCCGGCGGGCGTTCGATCCTCGCCGCGTTGCTGGTGCTGGTGCTCGTGCTCGTGCTCGTGCTGAGATCAGCGCACAAGCGCTGTTACCGCCTCCCGCACCTGACTCGGGTCGTAGAACACCGGCGTCGAGGTGATGCGCTCGATCGTTCCATCGCTCTGAACCAAGAAACTCAGGGGCAGGACAGGGGGCGCGTCAAGTGTCTGCAACGCCGCGTCGGCCTGATCGAACGAGGGATAGTGCACTCCCAGCTCGGTGAGCAGGCTCAATGCCGCATCGGCATCGTCTTGGACGTTGAGACCGACGACCCGAACCGCATCCGGTTCTGCGGCGTACTGGGCCAGAACCGGAATCTCCTGTCTACACGGACCGCACCACGACGCCCAGACATTGAGCAATGTGGGTTGCCCAGCCAGGGAGGTCCCCAGATCGGATAAGTCCGACGTTCCCAAGCATCGTGCGGACGTACCGACGAGCTCGCCAGTTACGGGGGACGGAACCGGCGACGAGGTCGGGCACGGCTCGAGGGCAGCACGGGTAGCGATCACTGCCGACGGGAGATCCTCGTCCTCGACGTGAGGTGCCGATCCTGCGGACCCCACCGACTGGGTCGAGGGATCTCGAGACCACAATGCCAGCGCTCCAACAACTGTCACGATGACGATGATCGCAAGTAGGGACCAGCGTGTCGTCACCCGCTGCACCCTGCACCTCTGTCTCGTTCACCTCGACGATGTCTTCCGGTCTGTCAGCGTCATACTACACGATCTACTATCTTCGATAGTAGCAACGTGGATCCTGCACGCCGTCAACGCTTTCGCGGCCCCCTTCACCCTCGGGCCTCACAGTGCCAGCACACAGCTCTCCGGCCGTTCGCCGAAGACGACCGTCCCCATCGAGGCGCACGATGAAGGCCGTCCAGCGACGCCGAGTCCTTCTGGCGCAGAAGATATTACGTACATGAACCCCGGCTCCCGAGAAACAACCCGACGATCGAAATGGGTCGCAGGGTGCGAATGTTACCGATGTAATTCACTGTGACTGATGGTGCTTGTGCGGAAAGAGTGTAATAGTGATGCGGCGTGTCGCCTTGACTCGAAGGCGACCTGAATTACTGCCAGGTATGCAGTTGCCGTCCAGGAGGACCACCGACATGAGACCTCTACCCTCGTCCTCGTACATGGCGCACCGAACTCGGTGGGGTACTCGCATCCTCGTCGGTACCGCGTTCGTGGGAGGCATCCTCGCGCTGGCACCCACGGCGTCTGCAGCCCCGGACGCCGATCCGGCTGCGCCGCCGCCTGCCTTCCCCGCGCAGGCCCAATCGGACCCGCACGTCCAACAGGAGGTCCTCGATCTCGTCGTCGGCGCACTACGCGAGATTCGCGCCAACGGTGCTCTCGACGACCTGGCCGGCCCACAGAGCCGCATCGTCTCCTGCCTCGTGGGCACGATCGGAGCCACCGATACAGCTGACGGACCAACGGGAGCCCTTTCGCGACTGATCCCCTGTCTCGCGCCGATCGACGACATCGACCCCACAGTTCTCCCCCGACTGGTGTCGTCGATGGACGTCGCCACACTTGCATCCACACTCGCGGCCGCCGAGACTCCCCACGATCCGGCCACCCCGCACACCTCGTCGCGCGCACATGCGGCGGTCCCACCCGGCAGGTCGAACGCCGAGCCCTCGACCGAACAACCGACCGCCCAAGGCACCCAGGACACTCAGGACCCCGAGTCGGCCGCCGAGTCGGCCGACTCGGCGACGCCCGAACTGCCCGCGCTCGAACCCGACGCCACTGTGCCTGAAACGTCGGCACCCGGCACGTCATCTGAAACAACGACACCCGAAACCACGACACCCGAGGCGGGCGATCATTCGTCGGCCGCCCCGCAATCCCCTACCGGCACAACAGGGTCGAGCAACGGAAAGTATCGTGCGCCGACAACAGGAACGTTGACCTCGACCTTCGGCGACGGCCGCGCCCATCAAGGAATCGACATCGCCAACTCCACCGGTACACCGATCGTCGCCGTTGCGGACGGCGAGGTGATCAGCGCGGGACCGGCCCAGGGCTTCGGACTCTGGGTGCGTATACGCCACGATGACGGCACCGTAACGACCTACGGGCACAACAACGACAACCTCGTGACCGTAGGTCAACGCGTCACTGCTGGTGAAGAAATTGCGACGGTAGGAAACCGGGGTATCTCCACCGGTCCACATCTGCACTTCGAGGTCGACACACCCGCCGGCAACAAGGTCGACCCCAGACCCTGGCTCGCGGAACGCGGAGCCACCATCACCGGTTCGGATCGTGACTCGTAGCCGAGCCTCGACCGCACGGCCCGCCGATGGGAACGAATTCCGCACTGTTGCACTGACTTCGGATGCGTCTCTGCGGTCTCGTTTTCACCATCAGACCTGAACCCTCGGTGCCTCGACATGTTCAGCGGGAGCGCAGTACGATCGCCCGCATTCCGGTAAGTTCGCCGTACCTACTGCGAGCCCGAGAGGTGAAACGGGGGCCTACGACCGAACAGCCGCGTCGGACAGCGCGACACCCCGAGAGGCGAGCCACTCCTGAGGATCGACCTTGCTCCCCGCCGCGTCGACGACCTCGAAATGCAGGTGAGGCCCGGTCGATTGGCCACGATTGCCGACGGTGGCGATCTGCTCACCGGCTTGTACTCGTTGCCCCACTGTCACCAAGGTTTGATCGATGTGCCCGTAGACCGTTGTCGTTCCATCGTCATGTTGAAGACGTACCCAGAGGCCGAATCCGTCTGCAGGACCGGAGTCGAGCACGGTAGCGTCGGCTGCCGCGTAGACGGGAGTTCCGATAGCGTTGGCGATGTCGAGCCCGGTGTGCGTAGTCCCCCATCGTGGACCGAAATCCGAGGTCAGGGTCCCGGCGACCGGACGAACGACGAGTGGTCGCAGCGCCGCTGCATCACGCGCAGCGCTCTCCTCTGCCCTTCGTTGCCCCTTCGCCAACTGCTCGATCGCATCGTTGATATTGGAGATCTCCGGTATGGCGAGGATCTGAGGCAAGTATTCGGCCACCGGGTCCTGCATCGGTGTCGCTTCGTGCACGGGGACTGCCTGCGCCTGTGCGGGACTCGCATATTGGGCACCCGCCGTGACCAGAGCGCCCGCTGCCACCGCAATACCGACAGCGACACTGCCGCGGCGCTCGGTGGCGCGCGCCCGAGCGCGATGCCGCCCTCTCGGCGTCACCGCCACTCCCTGCACGTCACAGTCCATCAACTGTCGACGTCGGTCGGTCATGCGGGTCATACGGTGTTGTGCCACAGCAGAGTCCTCGGTAATCGAATGGAGCGAGGCGTAATCATCGACGTGCGCACCTCACTGATGTATCGAACGGATCACGACGCGATAACGAAAAGATACACGACGAGTGGGGTAATTACTATCATGGTTAGTAGTTCGATGTCCCCCGCAGTGGTTTCGTGCCTCACAGCGCGGTAGCACCGGACGTCGACGGTCGGAGACCATCGGCCGGCGAACGCTGCCTTCTCCATGCGAGAGCACACCCCACGACAGCAAGAACGACCGCGGCGTACTCCGGAAGCGGTCCCAGCTTTGTCGCCCACGTCGATCTCGTTTCCAGGGCAACATCAGCGACCAACGTCTGCGCAGTGAACAAGCCCGAACGATCTGCGACCTTCCCCTGTGGGTCGATGACGGCACTGACCCCACTGGTCGCCGCAACGAGAACAGTCCTGTTGTGCTCGACCGCCCGCAGCCGCGACATCGCCAACTGCTGGTAGGTCATGTCGGTGCGCCCGAACGTCGCATTGTTGGTGGGGACCGTGATCAGCTGCGCCCCCGCACGCACGGACTCAGTGACCAGGTCATCGAACGCGACCTCGTAACACGTGGCGACGGCCGTCGGAATTCCGGCGATATCGACGACACCGTCGCCCGACCCGGGAACGAAGTTACCGGCCTGCGAGGCGTACGAGGACAACGCCGTCATCACAGATCGCATCGGGAGATACTCTCCGAAAGGAACAAGTTTGCGTTTGTCGTGTCGCTCCCCCGGTCCGAGTACCGGATCCCACACGATCGAGGTATTCGTCGAGGTGCCGTCGTCGTTGCCAAGGACCGCACCGACCAGAATCGGCACCCCGACCGACCGCGCTGCAGCGTCGATCCCGGCAGTGGCGTCGGCATTGCGCAGCGGATCGATATCGGATGCATTCTCCGGCCAGATCACCAGGTCGGGAGCGGGCACACTGCCGACGGTGATGTCGTCCCCGAGTTGCCTTGTTCGCTCGATGTGATTGTCGAGAACTGCTCGACGTTGCGAGTTGAAGTCCAGACCCAACCGCGGAACGTTGCCTTGCACAACGGCGACCGTCGCACGCGCTGCGCCTGCGTCGCCAGCGGGAGTGAGCGCGAAAGCCAGAGCTGGCACGATCACTACAGTGGCCACCGATCCGACTGCGAATCGCGACGTCGGCGAGCGTACCTGGCGGACCACACTGGCCAGTGCCGCGCCGATCACTGCGACTGCGAAAGATACACCGGGCGCACCGGCGAACGCGGCAAGCGAGAGCAGAGGGCCGTCTGCTTGGGCGAAAGCTAGTTTCCCCCACGGAAATCCCCCGAACGGAATCCGTGCGCGCAGACCTTCGGTGGCGGTCCAGATCGCGGCGATCCACAGCGGTTCGAAGCGCAACCCGGACACTGCGGCCGCTGCAGCGCAGAACAGTGCCACTGCTATCGCTTGGATCGCCGCGAGCGCCAGCCACGGCGGGGCACCGACGTAGACACCCACCCAGGGCAGCAGAGGCAGAAAGAACGCCAATCCCGACAGATACCCGTAGAAGAACGCCGCCCGGATGGAACGGCCGCGGATGACGAGAACAAGAACCCCGACACCCAACGGCGCGAGGAACCACAGCGACCGAGGTGGAAAGCCCGCGTACAACAGCACACCAGCAGATACCGCACACGATGACCTGCCTGCTATCGCGGTGAACACACGGCGACGTCGGGTTCGTCGGTGACGGTTCACTGTTGTTGCGCTGGACTCGATATCGAGCATGCCTGCATGGCTCTTTTCTCATGTACGGCATAGCGCCACCTGACCACCCTCGGTTACTACTATGCACGATAGTAGTAACAGCGGTGAGCCCGGACCGGCTCCCCCGCCGACACCGCGCCTCTGCGACGTCGATGCATACCCCGGGATATCGACCGCGCACCTTCGCTGTGCCCTTTGTCCTTCGCGGTGCCCTTCGTGGCCGGGCATCGACCGGTGCACGGACCACCCTCGGCTCGCACAAGATGCGTGCTGGACCCCGGGATGGAGACTGGCTTCTACCGCGCCGCAGCACGCCGACATATGCGGGTGCATCTGCTCTGGCGGCCATCATGATCACCGCCCCGATCGTCCTGGCCGTGTTCGACGTGACCAGAAACATGTGGTGCCTGCGGGCGGGCGGTGTGACCGCCCGATTCGGCGGCGGCACATCAGGGGCACCCTGAATGGGTTTGGGCCAACCCAGTTTCCGGCTGCTACCGTCGAGGCGTTGTGAGAATCTCTGCGCTGGGCCCGCCGCGCCTGCGGACGGTTATCGCAGTCGCCGCTGTCCTGTATTTGTTGGCTCACACCATCGCTCAATGCGGCATCGCCTGGGAACAGGACCATCACAGCGACGGCGTACACATCGTTTCGTCCTCGTCTCAGGCCGCCGCGGAACTCTCCCCCAACCACGCGCACATCGACGACGGATCGCCCCACATGGCGCACGATACGAACACCGTCATCGCAATGCCCCGATCCGACAACCCGCCCCGCCCATCGACCATCGCCGCGGTCGCAGCGATGGCCTTCGCTGTGGTGTTGGTGGCGATGTCTGCCCCGCGCATTTCGCGAGCCCCACCGGATCTACCCATTCCGATCCGGCACGGCCGAACCGTCTTGAACGAACTCTGTATCAACAGGTGCTGATCAGCAGCCCGCGGGCCATCCGAGGACTTCTCCTCTCATGGCCCAGTTCGTGCTGCCCATCACTCACTTACTGCGCTCCTCGCAGATCACATACAGGGACTACTCATCATGAACAGTGCTGTTCGCTCCACACTCGTGCCACCGTCCTCCGCCGGCCACATGTTGGCGACCGCCAAGAACTGCCCGGAACCGAGCACAATGGTCGGCAACACGCCCGTTCTGTGGATCGGTGAACCGTTCGCGGACTCCGGCCGCGGCTTCTGGGCGAAACTCGAAGGCAGCAATCCCGGTGGGATGAAAGACCGCCCCGCGCTGCACATGGTCGAAAAAGCCAAGGCCCGCGGCGACCTCGCTCCCGGCGCGATGATCATCGAATCCACCAGCGGAACCCTCGGCCTGGGTCTGGCCCTGGCCGGGATCACCCATCACCACCCCGTCACCCTCGTCGCCGACCCGGGACTGGAACCGATCGTGCACCGGATGCTCGCCGCGTACGGTGCCCGCGTCGAACTGGTCACCACACCGCACCCCGACGGCGGCTGGCAGCAGGCCCGGCGTGAGAAGGTCCGTGAGCTCCTCGATACACATCCAGGGTCGTGGTGCCCGGATCAGTACACCAACCCGGACAATGTCGAGGCGTACGAGTCGCTCGCTCACGAACTCATCGCCCAGCTCGGACGCGTCGACACCTTGGTTTGCTCGGTGGGCACCGGAGGGCACTCCGCCGGGGTGGCCCGGGTGCTCCGGCAGTTCTGCCCCGACCTGAAACTGGTCGGTGTCGACACCATCGGATCGACGATCTTCGGGCAACCCGCCAGCACTCGGCTCATGCGCGGGTTGGGTTCGAGCATCTATCCCGACAACATCGACTATCCCGCCTTCGACGAGGTGCACTGGGTGGCCCCGCACGAAGCGGTGTGGTCGTGCCGCACCCTGGCGGCGACGCACCACGCCAGCGGCGGCTGGAGCGTCGGGGCCGTCGCCCTCGCGGCCGGCTGGATCGCTCGCACCAGCCCGCCGGAGACCCGGGTCGCGGCCGTCTTCCCCGACGGACCGCAGCGCTACTTCGACACCATCTACAACGACGACTACTGCACCGAGCACGGCCTGCTCGACGTTGACCCGCCGACCGAGCCGACGACCATCGCCCACCCCACCGATGAGACTGTGACGTCGTGGACGCGGTGCGCCACCGTCGTCGATCCCACCGTCGTCGATCCCACCGAGAGCGTTCGATGAAAACTTTTCTGACCAAGTTCCGTAGCTTCGACCGGCCCAGCCAGGTGTTGATGGTCAACCAGTTCTCCATCAACGTCGGTTTCTACATGCTGATGCCGTACCTGGCCGGGTATCTGGCCGGTTCCCTGGGCCTGGCGGCGTGGGCGGTCGGGCTGGTGCTGGGGATGCGGAACTTCTCCCAGCAAGGGATGTTCCTGCTCGGCGGCACCCTCGCCGACCGCCTCGGATACAAACCCCTGATCGTCGCCGGCTGCCTGCTGCGAGTTGCCGGTTTCGTACTGCTCGCGGCCGTGGAATCGCTGCCGGCGATCCTGCTCGCCTCGGCCGCGACCGGGTTCGCCGGTGCGCTGTTCAACCCGGCCGTGCGGGCGTATCTGGCCGCCGACGCAGGGCCACGGCGGGTCGAGGCGTTCGCGGTGTTCAACGTGTTCTATCAGGCCGGGATTCTGCTGGGCCCGTTGATCGGTCTCGCTCTGACCACCCTCGACTTCCGAGTCACCTCACTGGCAGCGGCCGCGATTTTTGCTGTTCTGACGATCGTGCAGATTTGGACGCTCCCCGCGCACCGGGCCGAGACGACCGGGGCCACGACATCGGTACTCGAGGACTGGCGGGTGGTGATGGCCAACCGACCCTTCGTGCTGTTCGCGCTGGCGATGATCGGATCCTACGTGCTTTCGTTCCAGATCTATCTTGCGCTGCCGCTGCAGGCTGCGGTGGTAGTCGGTAACGGCAGGTCCGACACCGCTCTGGTGACCTCGTTGTTCGTGGTCTCCGGCGTGGTCGCGATCGCCGGGCAGTTCCGGATCACGTCCTGGTTGTCCCGCAGGTGGGGTTCGGGGCGAAGCGTGGTGGTCGGTATGGCAATCATGGCGCTGGCGTTCCTCCCGCTGATCGTGCTGCCGAGCCCGGCCGCGCTGGGCGGGTGGGCCGCCGCCGGTGCCCTGGTGTTCACCGCTGCACTGTTGGCGGTCGGCACCGCCGCGGTGTTTCCGTTCGAGATGGACACGGTGGTGACCCTGTCGGGCGGGAAGCTGGTGGCCACCCATTACGGGTTCTACAACACCATCGTCGGGGTCGGCATCCTGCTCGGCAACCTGGGTACAGGAGCCGTCTTCGGGCTTCTCAGCGACGCGCATCTGGGTGCACTGATCTGGGCGATACTGACCCTGGTCGGGGCGGCATCTGTGGCCGCTCTCTATGCGCTCGATCGATCCGACCGGCTCACCCCACCCCCCACCGAGACCACGGTGACCGAAAGCGGCGAGGTACCGGCCACCGGCTAGCGGCAGTGCACGCCGAGAAGTGGCCTGCATTGCCCACACCCGAGACCTCGACGATGGTTGCCGAACAGAGGGTGTGACGCGGCACCGTTCACGACTATCCACCGACCGGTGGCCCGCATTCACACGAATGCGGGCCACCCACGCCTCAGGCGGGGGTGTTGCGGTGACGTTGGAGGCGACGGACGACGGGGTAACCCGTGACCACCCCGAGGACGATACCGATTTGCATGAGCATCCAGAACGCAGCGTCGGTGGCCGGTGGCATGGTCTCGGTGTAGTACAGCAGCAGCATCCAGCCACCCATCCCGAGGTCGAACGCCAGTACGGTCAGTGCAGCGACGCCGAGCGCAGCCACGACAGAACGCCGAATGGATTGCCTGCGTACCGACTACCGGTGTGATGGCCGAACGCTCGTATACGAAGAGCATGATCGTGGCCAGTATGGCGATGACGATGATCATCACCCAAAGAACACTCTGTCCGCACGAGATTCGACGTCGGCAAGGACGGAAGCGACATCATCGAGAAGATTGTGGGCATCTCTGCGCGCGCGTAATCCGCGTTCGTAGTAGCCGGAGTCGAGGACGCCCGCCGATGCAGGCTCTGGTGCGACGTTCGATTCTGGGTGCCGCTCCCGCATCCGAGGGCGGTGTTCCGGTCAGTGCCCAGGGTCATGCCGTAGCACCGGTGCGGCACATCTCGTTGCATACCGTAGGGGGGTATGGTAAATCTGTAAGTGGGTCGCGACGACCTCGATCACATTCCGAATCGAAGAAAGAAGGGCATCGATGAACACCACCGTCACCGTCACCGGAATGACCTGCGGGCACTGCGTCTCCTCGGTCCGAGAGGAGATCAGCGGCATCCCCGGTGTGACCGCCGTGAATGTCGACCTCGCGAGCGGCCGAGTCGATATCGACTCGGACACCCCGATCGAGCAGACGGCCATCGCCCACGCAGTCGACGAGGCCGGCTACCAGCTCGCCTCCTGATCGACACCAGACCCGGACAGGAGATTCGCACGATGAACGCATCATCGAAGTTCGTCGGATTCACCATCGCCCTAGCCGCGGTCTTCGGGCTCGCCTTCGGAGCCGGGGACGCCTTCGGCCCCGAAGGTGCCGCACCACCCGACACACACGACACCTCGACTCACGACGCCGCCGCGGTGTCCACTGCGGGCGGGCCCGTCGCCAATCAGAGACCTGGAGGATTGATGGTCACCGACAGCAGATACGCCGCGGTGCCCGCCGCCTCGGAGCCGATGCCCGCCGGGCACGGACACTGACACACCACCACACCCCGAGAGGAGCGACGATGAATCCCGTCACGCACCACCCCACCGCCGACGGCCGGGTCGAACTCGACATCGGTGGTATGACCTGCGCCTCCTGCGCGAACCGGATCGAGAAAAAGCTCAACAAGCTCGACGGTGTCACCGCGACGGTGAACTACGCCACCGAAAAAGCACGCGTCGACTACGTCGGTGATGTCTCGACCGAGGATCTCGTGGGCACCGTCGAGCAGGCCGGCTACACCGCCACGGTCCCCGCGCCCGCCGCCTCCTCCACCGACCCCGACGCGGCCGGGCCAGCCGAGATCGACCCCACCGCCTCGCTGCGCCAACGCCTGCTCATATCGCTGGTGCTCAGCGTGCCGGTGATCGCGATGGCCATGGTTCCGGCACTGCAGTTCACCAACTGGCAGTGGCTTTCCCTGACCCTCGCCGCACCCGTGGTGGTGTGGGGGGCATGGCCGTTCCACAAGGCCGCCTTCACCAATCTGCGGCACGCCACCTCAACGATGGACACCCTGATCTCGATGGGCACCATCGCAGCACTGGGGTGGTCGTTGTATGCCCTGTTCTGGGGCACCGCCGGAACGGCCGGCATGACACACCCGTTCGAGCTGACCATCTCCCGCTCCGACGGGGCCGGCAACATCTACCTCGAGGCCGCAGCCGGAGTCACCACCTTCATCCTCGCCGGCCGCTACTTCGAAGCACGCTCCAAGCGACGCGCCGGTGCCGCCCTGCGTGCCCTGCTCGAGCTCGGTGCCAAGGAAGTCTCCGTCCTGCGCGAGGGTGTCGAACAGCGCATCCCCACCGATCAACTCATCGTCGGTGACGAGTTCGTCGTCCGCCCCGGGGAGAAGATCGCCACCGACGGCGTGGTCGCCGACGGCTCTTCCGCGGTCGACAATTCGATGTTGACCGGCGAATCCGTGCCCGTCGAGGTAGGACCCGATGATCTGGTCGTCGGCGCGACGGTCAACGTCGGTGGCCGAATCGTGGTCCGGGCGACCCGCATCGGCTCGGACACCCAGCTCGCACAGATGGCGAAACTCGTCGAAGACGCTCAGACCGGTAAAGCCCAAGCTCAGCGTCTGGCCGACAAGATCTCCGGAGTCTTCGTCCCGATCGTGATCGCCCTTGCCGCGGCGACACTCGGCTTCTGGATCGGCACCGGCGGTGGGATCGCGGCCGCGTTCACCGCAGCCGTCGCCGTCCTGATCATCGCCTGCCCGTGTGCCCTCGGCCTGGCCACCCCGACCGCGCTGATGGTCGGCACCGGCCGCGGCGCTCAGCTCGGCATCCTGATCAAGGGTCCCGAAGTGCTCGAATCGACCCGCCGTGTCGACACCGTGGTACTCGACAAGACCGGCACCGTCACCACCGGCAAGATGACTCTGCTCGACGTGATCACCGCCGACGGCGAGGACACCGCGCAGGTGCTGCGCCTGGCCGGTGCACTCGAAGATTCGTCCGAGCACCCCATCGCCCAGGCCATCGCCAAAGGTGCCCGCGAGAAGGTCGGAGCCCTGCCACCGGTGGAGCAGTTTATAAATATCGAAGGCCTCGGGGTGCAGGGCATAGTCGACGACCACGCAATGATCGTCGGACGGGCCCGCCTCCTCGCCGACCGGGCGCAGCAGCTGCCGGACGAACTCGAAAGTGCGATGCGTGCAGCCGAATCCGAGGGCAAGACCGCCGTCGCAGTCGGTTGGGACGGTCGGGCTCGCGGAGTACTGGTCGTCGCCGACGCGGTCAAACCCACCTCCGCCGAGGCGATCGAGCAGCTGCGGGGCCTGGGTTTGACGCCGATCATGCTCACCGGCGACAACGCAGCCGCCGCGCGTGCCATCGCCGACCAGGTCGGCATCCACGAAGTGATCGCGGAGGTGCTGCCCGCAGACAAGGTGGACGTCGTCAAAAGGCTGCAGGAGCAGGGCAAGGTAGTGGCGATGGTCGGCGACGGCGTGAACGACGCCGCCGCGTTGGCGCAGGCCGACCTCGGTCTGGCGATGGGCACCGGTACCGACGTTGCGATCGAAGCCAGCGATCTGACGTTGGTGCGCGGTGATCTGCGCGCAGCAGCGGATGCTATCCGCCTGTCCCGCCGAACGTTGGGCACCATCAAGGGCAACTTGTTCTGGGCGTTCGCCTACAACGTGGCCGCCCTCCCCTTGGCTGCGGCCGGGCTGCTCAATCCGATGCTGGCCGGTGCAGCGATGGCGTTCTCGTCGGTGTTCGTGGTCAGCAACAGCTTGCGGTTGCGCCGGTTCAAGTCCCTCACCGGATAACCGCGCGGGTAGAACAAGCACCCAAAAGGCTGGGGTGGGCGTGGCATGCAGGCGCGCCACCCCACCCCACCGCTACAACCCCGATGCAGCCTACGAAAGGAGAGGGCCATGTCCTTCGTGACAACGACCTTGGTGCAGATCACCCGGCACCCGGCGACCCGAGCGGTGGCCCGCTGCGCGGTGATGTGCGCTGCGGCGGCGGCCCAGCGACGACTCGACGGACCGACCCTCTCGCGCCATACCCCGGGCGGGCATAATCGAGGATGCTCGGCATGACACTCGGATTCCAGGAGGACACCATGGCCACTCCCGCGGCCGCGCAGGCACCCGCCGAGACCGACGGCCATGATCACGCCGCGCACGGCTACATCACCGAAAAGGACGCCTACCTCAAACGCCTCAAGCGCATCGAAGGCCAGGCCCGAGGACTGCAGCGCATGGTCGAGGAAGACAAGTACTGCATCGACATCCTCACCCAGGTCTCGGCGATGACCAAAGCCTTGCAGGCGGTGGCCATGGGCCTGCTCGAGGCTCACATCAGCCACTGCGTGGTCGACGCCGCCATCGCCGGCGGTCCCCAAGCCGACGCGAAGATCAAAGAGGCCACCGACGCGATCTCACGGCTCGTCCGCTCCTGAGCACCGGCAGTGCGAAGCCATTCCTCGCCGTCCACTCCCGCGTGCTTGTCGGAAACCTCGGCGAGGCGGCGCAGGCAGAGACCGTCATGACCGAAACCGTATCGGCGATTCTGCGCGATCGCCGAGTCCTCGCCACCGTGGCAGCGCTGGCAATACTGGCAGTGGCTGCCGCCCTCGTACCCCGCCCGTCGATCATTGTGGTGCGCGAGTGGGCGGAGTCGATGGGCCCGTCGTTCGTGGTGGTGTTCTTTCTGACCCAGGCGGTGTTGACGATTGCCCCGGTACCGCGCACGGTGTTCACCCTCAGCGCCGGACTGTTGTTCGGTCCCGCCACCGGGGTCGCCGTCACGATCGCCGCCACAACTGTCAGCGCTGTGCTGGCGTTGCTGCTGGTGCGCGCGCTCGGGCGCACCGCGGTGCAGGAGCGGCTGACGAATCCTGCGGTCAAGTCCATCGATGCCCGGTTGGCTCGGCGGGGGTGGCTGGCCGTCGGGTCCTTGCGGCTCATTGCCCCGGCACCGTTCGCCCTGGTCAACTACTGCTCCGGACTCTCCGCGGTGCGCCTGCTGCCCTACACGACGGCCACTGTCGTGGGGATTCTGCCCGGTACGATCGCCGCGGTGCTGTTCGGGGACGCTTTGACCGGGCGAACGAATCCGGCATTGATAGTGGTGACGTCGGCCTGCGTGGCCGCCGGGGTGGCAGGATTGCTGGCCGACGCCCGCCTGCCGGTGTCGCAGGCACAGCCCAACACCGCAGATGGCGCATCGAGAAGCGGTCGCCTTCGTCGTCTGTTGCTGCCGGACCGCGGATAGGACGTGGCGAGAAATCCTACAATTTTGCTGCGCCTGCACCGCCAAAGCCAGCGGAGTTGCCGAACTCCTGACCTACGCGAGAAGTAGGGCACGCGCGTTCCCCGCGGATTCGCAGTCGAAGAGCCCACACCATCACCCCCACCGACATCACTCCGATCACGGGCTGCACGGGTGCCCATAGATCCAGAGCACCGCTCACCCCGACCGCCACCACTACCAGTTTGTTGCATATCGGACATCCGACTGCCAACAACGACAACGCATTCGCACTGACCCCTACACGGGAAGAAACCGACGACGCCAGCCCAGTGCTCACGTATGTCGCAAGAATGAGGCCACTGAGAACTGCGGTGGCAATCCACACCGGATAGTTCCACCACAACACCGGGGTCATTCGAACGTAGAACGCAGTGTGGATGATCCCGGTGGGGATCGCCACGACCAGCGCGGCCACCGTCGCGCCCAGTAACGCGGCCACCCAACGCCGCGCCGGCCAGTCACGCATCGTCACAGTCGTCATCCCTCTCCCGGTCAGCGGATACCACCCCACCATCTACTATGAATGATAGTAGTTTGCAGGTGCGGTGAGTCGGCGTCAATCGACGCCGACTCGCCGCCCATACGGCACAGGCGTCGAGCGTCGACGCGAGCCTCAGCCGACCGTGAGGAACCGTCTACGACTGCCGATACCCGACAATGGTGACCGGCGAGGCCGGACACAGTCCCATGCGGCTCTCGCCGCGCTCCGTTTCCTTCGCTGGTGACGCAGGGAACCCACACCGACCCCAGAGGATTTCTTCTGTGCATTCTTTTTCAGGCCCGACGCGGCGTGTCCGCGCTACCCTGATCGCCTCGATCATCGTTGTTGCCGCGGCATTTTCGGTAAATGCTCCAGCTTCGGCGGACCCTGCTGCACCCCCGGTGAACGCATCCGAAGCCGTACGACAACTCGCTGAACTCAATGCGACCGCCTTCACTCTCACCGAGAGCATGTACGCCGCGCAGGACACCCTCGATCGTCGCCGCGGCGAACTGAGTACCGCAGTTCAATTCGCCCACGAGACCTCGGCGGCGGCTCGGGAAGCCGAAGTGGCCGCATCTGCCAACCGTCGAGCACTGGCCACAGCTGTCGACGCCGCGTACAAAGGTGTACCGCAATCCCCTCTCGGGGCCGTTCTGGTCGCGGACAGCCCACAGCAACTACTCGATCAGATGGTGTTGTTGGACCGGATCCTCGCCGATCGAGCCGCTGCACTCGCCGACTCGACACAGATCGACGACGAAGCGCGAGACCAGCTCGAACAAGCCCGGCAAGCACAGGCGTCCGCTGCGGTAGCCGAGGCGGACGCCGCACGTACACAACGCGACCTCGAGCAACGCCAGACCGACCTGGCCGATCAGATCGCCAAAATCACCGACCAATTCGCCGCCCTCACCGATGCGGATCGAGCTGCCATCGTCAGCCCCGGCACCACGAATCCTTCCGAGCTACCCGCCGCCGTCTCGGCTGCGAGTGGAACATCAGCGGAGGCGATGCGCATCGCCCTCGACCAACTCGGCAAACCCTATTCCTGGGGAGCTACCGGGCCGGGGTCCTTCGATTGCTCCGGACTGATCTACTTCGCCTACAAACAACTGGGACTGACCGTTCCACGCGTGGCCGCAGACCAAGCACGAGCGGGCACACCTGTCTCCCGCGAATCAGTGCAACCGGGTGACTTCATCTCTCTCTACTCACCGATCGGACACATCGGGATCTACATCGGCGACGGGAAATACGTCAACGCCCCCACCGGCGGCGACGTCGTCAAAGTCGCGCCCGTTCCCTGGGATGAAGTGACCGCAATCAACCGGCCCATCGCCACCTGATTCGATGTCCACGGTCCGGACGCCGCGACTGCGAGGAGACCGGATGCCCGTGTGGCAGACCGGTAAGATCGAACCGGTGAGGACTTCAGCCACGGAACCTATGAACCAGAAGTGGCTCCTAGGTGCTGTTTGCGCTTCGATAGTGCTGTTCGGAGTCCTTCTCATGCATTCTGCGCCGATGTCGTTCGCAACGGCGACGAGTATCGGCGAACACTCGATGACCTCGACGGTGAGCGCTCCACCTGCCGTCGACGAGCATTCGGGAGCATCATCTGCGACAGCATCGGAGAGTGGTTCCGCAGCACACTGCGGGAACGGCTGTGGCGATCACAGCTCGGTCATGCATCTGTGTCTGGCTATCATCGGTGCTGTCGCGGCGTTGGCCGTCTTACGGGCAATCGTTGTGGGCTTCGCCGGTTCTCTCGTCCACGCTGCGCGGCTGTCGGCAGTTCGTCGTCGAACCGGGCACCCGCCGCCCTGGACCATTTTCACTCTCTCCGAATTGTCTGTGCTTCGGATCTGACAGGTGACTCACCGTTGTGTGAGACACAGATGTCGACGGGTCAGTGTGCCTGTCGATCCGAACCACCCCACCATAATTTCAGGAGTTTGTTATGCGTTCGAATCGATCTACCCGTTTCACGATCGCGATAACGGCGGCTTCCGCTGTCGCCGCCGCAGTTCTCGCTGGCTGCAGCAGTAACGACGGCGAAATGAACATGCCCGGCATGTCGAGCAGCGATACACCGGCCTCGTCGTCCTCCGAGAATTCCGCCGAAGCATCGGCCGAATTCAACGATGCCGATGTCACGTTCGTCGAAGGGATGTACCCCCACCATGCACAAGCGGTGGAGATGGCTTCACTTGTCGACGGCCGAACCGAGAATGCTCAGGTCATCGAGCTGGCCCAGGCCATCGAAGCAGCTCAAGCACCGGAGATGGAGCAGATGAATGCCCTGCTCACCGCATGGGGACAGCCCGCAGCGTCCGCCGACATGGGCGGAATGGACATGGGCGGAATGGACATGGGCGGTATGGACATGGGGAGCGGTGGCATGACCGGCATGATGAGCCAGGAAGACATGGACATGTTGTCGGCCGCTAACGGAGCGGAGTTCGACTCCATGTGGCTCACCATGATGATCGAGCACCACAAGGGGGCAATCGAGATGGCTCAGATCGAGTTGGCCGACGGCTCCAATGCTGATGCCAAGGAGCTTGCCTCCACAATCATCGATGCGCAGCAGAGCGAAATCTCCACAATGGAAAGTTTGCTCGCCCAGTAACTCTCAATTCTGGGAACTATCAACCGTAGGGCGGGGCTCGGCTAATACCGAGCCCCGCCCTTCGGTTTCGAAGGACCTGGCCCTTTTAGCTGCCACACCGATCAACACGGCCCCGGAAACATGCCCTCCCCTGCTGATGCACCCGCCTGCGGGGTCCTTGGGACACGCAGACCCGCGGTAGGGACAGGGGGCGGCTCTCGGATCGGGTCATCGCGGCCCGGCGGGGGCGCGCCGTCGACAGAGAGTGGGTTCGATACCACCGGCACTGGCAGTTGGGGAGGCGTGGTCTTGCACGTGCGGCTGCTCGGTTTCCTTCTCAGATGGGTAATACAACCGAACTGACGAATTCATTGCGTATCCAGGCAATGAACAGACCCCACACCCCCGTCAGCAGGGCGACACCGACGGCGATCATGATCACTCCGCCTGCCACTTTGATTCTCTGCGAGTTCCGCCGTAGCCAGCCGACACCGCGCATCGCCGAACTCGAGCCGAACGCGAGGACCACGAACGGTAGACCGAGTCCCAGACAGTAGGCGACGATGAGAGTGACGCCGCGCGCTGCGGTTGCGCCTTCAGTGCCAGCGGCAACGGACAACACCCCGGCGAGCGTGGGGCCAAGGCACGGCGTCCAGCCGAGCGCGAACACGCCACCGAGCAGCGGCGCTCCAGCAAGAGACGAGATGGTTTGCGGCGCGAATCGAGTGTCGCGTTGGAATGCGGGAATGAACCCGATGAACGTCAAGCCCATGATGATCGTGATGGCACCGCCGACCTGCTGAAGCACCTGTTCGTTGATGCGCAGGGTGCCGATGACCCCGAAAATCGAGGCGGTGGCGAGGACGAAGACGATGGTGAAGCCGGCGACGAACAACCCCGCTGCACCTGCCACGCGCCAGCGGCTTGCCAGCTTCGGCGGTGCTTCACCAGTCGAGGCGGCGGCGAGCGACGGCACGTCGGCACCTGCGATGCCCGCCAGGTACGACAGGTAGCCCGGCACCAGGGGCACCACGCACGGTGACGCGAACGAGACCAGCCCGGCGAGCATACATGCGGCGATCGCCAGTACCAGAGGTCCGCTCGATGCCAGATTTTGGAACGTCGAGCCAACGCCGCCTTGGGCAAGAAGAACAGTCATTCGTCTGCTATCCGTTCGACGACAGGGAGCAGGTCTTCGGCGAGGAGGGCACGCATGAACACTGCCGCCACCCGGTGCTCTCGATCGAGTACCAGCGTCGAGGGAATCACGCTGGTCGGGTAGTTCCCGCCGAGGGCGATCAGCGTCCGCATCGAGGGGTCGTAGATCGAGGCGTAGGAGACATTGTTGTCGACAACGAAGTCCTGCGCTTTGTCCTTCTGCGGATCTCGAACATTGATACCGAGGAACTGCACACCGCGCTCGCGGGTTGCTTCGTAGACCTCTTCGAGGTCGTCGGCTTCGCCGCGGCAGGGGCCGCACCACTGACCCCAGAGATTGATCACGACCACCTCGCCGTCATAGTCCGACAGAGCGGTGTTCTTACCTTCCTCCATCAGATCGGGTCCGGCGAGTTCACCGATGGTTCCGCGCGTTTCGGGGGGATCGTAGACGATGTCGGTTTGACCACCGGGTGCAACGAAATCGAAGCTACCTCCGGAGGGCACGGCGTCGGCGCCTGCGGAACATCCGGAGACCAGGAGTACAACGGCAAGGATGGATGCCGTTGCCGTGGCGGGCAGACTGCTCTGTTCGCGTGTGCGAGCCCCCGTAGGGCGGCCGAGTCTCATGAAGTCGACGCCTTTGCTGCAGTACGGATCTGCGCCGATGTCTCGAACATCGTGGGATCGGTGACGCGGTCGATGCCCCAGTCTTGGCCGGTGACGAAGCTCGGGGCACTGTGACTTCCCTCTCCGGAATGCACTACGGACACGAGGCAGTCAGTTGATTCGGATCGTGGTCGTGGCTCCTGGATCCTGGTCCGGTCGATACCCGGTCGGCAACACCGGCCGGGTCGACGCGGGATTGACGCGACCGGTGCCGCATGACCTCGCCGAAGCACAGGGCGGCGGCTAGCAGGCGACATCAGTTCAAACCCGCGTACGAATGCAGTCCGGAGACCACCATGTTGATGATGAACAGGTTGAACAGCATGGCCACGAATCCGGCGATGTTGATCCACGCGGCCCGGGTGTCACGCCACCCGCTGGTGGCCCGGGCGTGCAGGTACGCGGCGTAGATGATCCACGCGATGAATGAGACCGTCTCTTTCGGGTCCCAGCCCCAGAACCGACCCCACGCGGCCTCGGCCCAGATCGCGCCGAGGATGACACCGATTCCGAACAGGGGAAACGCGAAGATGGTGGTCTTGTACGCCAGCACGTCGAGCGAGTGCGCCGAGGGGAGACGAGCGACGATCCGGCCCACTCTGCTGTCGGGGACGGCGTTGTTGTTGGGATATCGGATCCGGATCAGGAACAATGTGCTGGCTGCACCGGAGATCAGGAACACCCCGCTGCCGAGCGAGACGACGGAGACGTGCACGGGGAGCCAATACGACTGCAAGGCTGGTACGACGGGCGCCGCGTTGGCATAGAGCACAGTTCCGGCAATGAAGAGCAGGATCAAGGTCGGCACGAGGACGAACAACCATAGTGTGCGCAGTTGCTCCGAGCGCAGCACGATCAGTCCGGCAAGTATGCCGGCCGCGCATGTGACGGAGACGAATTCGTACATGTTTCCCCACGGCGGGCGGCCAGTGGCGATCCCGCGCAGGACGATCGACCCGATATGCAAAGTGAGTGCGAGCATTACCAGGGCGAGTCCCGTGCGGCCCAGGCGTTCGGACGGGGCTCTTCGCTCGGGGACCGGCACGTATCCCGGTGTCGATGATGTCGCTGCGATCAGTTGCGGATGCAGACTCGAGGCCCGGCTCAGAGTCGCTGTTCGTGTCGTTGCGAGTTGTGCGATGAACAGGATCGCGGCGAGAAGGTAGACCACGAAGGCGGTCTCGAAACTGATGTCGCTCCAGCGGGCGAGGTTGTCGTCGATCGGCATGGCGCTACACCGTTTCTGTATCGAGGGTCTCGGAGTGGTTCTTTGTCCGCGGCGTCCAGATTTCGGTGCGGAGGGTCTCGAATTCGGGTCCCCATCCGGCGTGATCGGTACGGGCGAGCCCGCCCATCTCCACGCTCGATCGGCCTGTTTCGGCCGGGAGTACACGGAACCAGACTCGACGTCGCTTGATCACCAGCGAGACCAACAGTCCGGTCATCATCGTGATCGCGAACACGAGCACCCACAACTGTGCGGGGTCGTATCCGACCTGCAGGTTGGCGAACTCCTTGGCGCCGTTGAATCGAATGTTGGTGCCGTCGGTGAGGGTCGTCGATTCACCGGGACGCAGGTTCACCCAATCCTGCTTGACAAGTCGGCCCTGGTTGATCATCTCCTGGTCCAGGGAGAAGATCGACTGGGGTATGCCGGTGTCGAGGCCGGTATCTCCTTTGTAGATATCCACTGCCACAGCAGGATCGACCAAGTCCGGGAAGCGGGAGGAGAGCAGGGTTCCGTTGAATTGCGCAGTGGGAGCGAAGAGGCCTTCGATGGCGATCTGGCCGCGGCGTCGCTCATCGGCGGTGGCATAGGTCCCGCCGGGTGGATCGAAACGCAACGCCCCGCTACTCAGGAACGTGGTGGCGTCGTCGGGCCGGAACTGCAGGGCCTCGGTTCGACTCTGACCGTCGGGGAAGGTCACGGTGAATTCCGGGGCGTATCCGTGGCCGGTGAGGTAGATGCGTTCATCTCCGAGCCGGAGGGGTTCGTTGACTTTGAGTTGATAGTCGCGCCAGGTGTCTGCGGCGATGTCGTCGGCGGACTGGTAGGAGATGTTCGAGGTGAACATCTCTGCCTGGCCGTTCTCAAGGTAGTCGGCGTTGAAGTCCTTGACTCTGATGCAGAACGGCTCCAGCCCGGTTCCGTCGGTGCTGTTGCCGGCCCGGAAGGAGTCGTAGATGGCGGGCGAGGTGTTGCAGAAACCGGGCCCGTTGTCGGCGATGACGATGACCGATCCTTCGTAACCGAAGAGCTTGCCGATGGCGATGGCCGCGAGCAGACCGATCAGCGAGAAATGAAAAAGTAGGTTTCCCGCTTCGCGGGTATAGCCCTTCTCGGCGGAGAGGGTGAGCGCCCCATCGGGCTCGGGCCTAACGGCAGTACGCCACCCTCTCAAGTGGGGCGCGATGTCGTCGATGACGGTTTTCGGGCTACCGGCGAGAGCGCCCGAATGATGAAGCGGTAGTCGCGAAAGGTTTCGGGGTACGCGAACTGGCTGTGCGCGAAGGGCTTTACCGTGTTCGATCATTCGGGGAGTCAGGCAGCCGATCAACGACACAAACAGTAGGACGTAGATGGCGGTGAACCAGAAGCTTCCGAATACGTCGAACAATTCCAGCGTGTCCATGACGGCCCCGAGAGCCGGGCGCGCTGCGATGTAGGAATCAACCGCCTGGGTGTTGAGATTGCGCTGTGGCAGCAGGGCGCCTGGGATTGCTGCGATAGCGAGCAAAAACAGCAGCACCAGTGCCGTTCGCATCGAGGTCAGTTGCCGCCACCTGTTGCGCACCGCAGCGATTGCTCTGCGTAACCGTCCCTGCGATGTGAGCGCCGGGGTTTGATCAGCTGTCACACCGCCACACCCTTTCGACGATTGCATCTCAATTACTATGCAACATAGTAGTTGATGGGCCGTGTGCAGTTGTGCGCGGTAGTCGCCTGGGCGAGAGGGTAAGTGCTGCAACCACAAACGTGGTACTTAGTCCATCCGGAACGCTGCCGGGCTGCGGTTCGGTTTAGGCCGCTTTCGGCCCCACGGTAGGCGCGGATCGGTTCTTCTACTCATGCCGTCCAAACGCGTTTCATCCCGCGGAGTAATACCTGTGCGGTGAGATCAGGCACACTTGCACTAGCTGTTTTGCGTGCCGAGTACGAAGCGGCGCGGTTCCCTCTGCAGTTGATCGAGGATGTCGCGATGTCCCAACTCGATGAGCGAGCGCCACTACGACTGGCCTACGAGGATGTACTGGTTACCGTGGATCGCGCCGCCGCGCACCTGCTCGATGACGGGCCCGCCGCCCTCTGGGTCACCACGGCCCTGCGCCAACGTCGAACCCAACAATGCCTGGCAGTTGAGGGTGCGGCCCGCATGGAACGCTGGAGGCGTCACCGCACACGGTATTCGTCGCTAGCGCGGGTAGACGGCGACATGGATCTGCTATTTTCGTCGTGTGTGTCCGATTCGGTTGAGCGAGTGTATTCGCCGAATTCTGCTCTGGTCCATCATGGCGGCCACGGCAGTGGCGGTGCTGATGATGTCGCAGGTCGCACACACCACCGCAGAGCCCGGCCACGCTCCGCTGGCTGCGGTCATCGAGAGCGTCCCGGAAATCGAGCACACGTCGGCGCCGGAGCAGGACGAGGGGATCGGCGGTAGCGCGTCCAGTCATCACGACAATCACGGATCCCTGATCGGGTCCGTCCACATAGCGGTGGCGATCCTTGCGCTAGGGCTGGCAATGTTGCTGCGCCGGACCGGATGGACAGTGCTACTGCACCAGCTTCGAGGTCTACAGGCATCGAGATCGTCGCCAACTGAGAGGTCGGTCTCTCCCCCTGCGCCGATGAACGTGCTCGACGCGGCATGCCTTCTGAGGGTGTGAGAGGTCTGCGTTTGCGCAGATCGGTCCACCTTTCTTCTCGCGCGCCGCCTCCGCGGTGAGGGCGCGAGCCTGCCTCGTCGAGGACAACGCCATGCATATCTTCTTCAACGTTTCATCGTCTACGCCGCACCTTTGTTTCCCTCATCCCAACCCCGCCGCGCCTCCTCCCGGAGTCGCGATCGTCCTTCGCGAGGCCGGGCCGCACGATCTACCGCAGAGCGCGCAGTTGCACCTCGACGAGCTACCGATTGGCCTGTTCCCCGAGCTGGGAGCACGGTTCCTGCGCCGGTGGCACCGCAGCTTCGTCAACCGACGACACGCCATCGCTCTTGTCGCAACCGATAGCGAAGGCGCCGTCGTCGGATTCCTCCTCGGCACCCTCGATCACCATGCCCATATCGGTGATCTACTGCGCGAGAAGATGACCGTGCTGCCGTTGGCTGCACACGCCGGTGCGGCGATGGCAGTCCGCCCGCGCACCGCCATGCGGTTCGTTCGTACGCGTCTTCGCCCCTGGTGCAGAGCGGTGGCGCGCGCTCGGCCCATCCCACTGCCGAACGGCGAACCCGAGACTCCCCCGGCCGACAGTGTCGCCGTCGTCGTTGCGATAGCGGTGAGCCCACGGGTGCGAGGGATCGGAGTGGGTGCACAGTTGCTCGACTGGTTCGAATCCGACTCTGCGCGGGCAGGTGCACGTTGCGCCGAGCTGTCCACCGATCTCGGGGTGGCCGACAATGCAGGCGGCTTCTACGAGCGCCTCGGATGGCAGAAAAGCGGAAACCGTCTCGATCGAGATGGCCGGACCATGCAGACCTACCGGCGAGAGCTAGACGGCCGCTGCGGCCGTGCTCCGCTCCCCTTGTCGGTCCCACCAACCCGGACGACCGCGAGCACTGCCCCGTCGACAGAAACGAGACGATGATGTCAAGCACCCGACGAACGGTGTTCGAACTCGTGGGATGCACTGCGCTCGCAGGCGTGCTGCTTGCAGGAGTGTTGTTCCCCATCGTCGGTGGCCTGGGATACGTCTCGAACCGCGCCGCTGACACCGACGACAACGTTTCCGGCGAACTCGCCGAGGGCGTAGTTCCTGCCATCTCGACGATGACGGACGTGGCAGGCAACCCGATCGCGTGGCTATACGAGCAACGCCGTTCCGAAGTGCCGAGCGCGAAGATCTCCAACGAGATGAAGCTTGCGATCGTCTCCGTCGAGGACCGGCGCTTCGCAGAACACCAGGGCGTGGACTGGCAGGGAACGTTGCGAGCGTTCTTGACCAACACCACCAGCGGGCAGGTCGAGCAGGGCGCATCGACACTCGATCAGCAATACGTGAAGAACTATCAATTACTGGTCGTCGCTGACACCGACGCCGAGCGGCGTGCCGCGATCGAGACCACGCCGGCTCGCAAGATCCGCGAGATCCGAATGGCGTTGTCCTTGGACAGAGAATTGACCAAAGACGAGACATTGACCCGCTATCTGAACCTGGTTCCGTTCGGCAATGCCTCGTTCGGCATCCAAGACGCCGCGCAAACCTACTTCGGTGTCGATGCCAGCGAGTTAACGGCGACGCAATCAGCGATGCTGGCAGGGATGGTTCAGTCCAGTTCGGCACTGAACCCGTACACCAACGTCGAGGGAGTCACAAGCCGCCGAAACCTTGTCTTGGACAACATGATCGAAACCATCCCGAACCGAGCCGCAGAATTCGAGGCCGCCAAATCCGAGCCATTGGGGGTGCTGGCCGAGCCCAACACCCTCCCACGTGGATGCATCGCCGCCGGTGATCGAGGGTTCTTCTGCGACTACGCACTCCAATATCTTGAGGACGCCGGTATCAGCCGCGAGCAGATCGACGAGGGCGGTTATCTGATCAAAACGACTCTCGACCCGGCGGTGCAGAACTCGACCCAGGCCGCACTGACCGCGAACACAGATCCCGACCTCGACGGTGTCGCCACCGTGATGAATGTCGTCGCACCCGGACAGGACGAACACCGCATCCTCGCCATGGGCAGTGGTCGCACCTACGGACTCGATGCCGACGCCGACGAAACGGTTCAGCCGCAACCGTATTCACTCGTAGGCAACGGCGCCGGGTCGATCTTCAAGATATTCACCACTGCCGCCGCGATGGAACGCGGACTCGGCACCAACGCCACACTGCAGGTTCCCCGGCGCGTCGAGGTCAGGGGGTTGGGCGACGGCGGCGCGCGTAACTGCCCGGCGGGCGCTTACTGCGTGGAGAACGTCGGAAACTACCCACCGGCGCTGACGGTCACCGACGCACTGGCGCAATCACCGAACACGGCGTTCGTGAAGTTGCTCGAGTCCGTCGGTGTCACACCGACAGTCGACATGGCAGTGCGGCTAGGGCTTCGCTCCTACACCCTCCCCGGCTCGTCTGGATTCGACGAGCAGAGCATGGCCGACCTCCAGAAAGAGCAAAGCCTCGGCTCGTTCACACTCGGACCTACCTGGGTCAACCCGCTCGAGCTGTCCAACGTCGCAGCTACCCTCGCCTCGGGAGGTACTTGGTGCCCGCCGAACCCGATCGACTCCATCTCCGACCGCGAGGGTGTAGCTGTACCGGTCACACAACAAGCGTGCGAGCAGGTCGTCGAACCCGGCCTGGCCAACACACTCGCCAACGCGATGAGCAAGGACGACCAACCCGGAGGAACCTCGGCATCGGCGGCCGGGTCCGTGGGCTGGACGCTGCCGATGTCCGGGAAAACCGGCACTACCGAATCCAACCGATCCTCGGGTTCCTCGGCTTCACCAACCGCTACGCCGCCGCCGTCTACACCTACGGTGACTCACCGACACCGGGCCAGATCTGCTCCTTCCCACTGCGGCCCTGCAGCTCCGGGAACCTCTACGGCGGTAACGAACCCGCACGAACCTGGTACGACGCGATGGACCCAATCGCCACGAACTTCGGCCCCATCGAGCTGCCACCGGTCGACGACAAATACGTCCGCGGCTCCGCCAACGGCCAAGTACCTGAGGTCAGCGGCATGAGCCAGTCGTCGGCCACATCGAGATTGGAAGCAGCAGGATTCTAGGTGACCGTCGTCACCACCACCGGTCAGGGCGCTCGCGGTACCGCTACCGGCACATCCCCATCCGGCGCGGCGATCCCGGGATCGCTGATCACGCTGTACATCAGTGACGGCTCCCCCGCCCCCGACCGCACGCCCACGCCAGCGCCGCCCAGTATCGACATTCCCGGCCTGCCGCTACCGCCGCCGCGGTGATCACCCACGACACTCACCCTTGAGACCCCCGCGCACGAAAGGAAACGCCATCACAGTCAGCCGTCGACAACTGCTCACAGCCGCAGCGGTTTTGCCGCTCACAGTCAGCTGCACCATCAACACCGCCGACAGACAATCCCCCAGCCTCGCACCGAGCAGTAACGCATCTCCCGCACGGTCCCCGGCCGTGAGCGCACCGAGCAGTCGATCATCGGCCCCGGTGAATCCGGGGCGGTGGATGCCGACAGCTGGCGAAGTGATGCCCGAGATCAAACGCGCAGCGACGAGCTTCCTCGAAGCAGGTGGCAGCTGGAGCGAGGGAGGAGGAGTACTCGACAGCTTGCGCACCGCAGGGGTATCGCTCGAAGTCGCGGCGACGGCAGCACTGCTTCAACCCGACGAGGCCCTCGCCAGCACCCTGCGAGTGGTGTATCCGCAGTACGCCGGAATCGGTCCAGAGAGTGCTGCAGTGATCGTGCTGTTCGACCAACTCCTACAACGCCCCACGCTCGCGCAGCCGGCTGAGACGACCCGGCAGATGGCACTCGATATCCGGCTCAAGCGCGACATCGCCGCTGGCGCGGCCTGGACGGTGGAAAAGATCAACCCTTTGACCTCTCTTGGGTCCCCAGTACCACTGACCGCCGCTGCGTCGTCGGTGCTGAGCAACCCTCGCATCACGCTCTCCGAGCCTGCACGACTCGACATCGGAACCGGACGCATCAACAACAATGTGCTCCAGATCATGCTCGGACTTGCCGATCGATTCACCTACGCAGTGCAGGTGATGCACACCGGTCACATCCAGACCGTCTTCCCGCACCCGCGCTTGTCCAACCACGCAGTGGGACGAGCGGTGGACATCCGAGAAATCAACGGTCGGCGCGTTGTCGACGATCCCTTCAACAACCCAACGATCTCCGAATTCGTCACTGCGGCAGCTCTACTGGGCGCAACCGAGGTCGGAGGTCCGACCGACCTCAACGGTGACCGTCCAGGATTCTTCACCGACGACGTGCACAGCGACCACGTCCACGTCGGCATCACCCCGGGCGACGCACCGGCGCATCTGCGATGACACCGAACCGGATGGGCACTTCGGCCTGACCTGCCCGAAATACTATGCTGGTTAGTAGTTGAGTGCTCGCCACGGCGAGGCGGGTGAAGGTGTCGGAATTGTTCGCACTCAGCCGATACCGATCGTCGGTGCGATGTCGCTGCCACGGCTGTTCGCCGCCGAACGATCCGCGCTCGTACATCGCCTCAGTGATTGGAGATTAAGTGAATGGAGATTAAGTGAATGGAGATGAAGGTCGATGCGTCTACGTCGTCCCGCACATACCGCCCGAGCAGTCACGTCCACCTCAGCCGCCGTATCCGGTCATGTTCACCGCGCCTGACCGGGAGATCACTTGGCGTTGACGCTCAAGCGATTACATCACCGAGCCCTCATCGACAGAACGAGAACCGCACTTTATGTCCATCTCGCTTTCCCGCATCCTGCTGCCGTCTCTGATCGCAGCTCTGTCCCTCGTTGGATGTTCCGCTCCGGCAGCGACTGACGGCGCGGCCGATCCGGCAGTGGTCGACTTCACCTCCTCACTGGCTCATGTGCACGGATTGCACGTCAACGCCGATGGCACCGTCCTCGCTGGTAGCCACACAGGACTCTTCGCCATCGGTTCGTCCGGAAACCTGACCAGGGTCGGCTCTTCCGACGATGACTTCATGGGTTTGTCGGGTGTACCGGCCACCGATACCCTCTTCACCTCCGGTCATCCCGGCGAATCCAGCACGGCGGCGAACCCACTGGGACTGCGTAGCAGCAATGACGGCGGAATGTCGTGGTCGGATCGGTCACTGGAGGGACAAGTCGACTTCCACGCGCTGGCTGCCGATGGACGCATCCTCGTCGGATTCGATGGCAGTACCGGTCTACTCGTCTCCGCCGACAGCGGCTCCACCTGGACTCCCGGCGCCGCTGCGCCCGCGGCGTCGTTGGCGATTACGAGCTCCGGAGTATGGGCGGTGACACCTGATGGACTTCAGCACAGCACCGACACGGCCCGAACATTCTCTCCTGTCCTCGACGCACCGAACTTGGTATTGCTCGCCGGTGCCGGCGATGCACTGTGGGGGATCGACACCGACGGATACGCCTGGCGTAGTCGCAACGGCGCCGATTGGCAGAAGCGTTCCGCAACCGGGTCCGTCGAGGCATTGACCGCGGTCGACTACGACACCGCCTACGCAGCCAGCCCCCAGGCGTTGTACACACTGACGTAACTCGGCCCGGTCGAGACCAGCCCGACAACAGATAGCGACATTTCGACGCGACCGCAGGCGGTCACCCGCGCGGCTGATGCGGGCGCTTGCCGCTGTTGAGCGGCTTACTCCCTCTTCCTCCCCTGGGGTTCGGCCCGCCACGAGATCCCGCGATGACACCGGGGTCCGACTCCGAGATATCCAGGAATGAGGACAACCGAAATACTTGGCGTAGAGATTCCGAGGCCGTACTGGATGCTGTCATGCAGGTGTGCCGAAATGGGAGCCCTGTTCGGTGTAGTCATGGTTCGCGGACGGTTGGCGTTGATCCGATTGCCGACGATGTGTCTGGTCGCGTTCATGGCGTGTGGGTTCAGGTTGCTAATCGTCTGGCTCCTCTGCGTGATCGGCCCTCGGCGTGGGCATTCGAGTGGGACTTGACCTCAGGGGTGGCCCGGCGCAGCCCGATCGTGAGCGCGACTCAGACGTGGGCTGAGCTCGGCGTTGATCTGAGTCGGCCGATTCCGGATGGTTTGGCGAAGCTGGATCTTGGGGACGCCACAGCATCGGTGCTGGCGCAGCTCGTTTCCGGTGGGCCGGGAACTGTGCTCCAAGAGGTCGGTGTGGAATGCCGTCCATCGGGTGCACATCGGCGTATGCAGTTCACGGCACACTTTCTCCACGACGGCATCGGCCCTACTGGTGAACCTCATCGGGTTGTTCGGGGAGTGTCTGTGGATATTGGTCCTTCGGAGGGTACTGAACACATCGATCGACGTAACGCGGGTCTGGATACGCTGGTTGCACGGTCGCTGTCCGATCCCTCGGAGTATCGCGCGATCGCTGACCCCGATTCACTTCAGCTTTTGTACTGGTATGGCGACGCTCCGACTGGCATTGCATGGCAAACAAGCCACTTACCCGGCGCTAAACCGGTTCTACACCCCGGTGACATTCCTGATGCAATCCGAATCGGACAATCCTTGAAAGTTGCGCAAGCCGGGGCTGTGGAATCGGCCGAATTTCGTTTTCTGACACCCTATTCGGATTATGTCGCGGTGTCGGTGTCTGCGAGAGCTATCGACCTCGATGACCGCTCCAGAGCAATCCTGGTGACGCTCCGACCACAGGTTCCGTAATTTCTGTTTCCGTTGCCAAGACAAGCCAGCTGTTGGTAGCGTTTGCCTACGCTCACCGAGCGCCTGTGGCACGCACCTTGTAGTAGTCGGGGCGGCCTCCACGTCTTTTTCGGACGTTCCACTCTCCTGCCCGAATTCTGCCTGACGCTGCTTTTAAGCGTAATGGCGTCTGGGCAGACGGACCTTACGAGGAATCAGTGCGGAAGAAAGTCGTGAAGAAGCCAGCAGTTCGCTCGTTCGCAAGGTTGTTGGCTACTGGTCTTACCTGCTTGGTCGTCATCGCGGCACCTAGCGTCACCGCCAGCGCGCAACCAGTCGAGCCCAGCCCCTCGGGGGGCGACTCCGCTCCGGTGGAGGTTCAGGTGCCGTCGATAAACGAGGCGCCGGGCGACATAGAGGGCACTCCACCTGGCCAGAATGCGCCTCCAGTCGAGGTGCCACCGGACTCCGGAGCGACGACCACCTCAGGTCAGAAGGTGGTCGAAAAGCGGAGTTCTCGCGAAGTGACCGACCCTGCCGAAGCGGAGGAAATTGCACAAAGGCTGACACAGAAGCATGCCGAGGAGTCGGGTATATCTGCACGCCAATCCGGTCCTATATGTTTCCAAACACGTTTTCAGTCGTGCAAAACATATTCGACCATCGTCGAGCAATTCATTCAACCCAATTTCCCTAACGGCCCGTTGGAGCCGATCGGAAACTGGGTCATCGACGTCACTCTCCAGGTCCGTAGCCCTCTTCAGACACAGACCAAAGAAAACGTGATCCAATTCTACGGCGATGTCTCGTCGACTTCTCCAACAACCACCATTCCGGGTACGTACTCTTTCCAACTCGTTGTTCTCGATCTCGCCAACGACAGCACCACTACCTATCCCGCCTACGTTTTTCCGATGGTCATCGGAGGGACTGGGTACCAGCAGTACGAGCATTATGTGACGAGAAACGCGACAAACGCGTTCGACAAGCGAACGCTTCAATTCATATACATTGGAGACTCGCCGGCGAACGACTTGGATGGTACTCCCGTTCGCACGCGCACCACCGGCCAGCAATTCAGGTGTGATGCTGCTCAATCAGTCAACTACGGCACCGGCTGCGTCAACCCGAACGAGAAGCCGACTGTCCAGTACACCCAAGCAGCGTTCCCGAACATATCTCAGACAGTTAAGGCTGGCCAGGCTGCCTTTGGTTTCGGAATTCCTGGTACTGGCGCGCCGCTGACTCGTGGAAATTCTGCTGACAATCAGGCAAATCGGGACGCCGCATGCCCACGGTCGTCACAACAGCGGTTGGATCTACTCGGCGAGAAACCTCTCAACATGAAAGACCCATCCTGCGATGAATACCCTTTCGCATCGACCGTGCAGGGCGGCTACGGGTCGACCGTCCGATGGGTCCCTCTTACCGAGAACAATAAACAAGGCACCCTTATGGTCGAATTTTACCGCGGGAACAGAGTGATGCCCGGTGACGACTACTTCGTTTCGGCAATCGGCTGAACGAGCCCGTTTCATCTTCAGAATCCGATAAAAGGTACCCAACGGAAAGGCCTCGAACATGAGAACTCGACCACTACGTAAAACAGCTACCATCGCCGCCCTGCTAGGAGCGTTGGTGCTCGCCGCTCCAGGCGCTGCTAGCGCGGACGTTGTCACCGGTTGGGTCGGCCCAGCAGGAAGTAACGGCGCAGGTGTTCAGTTCCTGAACACCTCCACAATCATCAATTCGCCCAACCTGACCGCACAGTCGAAGATCTACTCTGTCTTCGGCCAGCAGGTCGCACCCGGTGACATCGGCGTGCGAGCTCGACTGTTCAAGAGCGGAGCATTGTGTGAGGCTGTCGGCTACAAGTACAGCTCCACCGGTACAGCTTCACTGACACTGGGCACGACCGCGACCTGCGGGACAGGTTCGTACAACAGTCACGGTTTCACTGCGGTATGGGATGGAAGCAAATACCGCGAAGCCCTGACTTTCCCGAGCAACCCGCTGGACTGGACCGCCCCGGCTGCCCGGTCCGCGACCACCTCCGAGTCCGAAACGACCACTGTCGAGTCGGGAACCAATGCAGCGGGTCAATCCTTCGGACCGGGCGACACCGCACCGTCCGACGCGGAATTGCCCGACCTCGTCGCTGCGATCGGCACCGACGGAGTGCAGGGATACATCCTCAAGCAGGACCTCGACAGCGGAGCCACGTCGCCGGCCGAAGCTTCTAAGCTGCGCAAGCAGAACATCGACGGCACCGAGGTGTTCGGATCTGCCCCTAAGACTGTTCCCGTGTACGCGGAGGACGGAACGACTCAGGTCAGCGAGTTCGCGATTTCCTGACACCGTCGATGGCCGGTCCCGGCGTTCTCGGGGCCGGCCATCGAGCTGCGGTTATGCCGGGCGTCGCCGTGGGGCGGGTTGCGGCGGATAGAAGACTTTCATCGCGGCCTGTAGATCCAAACTCGATGGATCCAAGAAGATCGTCCAGTAACTGTCGATCAGGGGCAGATGAATGCCATACCCCCTCCCCCCGTGCTCGAGGACTTCCAACATTTCGTCGCGACCGACTTTTAGATCAGGTCGGTGGGTTTGACCAGCCAATACGGTGTATGTGTCGTACAAATCATTATTGAGTCTCGCGGTCAGGGTGGGTGCGTGGTTCGCCTCGAGATCTTGTCGTAGTTGCTGAACGACTGGTGTCTCCTCTGCGCGGTTTGCAGCACCGACCAAATCCTCATGGTTCACGCTCCGTTCCGCCGGAAGCGGCTCCGCGGGTGTACCGCGGTACACCCCGTCAGGGTCGGCCTGGGAGCGCAGCTCGTCGAAACTCAGGTTTGCTATGGACAGGTTGTTCTCCACCACCGCGAGTCGACTGGGAATCACGCGGAACGAGGCAGGTGCGACGCCTTCTGCAATATCGAGGACGAGAACGGGATGCTCGGGCTGTTCACACGCTTGTCGGTCGACCACAAACACGTAATACGGCGGTGGTGACGGGATCAATTCGGCAAGATCGGTTGGTGTCAGGTCACTGAACTCGCTGTCGTCGACCACGGTAAGGAAAGCCTGTGCCTCGGTTCCGTCGGCTTGTCGGTGAGAAGCTTGGGCATCAGCTGCAATCTGCTGCCAGACATCGTCGGCGGCGAAATGGGTACGAACGAGCAGGGATTGACCTTCCGGGAGAGTAGGCATAGCTCGACACTACCTCTCCGGCCTGTCATCGGACGGCCAGTTGCTTTGTCTCGCTGAGTAACCCGCACATATAAGCTTTAGTCAGCGTTCATACGTTCGGCAGCTGACGGGGACGGATATTCAACTGCGCTGGTGAGCGCGTCAAGACCACCCACTGCGGTGTTGTTCCCGTTGATGGAACGTCTGGCGGCGTGGTGTAGCTGCGTCAGAGCGATTGCGCGGGCGGTCATCTCGGCGATTTCGGCGGGTAGTGGTGGTCCGTCGATGGTTCGGATTCGCATGGCCTCGAGTGTGGCATCGGGTACCGACAGATTGTGTTGCGCTGCAACGGGTTGAAGCCTGAACCGCGCGTGCACGAGCGGCCCGTCTGCGCTGTGGTCGGGGTGTAGCAGTGCGGAGCGCAGCGGAGTTCGATTCGGCGGACGCCCGCAGGGTGGCCCGACCCTGCTCCCTCACGCTTTCCCGATCCCAGGCAATGGAGAAGGCCCGCACCCGGTGTCGGGGTGCGGGCCCTTTCGGTCTACGGGCTGTGAGCCGGTGTCAGGGCTGTTCGGCTGGTGGGGTGGTCGGGCGCCCTTCGGCGGCGTCACGGATCCACTGGGGTACCTCGAGGCCGTCGCGTTCGTACAACGCGACCGATGCCCGTGCTGCGGCCCGCGCGACCTGTGGTCGGGCGGCGGTGGTGCGCTTCTCGGTGGTGGTCATCGTGGGTCCTCCTGCTCGTTCTGGTTGTCAGTGTCCTCGGTTTGTGCCGGTGACGCCAGTGCTCGCCACAATGCCCGGGTCGCGACAGCGCGCAGGACGTCTCGTTCGGTTCGGGTGATGAGCGGCGAGTCGGTCACCGGTGTGTAGATGTCCCAGCCCAGGGCGGCTTCGGCTTCGTTGTCGCTGGTGGTGCGTTCGAGGCACCAGGTGATCCGTTGCCAGGCTTGGGCGCGTTTGTCCGCGATGGTGCGTTGGCGGACTGTCAGGGCGACGCCGACGACGGCGAGGACACCGACGATCAGGGTGACCCAGGACGGTCCTATACATGTCAAGCGATCCGTGGGCGGGAGCAGTGAATCGTCTGTCAGTCGAGCATGTGTCAGTCGTCGAGTTCGCAGAAGCGCAGG
>NZ_JBEYIW010000026.1:0-56315 GCF_040636045.1 Rhodococcus sp. NPDC006774 | reverse complement strand
AACGCAGCCATGCCGCGGGCGAGGGCGACGATCTTGGTGGCCTTGGACGGTGAGAGCAGGGTTGTGGAGGTCAGCCAGCCGGCGGGCCCTGGGAAGCCGAGCTTCTCCCGCGAGACGCGGGTGTCGATCTCGGCGACGAGAGCGATCCGTCGGGCTTCGAGCAGCTGAATTTGGTGGGAGACCGCAGCGGCGTCGGCGAGGAGTTCGCTCTCGCTCAGTTGCCAGATCTCCGGGGTCATGCGAGCAGGTGTATCGAACAAACATTCGGCTGACAACCATAGTGCAATCGAAAACTATTGCCCTGCAGAACTATTGGGAACTCAAAGTCTGTCGGTACCCCGTGGTAGGGACGCAGCTGGATGATCCACGCGCGGTCGGACGACTTCGGTGAACTGAGGTTGCTTCGCTCCCTCTCCGGCCGGATTTGGAACAGGTAGTCCTCGGTCGCGTCGGTCCCATCTCCCAGAACGGATATGAAGGACGGATGCGTGTCGGTCCGCCCACCCTTTTCCGACGCAGTCGGACCCCTACTGCTGTCGAGTCTTTCGCAACCACCACAGTCCCGCGATGGGGAGGATGACCGGGATGAAGACGTATCCGGATCCGAAGTGCGACCACACCGTCGGCTCCGGGAAGTCCTGGGGCTGGATGTAGCTGAGGGTGCCGATGCCGATGACTCCGACGAGTTCGATGATGCAGGAGACCGTCACCACGCGTCGGGATGCTTCTGTTGCTCGGGCCAGTCCTACCGTGGCGACGATGTAGACGACTGCCGCGAAAGCCGACAGCAGATACGCCACCGGTGCGTCGTCGAATCGTGTGGTGAGCTGCACGATCGAGCGCGCTGTCGCGGCGACGGCGAACACGGCGTAGACGGCGATGAGGAAGCGCCCGAATCCGGTGCGCGTGGCTTGCTGGAGGTTGTCAGGCATATCCGGCCCAAATCTGGCTCAGGCGCAGCACCATGGCCGCGAGGGTGAGGACGGCAACGAGGAGAACCGCTGTGCCGCCGCGGGAGCGGTCGCCCAGGGACCACCACGTGCCCAGGGGGAGCAGGAACAGCAGCCCGACGAGGTAGGACCCGAACGTCAGCCGGTGTATCTCGCGGTCCGAGGTGAACATCATGACGAACCCGATGACGGCCTGCAGCGCGACGACGGCCTCGGTGGCGGCGATGGTCCAGAACAACGCTCGATCGGACTTGTTCTTCAACAGGACCGGTCGGTTCATGGCGAGCTTCGCGAGCACCCAGATGCCCACTACCAGCGACAACGCATACAACAAGCCGGTGACGGCGCCGATCATCGAGTTCCTCGTCCTGCTCGCAGTGGATAGGTGGACCAGCCTTCACAGTAGTCGCGTAACACCACGTCAACACTGTGAGGCCCTGGCAACACGGAGTTGTTCCGAGCGTGACCAATCGGAAATGGATGGGGCTTGTACTTGTTCCATGGCCGAAGAGGATCTGCTCTTTCGCCGGACATGACCTCTCTTCCTCAGGTGGCCATCGGTGTCCACCGCATCTCGAGTAGTTGCCCACTGCATTCAGCCAGTTCTGCGAACCTCAGGAGACACCCGTGTCAGACCTCGACCAGTCCATCGCCGAGAACATCAAGAAGTCCCTCGAAGAGATCCCGCACCCTTCACTCCCCAAGGGCAGCAACATCTACGGTTCCACCAAGATCTTCCCCGACTACAAGGCCGAGAACGGCGAGAGCTACTTCACGCTGGTGCACGGCATCGCGCACGAGTCGTCTGTCTCCTTCGTCGCTGTGCTCCAGGCAACGCGCGCCCTGCGTAAGGGCTTCGAGTCGGCCATGTACTTCTACGGCCCGGGCGCTATCAATTGCCTTGCCACTCGCGGCTTTCCGACGACCGGTGACTCCGGCTTCCCGGGCGAGCAGAACATCAACGATTCGCTCGCGACGTTCATCGCCGAAGGTGGCACCGTGTTCTGCTGCCGCTTCGGGCTCGCGCTGCACGGTGGCCGCGAAGAGGACCTCATCGAGGGTGTCATCCCGGCCCACCCCCTCGACGTGCAGGACGCGCTGATCCATTACGCGCGCAAGGGTGCCATCATCAATTCGACCTACATGGTCTAGGGGATCCCGATGTCCATCTCTACGCGTGTGGATCTGGCGTTGCTCGGAATTCGAGGAGCAACGCCGGTGTCCAGAACTGCCGGTGCCGGCCCGAGTGACGATGGACATGTCCGCATCGATGGCCTCGGCGCAGCCATCCCGCGCAATCCGCTCAGCCCGTACGTACTCGAAGAGGGTCGAGTGTTGTTCGACGGCAACGACATCGGTCTCGATGTCGAGGCCGTCGACCGGCCGAAGTTCTACGACCTCACCACCGCTGACGGGATCGCCTACGAGAAGATCGCCAAGCTCCACGGGTCCAGTGTTCTCGCTACGACCGTGGTGCAGACGTGCATCCGTTACGACGCCGATCAACGCTGCCGCTTCTGCTCCATCGAGGCCTCGCTCGACGCCGGCGACACCATCGCCGTCAAGACCCCGGCGCAACTCGCCGAGGTAGCCGAGGCTGCGGTGCGGCTCGACGGCGTCACCCAAATGGTCATGACGACAGGCACTTCGGCCGCGAAGGATCGCGGTGCCCGTCATCTGGCCCGTTGTGTGCGCGCCATCAAGGCGGTGGTTCCGCAGTTGCCGATTCAGGTGCAGTGCGAACCTCCCGGCGACCTGCAGACCATTCAGGATCTGTACGACGCCGGAGCCGAATCCATCGGTATCCACGTCGAATCTCTCGACGACGACGTTCGACGCCGGTGGATGCCGGGCAAGGCCTCGGTCTCGATGGACGAGTACCGTGCGGCCTGGACAGAGGCAGTCCGGATATTCGGGCGCAACCAGGTCTCGACCTACATTCTGGTCGGCCTCGGCGAGGATCCGGACGAATTGGTAGCCGGGGCAGCGGAACTCATCGAGATGGGTGTCTACCCCTTCGTCGTTCCGTTCCGTCCGCTCGCTGGAACGTTGGCGGTGGACGTCGACCGCGCGACGGCCCCCGGCCGGGACGTTCTCGAAAACGTCACCCGACGCGTCGCCAAGGAGCTTCAGGCCGCGGCGATGCTCGGATCCGAACAGAAGGCAGGCTGCGCGGCGTGCGGTGCGTGCAGCGTTCTGCAGAACGCGGGAGGCTGACATGTTCGGTGTCGTAGAACCGGGCGACCTTGCCGGATTGTCGGGTATCGCAACCACTGTCGTCGAGCCCGGTTTCATCGTCCAACCGTGCGGAAGCGCAGCGCAGCTGGACGCCTATCGTGCGCTCCGGAGAGCGACCTTCGTTGCCGAACAGGGCTTGTTCGCCGGCACCGATCACGACGACGTGGACGACGATCCGCGAGCAGTCGTTCTGGTCGCCACCGACCGGGACGGCACTGTGCTCGGCGGAGTGCGGCTGGCACCCTGCACGGCAACGGATCTGGGGTGGTGGGCCGGAAGCCGTCTCGTGGTCTCTGCCGCGGCGCGCACTGCCGGTGTCGGGCCTGCCCTTGTTCGGGCAGCCTGCGCCCATGCCGAGAGTCGAGGCGTGCTTCGCTTCGACGCGACGGTGCAGAAGAGCAACGAGCACTTGTTCACCCGCCTCGGGTGGATTCGCCGCGGCGACGTCGTGGTGGCCAACACGCCGCACGTGGCGATGTATTGGCCGATCGACCGCATCGAACGGCTCGTCTCCTCGACCAAGGCGATGCTCGCCGGGGTACTCGCACCCCTTCGTGCACAGCCGCTCGGCCTCGGTGCCAAAGGCTTTCGCGGCGACGACGGCGTTCCGGTACCGGGCAGCGACATGATCGCAGCGTGCGATGCCATCATCCCGTCCATGGTCGATCGCGACCCGGAGTGGGCAGGCTGGTGTGCCGCGCTGGTCAATCTGAACGACCTCTCGGCGATGGGGGCAGGAGCCGTCGGCATGCTCGATTCCGTCGGAGCGCCCACACAGTCCCGACTGACTCGCATCATTCGCGGTCTCGCCAATGCCTCTGCAGCGTGGCAGGTTCCGGTGCTCGGTGGCCACACCCAGGCCGGGGTGCCGTCGTCGTTGTCGGTCACCGCGCTCGGCCGGACCTCGCAACCGGTACGGGCGGGCGGCGGAAGCGTCGGCGATCGGTTGAGGCTGACTGCAGACATCGAAGGGGAGTGGCGACGCGGATACCATGGCCAGCAATGGGATTCGTCCTCCCGCCGGAACTCCGACGAACTGACGGCAATGGCGTCGTTCGTCGCCCGCACCGCACCCAAGGCCGCCAAGGACGTCTCGATGGCAGGCTTGGCCGGCACCACCGGAATGCTCGCCGAGGCGAGCGGAACGGGTGCCGTACTCGACATCGCCTCGATACCGAAGCCCGACGCAGCGTCGATGGGTGAATGGATCACGTGTTTTCCAGGGTTCGCGATGATCACCGCGGACCGTCCCGGTGCACCCACTGCGCCGTCCGGACCTGCACTGTCCGCAGTCTGCGGAGAGCTCACCGACATTCCGGGCGTCGCGCTGCGATGGCCCGATGGAATCACCACTCGCGCGGTCACGTCCATCGTGACCGGATTGGGAGAAGCATGACCACCCACCCGAAGCCCGTGACCATTTCTGTCGCCGCAGCCGAATTCGGTCGCGACATGGAACAGGGTTACGCCACCATCGCCGCGTTGCTCGAGGAATCACGCAATCGCGGCAGCCAACTGCTCGTCCTGCCCGAGGCCTGCCTCGGCGGCTACCTGCCGAGCCTCGGCGGCGGCGACGAGACCGAGGAATCGCGACAGCGGCGGCTGAAGGCACTGCCTCCCGCTCTCGAACTCGACGGGCCGGAGATCAGGCGCGTCATCGACATGGCGGGCGACACCGTCATCACCTTCGGCTTCTGCGAGAAGGACGGCGACACCCGCTACAACGCCGCTGTGACGGTCGACGGCAGCGGCATCCTCGGCTCGTATCGCAAGGTGCACCAGCCGCTGGGTGAAAATCTCTGCTACGACGCGGGAGACAGCTACTCCGCCTTCGACACTCCGATCGGCCGCATGGGCATGCAGATCTGTTACGACAAGGGATTCCCCGAGGCAGCACGGGAACTGGCGCTCGACGGTGCCGAGATCGTCGCGTCCATCTCCGCTTGGCCGACGGCACGCACCGCGACTGTCGAGAACATGGAAGAGGACCGGTGGAAGCAGCGGTTCGACATCTACGACCGAGCCCGCGCTCTCGAGAACCAGATCATCTGGGTAGCAGCCAATCAGGCCGGAACCTTCGGATCTCTTCGATTCGTCTGCAGCGCAAAGATCGTCGGGCCGGGAGGCGAGATCCTCGCAGGTACGGGCGTCGAACCGGGTCTGGCGACGGCCACCGTCGACGTCGCTGCCCTCATCGGCGCAGCACGTGGCGGTGGCATGTACAACCTTCGCGATCGTCGTCCGTCCGTATACCGGACCATCACCAAGGAGCCGATCCATGCCTGAGATGTCGTTCCTCGTTCGATGGCCCGACGGACGCGAACAGTCCTGCTATTCACCGTCTCTGGTGATGCACGACTACCTGACGCCCGGCGAGGAGTACCCGGTGGCGGAGTTCGTGCAACGGACGTCGGAGGCGTTGACGATCGCCAGCGATCGAGTGCTCGCCAAGTTCGGCATGCGGTGCACCTCTGCCGCGCAGCAGATGGAGGAGATTCACGGTGTCAGTACCTCGTACGAGGTCGGTGCCGTTCGCGTACTGAGCATGTCGGGAGCTGAATTGCTATGAATCCGAACAGTGTGACAGAGAACCACTCCGTGATCGTCATCGGCGGCGGCCAGGCGGGCCTGTCCATCAGCTGGCATCTGACTCAGCGTGGCATCGAACATGTTGTGCTGGAGCGCGACACGATCGCGCACGAGTGGAAGGACTCCCGCTGGGACAACTTCACACTCGTCACGCCCAACTGGCAGTGCGCACTTCCCGGATACTCCTACGACGGTGACGCTCCCGACGGGTTCATGCAGCGCGACGAGGTCCATGCCTTCGTACGCCGCTACGCCGAAAGCTTCGCTGCGCCGGTACGAGAGCATGTTTCGGTGGATCAGGCCCTCCAGTCTGCAGCAGGTGGCTTCGATCTGCAGACCTCCGCCGGCCCCATGCATGCCGATCAGATCGTCGTCGCCGTCGGTGGGTACCACATCCCCACCATCCCGAGGTTCGCCGAGAAGCTTCCCCGTGACATCGTCCAGATCCACTCCTCCGAATACCGCGGGTCACACCAGTTCCCGGACGGAGACGTGCTTGTGGTCGGCACCGGACAGTCCGGAGCCCAGATCGCCGAGGACCTGCACCTCGACGGCCGACGCGTCCACCTGGTGGCCGGCACCGCTCCGCGCGTCGCACGCTTCTATCGTGGGCGCGACTGTGTCGCCTGGTTGCACGACATGGGGGTTTACGATGTCTCCATCGAAGATCAACCCGGCGGCGTCGGCAAACGCGAGAACACGAACCACTACGTCACCGGACGTGACGGTGGTCGAGACATCGACCTGCGCGCATTCGCCACCGAGGGGATGCAACTCTACGGCCGACTGCTCGGGGTCGAGGACGGCGTTCTGCAGTTCGCACCCACTCTCGGGGCATCTCTCGATGCAGCGGATCGGGTGGCCGAAAGCATCAAGGACAACATCGACGCCTACATCGAGCGCGAGGGAATCAGCGCTCCCACCGAGGATCGCTACGTGCCGGTGTGGCGTCCTGAGATCGAGACCACCGAACTCGATCTCGCTACCGCGGACATCAAGGCCGTCGTCTGGTCGGTCGGCTTTCGCACCGACTACCGATGGCTGAAGGTCGGTGCCTTCGACGGTGAGGGTCACCCGACGCACAACCGCGGCGTCACCTCGGTGCCGGGCCTGTACTTCCTGGGCCTGCCGTGGCAGCACACCTGGGGTTCGGGACGCTTCGCCTCGGTGGCCCGGGATGCGCAGTTCCTCGCCGATCAGATCGGCCTCGAGATCAGTGCCGTGCAGTCGCAAAACACCGAGCAGTCTCAGGGCTCGGCGCAGCCGCAGAGTCAGATGGTCTGAGAGTTCCGTGGCTCCCATCAAGATCGGCGCGCTGGCAGCGCATTTCGGCAGAGATGTCGATCGGGCCGTACTGAAGATCACCACGATCATCTCCAGTGCGGCGCGAGAAGGCATCGATCTCCTGGTGCTGCCCGACGCGTCCCTCGGGGGCTACATCAACAGCCTGAGCAATCCGGATCCCGCGGAACTCCCGCCCACCCTCGATCCCGACGGCCCGGAGCTGGCGGCGATCATCGCCGCGGCCGGGAACATGACGATCTGCATCGGGTACACCGAGCTGTCGAAAGGGTTGCGGTACAACGCTGCCGCCTGTCTGACGGGAGACGGCATTCTGGGTAGTCACCGCAAGGTGCACCAGCCGCTCGGGGAGTCGCTCGCCTACGCGGCCGGTGACCACTTCGAGGCGTTCGATACCCCGGTGGGGCGGATGGGGATGCTGATCGACTACGACAAGACATTCCCGGAGTCGGCGCGGACGTTGGCACTGGACGGCGCGAGAATCATTGCGGCGCTGTCTGCGTGGCCCGCAAGCGTGACAGATCGGGCATCGTCGTTGCCGAACGATCGGCAGTCCCGTCTGTTCGATCTGTACGACGCAGCCCGGGCCGCCGAGAACCAGGTGGTACTGGTCTCGTCCAATCAAACCGGAGTGATGGGTTCCCTGCGCTTCCTCGGGCAGGCGAAGATCGTCGGGCCCGGTGGCGACGTCCTGGCGCGGACCTGGTCCAAAGGTGGTCTTGCGGTGCACGAGATCGATGTAGACGCAGAGGTCGACCGAGCCCGCCGGGGGCTGCATCACCTGGCGGAGCGTCGGGTGGATGCGTATCCGAATCTGTTGCAGGAGAAGCCGGGTCAGTGAAGATCAGTCTGTCGACCTACTCGTCCAAGCCGCGCGGTGGAGTGGTGCACACGCTGGCGCTGGCCGAGGCGCTCGCGCGCGCTGGACAGGACGTGTCGGTGTGGTCTCTCGGCCGCGGTGGCGACAGCGCATTCTTTCGTGACGTCGACCCAGCGGTGACCGTGCGAATGGTGCCGTTCGAGCAGCGCGAGAACGAGAGCGTCGGAGAACGGATACTGCGGTCCATCGATGTTCTGCGGCAGGCCTTCACGCCGGACGAGTACGACATCGTCCATGCGCAGGACTGCATCTCGGCCAATGCCGTCGGCCGCTGCATCAGGACCATCCATCACCTGGACGAGTTCACCACGCCCGAGCTGGCCGCGTGCCACGAGCGTGCGATCACGGCCCCGTATGCGCGCATCTGTGTGTCGGCAGCGGTGGCGAGCGACGTTCACCGTGGGTGGGGATTCGAGCCCACGGTCATCCCCAACGGCGTCGACGCCGAGAGATTCACCGCAGCCGAGCAATCGGGCCGTTCGCACTGGCGCGAGAAGCTCGGCCGATACGTGCTCGCAGTGGGAGGTATCGAACCACGCAAAGGCAGTCTCGATCTGCTCGACGCCTTCGCCCGGCTGCGGGCGCACGATCTACGACTGGTCTTCGCCGGCGGCGAGACGCTGTTCGACTATCGAGACTATCGGTCGGAGTTCGACCGCCGCGCAGCCGAACTCGGTATCGAGCCGGTGATACTCGGAACCGTCGACGACGACGAGTTGCCGCACCTCGTGGCGCAGGCCGCCGTGCTGCCGTTCTTCTCCACCAAGGAGGGCTTCGGACTGGCCGCCATGGAGGCTCTCGCCGCATCGACTCCCGTCGTCGCGCGCGATCTACCGGTACTGCGGGAAGTGTTCGGAGACAGCGTCACCTACGCGTCCACGGCGGCGACCATGGCAGCCGAGCTCGAACGTGCCGTGCGGGAACCGCGGAATCCGCAACCGGGCCTGACGCTCGCACACAGCCTCACGTGGGACGAGGCCGCCCGTCGACACCTGGAGTTCTACTCCTCGCTCCGGTGACCGCCTCGTTTGTTGCGCTTGAGTCGATGGGGCTTGAGCTTGTGGAAACCCTTGACTCGTAGTGAGCGAATCGATTTGAGGTAGAACTCCGAGTCGTGTCGCAGTTCCTCGGTCATCACGGTATCAACGAGAGTGGTTCCGGGATTGGCCGAACTGGTAAGTCGCGCAGCGATGTTGACCACCGACCCGTACAGGTCGCCGTAACGGGCGAGAACCGGGCCCCAGGCCAGCCCGACCCGCAGGTCCGGCATGTCTTCCTGCTCGGCGAAGGCGTCCTGCAGATCGAGCGCGATGTGAGCAGCGTCCTCGGGGGTCTGCGCGCTGAACATCACCTCGTCGCCGACGTTCTTGATCACCGAACCGCGGCCGCGGGCAATGATATTGGTGGCCAGAGACTCGAACTCCTCGAGGAGAGTCGTGAGTTCGCCGATATCGAGTCGACGCGTCAGGCTGGTGTAGCCCACCATGTCGGCGAAGCCGACGGCCATGACGGGGCTGTCGGTGACGTCGTCGGGAGCGGCGATGGACCGTCCTGCCGCCGCGGCCAAGTGTCGTCGCCAGGTGTACGCCTGGAGCGCCTCGAGGGTGGGGACCGTCTCGGCTGCGATATCCCTGGCGTTGCGCCGGATGGCGACGATGTCGTTCTTGTCCTCGTCGCTGTTGGTGATGCGCTCGAGGATGTGAGAGTTCACAACGCCCACTTGCCATTCCGCGAGCCTCGACATCGACTGACCCAGGGTGCGCGCGATGGCGACCTCCATCTCGGGCTTGATGACCTTCTGCTCGGTGAGTCCGGTGATCAGCTTCAGTGCCTCGAGGTCCGCATCGGTGTAGACGACCGCCTCGGTGTCGGTGTGAATGGGAAAGCCCATGCCGATCCACAGCGCGATGACCCGTTCGAGCGGCAGCCCCGACTTGGCGACGATGTCGGACCGGGTGTACTTGGGGGTGCCCCCCAGGAGATTGCGTTCGATCTCCGCTTGCACCACCGAGTTGATCTGGTTCTCAGGCATATCCCAACGTTCTGTCGAAATAGGAACGGACATCGTCCACGTAGGCGTCGATCTTGTCGGGCTCCCAGTCCGTGGTGGGAATGGGCTCGCCGATGGTGACCTTGACGGTACCGGAATGGACGGTGAAATCCTTTTTCCACATCACGTCGCCTGCATTGTGGATGACGATCGGAACGATGGGCACTCCGGCCTGCATCGCCAGGTGGAAGCCGCCTTTCTTGAACCGTCCGAGACGCGACGTCGGCATCCGCGTGCCTTCGGGCGCGATGGCGACCGAAATGCCACTGTGCAACTTCTCGATGGCCGGACGCATCGCCTCCCGCGCCTGAGCGGGATCGCCACGGTCGACGTAGGCGACGTCGAAGATCCTCCCCAGCAGTGCGAATCGTGGGTCGCGTTCGAGTTCTCGCTTGGCGACCGCGGTGATGTCCCGTCGGAGAATGGAGGTGACGATGATCGAGTCGGCGGTGCTCTGATGGTTGAACATGAATACAGCAGGCCGAGCCGACCACGCGTTCTCGGTCCCGGTCACGTCGAGCTTGACGCCGGCGATGGTCAGCGCGATGTCCGGCGCAATGGTGCTCGTGATGTTCGCTCCGTTGCGGCGGCTGCGCGTGAGCAGTCCCAGCCCCAGTCCGATCGATGCACTGGCCAGCACCGACCCCAGTGCGGCGGTGCTGCGCACGGCGGAGGTCAGATCGGTGCCGCGCTTGGGACTGTCCAACGTCAGCGACGGCCACTGCTTCTTCGCTGCGTACCGCTGCAGTTCGGGATCTGGGTTCAGGGCGACGGGGCGGCCGACGGCCTCGAGCAGCGGCACATCTTCTCCGCCGTTGGAGTATGCGAAGCAGCCGGCGAGAGCGATTCCCTCACGTTCGGCGTAGTCGATCGCGGCCTGTGCCTTGCGTGGTCCCCACAGCGAATCGCCGACCAGCTCGCCGGTCAGTATTCCGTCGGTGACCACGGGGGTGGTGCACAACAGTGTCTCGAACATCATGTCCTGCTGGACCGGCAGCGCCTGGTACGGCGTGGCCGAGGTGGCCATCACCAGTCGATGCCCGGCGTGGCGGTGGGCCTCGACGAGGATGCGGGCCTGCGGGTAGATCATCGGCGCGATCTCGTTGCGGAACAGCGTGTCTGCCTGTTCCATCAGATCCTCTTCCCGACGGCCCTCCAGACCGCGGACGGCCTTGCCCATCAGGTTGTCGACCGGGGAGTTGCGCATCCGCATCTCGACGACGGCGCTCGATATCTCCCACAGTTCCTTGACCGTCACGTCGAGGGTCTTGAGCCGTTCGAGAAACACTGCACGGGCCGAGAATCCGTTGATCAGGGTGCCGTCGAGATCGAAGAACGCAACGGTGTCTCGGCCGGGTGGAGCGGCGGCGATCGCGATCAGTCGATCGTCGAACTCGGTCATGAATTGTTCTCCTCGGGGGCCGAGATCGGTTCCACCTCGCGCAGCATGCGGTGGGCCATGTCGCGGATCGTACGCACCTTGCGTGCCCACTCGTCGATCTCGAGTGCAAAGTCTCGACGTCGGCGTGCGACACCGTCGGAACTTGAATCGACGAGATCGCGATTCTCCGCCAATTGCAGTGCAGTATCGAACAATTCGCCGGAGATCGACTCGCTGTGATCGAGCTGCTGACGAAGCCGTCTGGCCTGAGCAGCACCGAGGCACTCCGAGATGAACTTCGCCTTGTCGAACTCACCGCTCTGGGGCAGCAACATCAGCTGATCGGCAACCACCTGATACGCCTCGAAGATCGGCTGCAGAACGCGGTGGGCCAGATGCAGATCCTGTGACTGAAGTTGTCGCGCAGCGTAATCGGGGTCGCTGATGTGGGTGCGCCAGTCCGGATCGATGAGATCGACCTCGGATTCGAGCCGTTCGCCGAAGTCCTTCTTGTCGCCGAAGAAGAACTCGAACTTGAGCAGATCGCGCAACTGCAGTGCCGACTGCCACAGCGATTCCTGAGTCAGTGGTGCCGAATCGCCGCTGGTCGGTAGAACGACCAACTCGCCGATGGCGCGCATGACGAAGAAGTGGATTGCGTTGTTGCGGAAGAACGCAGCCACCAGATGCTTGTCCTGAGCCAGATAGAACAGGGGCTCGGGGCCGTCGTCGAAACGCTTGACGACGTTGGCGTTGACCTGTGCGATGACGGCCGAGCGCACGACGTCGACGTCGGCGATGTCCACGCCTCCCGCGGTGGGCAGGTTGCGGCGTTTGATGTACCGCGCGAGCGGGGCGATGATGGCCCACATCTCGTTGACGTTGAGGGCGCGATCCTCGATGCCGAGCAGGGCCATGGTCACCAGCGCCGCCGGCGTCACCGGAGTCGCGTCGTTGATCGCGTGGGAGACACCGAGCGCGATCTTCTGCACCGCCACTCGCTTGTCGGTGTTCTCGGCGACGATCGACGCCACCGACATCGGCTCTCCGAAGTTGAGATACACGTTGCCGCGCAACGTGCCCTGCGCGCGGATGTAGCCGATGGCCATCCGAATGCCCTCGGCCTGCTTCTTCGCGCCGTGCGATTCCTCGGCCATCGCGCCGACCTCGTGCAGACGGTCGTAGGTGATGGACGTCGGAACCAGATAGACGTCCTCTGCATCGCTGGTCTCGAGTGCGTCGACCAGATAGGTCAACAAACCGAACCGCGGTGGGCGAAGCTTTCCGGTTCGGCTTCGGCCGCCCTCGATGTACCACTCGAGGTTGAACCGCTTGCTCAGCAGGAAGCTCATGTACTGACGCAGCGTCCACTTGTAGATCGCGTCGGAGAACTTGCGCTGGATGAGTACGACGCCACTGCGTTTGGCGATCGGGCCCAGCGGCCAGAAGCCGACGTTGATGCCGCCCATGACGTGGTTGAGCGGCAGACCTTCGGCCAACAGTGCCGGACGCAGCACGAGCGGGTCGAGATAGGAACGGTGATTGGGTAGGAACACCAACGGATAGTTCTTGTTGAGTTCGCGCACCTTCTGCAGCTGATCGCGGTCCACGTCCACCTTGTACGCCCGCGAGAAGTAGGCCCCGAGGGTTCCCCACATCTCGACTGCGCGGCGGGTCTCGGTGGCGACCATCTCGCCGAGGATGTCCTGGACGCGCTTGTCGACGGCCTCGCGATCCTGGCCGACCTCCTCCGCGAGTTCGGTGATTCCGTCCCGGAACTTCTTCTGCTCCGTCATGTCCTCGACGACGAAGCGCGGGATCTTGTACTCGGAGCCGATGACGCCGCGCTCGGCCTTGTCCAGAGCCAGACTGGCCTGACGAAGAATGAACGACGACAGGGACGTGCCGCCGCCGCGCTCGAACCGGTCCTGCAGATCACTGAGCGTCGCGGGCTCGCCGACGAGAACTGCGGAGTGGTCGGGGTCGTCGCCTGCCACCCATCGCTGCCACACCTGCGTGGGCTTGGACCGACCACGGGGCGCGAAGATTCGGTGCAGAATTCCGTTCTTGCGATCGGAGAGCGTCACCCGCAGTGGGATCAGCAGCGGATCGTCGGCGTATCCGCGAACACTGTCCGACAGTGACGTTTTCGCCTCACCGGAGAGCACAACCGAGGGCGGTCGGGGTTCCCCGTCCGGCGTGGTGGCGTCGATCCACTGATTCAGAGCCTGAACCTCGAGGGTGGATTTGGCATCGAGCAAATACACGTGCGGACCGTCGCTGAGCGACTGCTCGTCCGCGTCGAGGTGGTACATCGAGACTCCTGTTCCGTACCGTCGCAAGAAGGCACGCCGCCAGGCTACGCGGCAGAAACCGCGCGCGAGGGCGGTTCGGCGAGGGCGGTTCCCGGACGTCGATCTCACCGAGAGGCGCGCAGCTACCGACCGGTACTCGGCACGGGTCGACGGCAGTTCGGGTGGACTCGAGCGGCGCGCGGGAGGGCTGTCGTATAGAGTCGGAGACATCGGCCTTCTCGGCCAACCGAATCTAAGTGTTAATCCAAGTAACAGTTACTTGCGGTTACAGTTACTTGGATTAACAGATAACCTCCTCTCGATGCGGCGATCCGACGCGCCCTGCGCTGCCCCGGCCACATCTCACCAGCATCTGTGCGACAGTATTCGCAAACACTTTCGAGAAAGGCCGGTAGTCGATGCCACCCCGTGGGCGCGCTGTGAACGATTCGTTGACTCCCGAGAATCTGGCGACACTGGCCGCGGCGCTCGCCGAGGGACGTCGGGCCACCGTCTATCTCCGCGAACCGAACCCGAGCCTCGGCCTGCCCGACGGCACCTCGGCGAAGGTCGTGTCGATCGACGGCAACACGGTCACGATCAGCCCGAAGGGCGTCAACGACGAATTGCCCTACGAGGCCGAGGAACTGCGCATCACCCGCAATACCGCCACACCGCCCGCGCCGGCGAAACGAGTGGCGGCCAAGCGAATCCCGCCGTCCGCGCCGGCACAGCCGCAGGCGTCCGCCCCGACCCCGACCCCGACCCCGACCCCGAAGCGACCGGCCGCAGCCGTTGCACCGAAGGCGCCCGCAACGCCGACTGCGTCCACTCCTTCCACTCCTGCTGCTTCGACGGTGCCCGCGCCGAGCCAGGCGTCGCGTCGACCGAAGAAGGCTCCAGGGGGAATCAGTGTCACCATCCATGCTGGGGCCGACAACGATTGGTCGGTCACGGTCACCCAGGGCGCGAAGCGGCCCACCAAAGCGCAACCGGTGAGCCCCGAGTCGGTGAGCCGCGCTGTTCGAGAGTTGGGCGACCCCACTGCACGCGACGCAGTCGAGGCAGTCATCTCCCACGCGCGCGAGGAAGCCGCCCGACGCGTTGCAGAACTGAGCCGTCAACTCGAGGAGGCGCGCACGACGCTTGCCGCCCTCGAGCAGGACGTATGAACGACTCGCTCGTGTTCATACACCTGTTGTTGCTAGGGTTCTGCCGACACCGCTGAGAGGGAGTACATGTTCAAGAAATTCATGCTCGTCGTCGTGGGGGCGGCTGCAATCGTAGCCAGCGTCGGCGTGGGGTCCGCATCCGCGGCCACTCCAGCTGCTCTCGGCGGCGGCTCGGGAATCATCGTTGGAGGCGCGGCCGAGTGCACGCTGACGACGATCGGTAACGACCGCAACGGAAACCTGGTCGGCTTCACCGCCGGTCACTGTGGCCAAGCGGGCGCATCCATCGTCCCCGAGTACGACACCTCCCTCGGTGAGGTCGGCCGTATCGCGTTCTCCAACCCGGAATACGACTACGCCCTCATCGAATTCCAGCGTGACAAGGTCGCACCGATCAACCGCGTCGGCAACGTGACCATCTCGCAGGTCGGTCCGCCGACGGCGTTCCCGAACATCGTCTGCAAGGAAGGCCGTACCACCGGCAACACCTGCGGACTCGCGTACGGCGACGTCCTGCAGTCGCAGGAGACCTGGGCGCAGCTGTGTGTCGTCGAAGGTGACTCGGGCAGCCCGGTCGTCGTCGGCAACACCCTCGTCGGCATGGTCAACGCCTACCTCGGCGTGGCGTGCTTCGGACCCGAGGTCGGCACCAACTTCGACGCGATCCTTCGCAACGTCGATCAGGGCAACGGACTCGGCGCCGGATTCGTCCCGGCTCCCTAGATCCACCCCGCTTCGGCCGAAGGCCCCGCTCGCGCACCACACCGCGCGAACGGGGCCTTCGTCGTTTGCGCGGTCCGCGCTGCTCTCAGCGAGCGCGAGCGGACGAGTCGGACGACCGAACGTCGGCGACGATGCGTTCCGCGTCTTCCGGCGCGATTCCCAGCAGCACCAGGCTCGACGTCGTCGCCGCTCCCGCCGGGTCGCCGATCAGTCCGGCGTTGGTGGCGTCGAGAATCGACAGCGCAATGGCCTCGATGTTGAGGATCAGTACTTCTGCCGCGAGGTACGAGGAGAACATGCCCTCGCGCTGTCCTCGCCGGATGACTGCGGCGGCCGACTCGCGCATCGGAGTCAGTAGATCGTGAATGCTGTTGTGTCCCAGATCGGATCGTGCGACCGCGAGCAGTAGCCGGTACTGATCTCCGACGCGCGCCAGGGCCAGCGTCTGCCGAACGAACACCGTCACCGCCGATTCGTCCGCGGCTGGAACTCGGGTGAGTGCAGCCGATATTCGTTCCGCTGCTTCGAGGGCGATACCGTCGATCAGGGCTTCGCGAGAGGCGAAGTGGGCGTAAACGGTTCGCCGGACAACTCCCGCAGCGGCTGCGACGTCGTTGATGGTTGCATCAGGATTGTCCGCCAGGACCCCTTGTGCGACATGCAGAATTCGCGCTCGGTTGGACCGGGCGTCACGTCGTTGCACGGGCGGCGCTGCTGCGTCCCGTGCATTCGAACTCGACTCCGTCGTCTTACGCACAGGACAACATCTAGCACGATCTCGGGCGGGGAGTGTGGTTGCCGCCACAAAAGATTGCCGATCCTAGCCGACGCTTCGTAAGCTGCACAGCACTGTGCAAGGTGTGTCTCGCACCTTGCCAACGGGGGGGAACACACGATGACACTGCTTGCGATGACGCCTGTCCAAGATATGCACAAACCGTACCCACGACGCTGGTCGGCGCTGGTGGTGTTGTGCCTGAGCCTGCTGATCGTGGTCATGGCCAACACGTCCCTGTTGGTCGCCGCACCGTCGATGACACTCGACCTGAGCCTGACGAGCAGCGACCTGCAGTGGGTGATCGACGGCTACACCGTCCCCTACGCGTCGTTGATGTTGCTGTGCGGTGTGATCGGAGATCGCTACAGCCGCCGCGGCGCACTGATTCTCGGCCTGATCATCTTCGTCGCCGGTTCTGTGGCCGGGGCACTCACCGACGCCACCCTCGGGGTGATCCTGGCCCGCATCGTCATGGGTGTTGCCGCTGCCATCGTCATGCCCGCCACACTGTCGCTGTTGGTGGCAACCTTCCCCAAACGGGAGCGCGCCACCGCTGTGACCGTATGGGCGGCCACCTCGGGACTGGCGATCGCGGCCGGGCCGCTGTTGGCGGGCTGGCTCCTCGAGAGCTTCACCTGGCACTCGACGTTCCTGATCAATGTTCCGATTGCGTTGGCCGCCATCGTCGGAGCCGTCGTGCTGGTCCCGCCGTCACGGGCCGTCGACCCGGGTGCGATCGACTGGATCGGTGGACTGCTGTCGGTGCTGGCCGTGTCGACCATCGTCTACGCCATCATCGAGGGGATGCACTTCGGCTGGACGGTCGGGCCGTTGTACTTCGCGCTCGTCGGACTGCTGTCCGTCCTCGGCTTCGTGGGATGGGAACTGCGCCATCCCAATCCGCTGCTCGACGTCCGGATGTTCTCTTCCCGCATCCTCAGCGGTGCCACCCTCGCGGTGCTGATCTTTTTCCTCGTCACCTTCGGTGCGATCTACTTCGTTGCCCAATACCTCCAGTTCGCTCTCGGCTACGGCCCGGTGTCCACCGGCGTTCACCTCCTGCCGTTGGCCGGTGCAGTCTTCGTCGGATCCGGAATCACGATGTGGCTCACGCCGAAACTGGGACCGCGCATCACCGTCACCGCAGGCATGATCGTCGGAACGCTGTCGGTGGTCTCGCTCATCGGAATCGATTCGACGGCAACGTACTCCGACTTTCTTCCCGTGCTGACGCTGCTGGGTCTGGCAATCGGCCTGTCCGTCTCGCCCTGCACCGACTCCATCATGGGTGAGTTCCCCGACAGCAAGCTCGGGGTGGGCGGCGGCCTCAACGACACCGCCCTCGAACTCGGCGGATCGCTCGGCATCGCGGTGCTCGGATCGGTGCTCGCCGCGTCCTACCGTCAGGGAATCGAAGGATTTCTGCAGACGTTCCCCGGAAAGCAACCGAACGGCCAGTACACCGGTCAGGCTGCGGAAGGGCTTGCTGCATCACAGGATTCGCTGGCAGGTGCGGTGATCGTCTCCGACGTCATCCGCGACCAGAACGCATTCCTCAGTGGGTTCGCCGACAATCTCGAAGCCAATGCCGTCGCGGCGTTCGGTGACGCCGTGGTGCACACGAGTGTTGTTGCCGCCGTGGTGTTCGGCGTCGGCACCGTGATCGTCGCGCTGCTCATACCGTCGAAGAACGCGGCGCTGGTGACAACGTCGGAGAAGATCGCGTTCGAGCCGATCGTGCCCTTCGTCGCACCGCCAGCCAAGGACGCGGCAGCAGATCGGGAGGTCGCCGAGCTCGAGCAACTACTGGAGCGGCCGTCGGCGAAGCCCCAGGAATCCGGCTCACGGCACGCATTGCGAACCGTACAGGCATCTACGCACTTGGCCGAGCCTGCTCTGGTGGACGCCGAGCTCGAGCGTCCCAGCATCTATCAACTCGCCTCGAAGGTGTACGAGCTCGACGCCTCCGTCGCCCGACAGGCCACGGTGGACAGCAAGTCCGGCGACCGCGTGACGATCCACCAGCTCGCCCTGTCCAACCTGGCGCGCACCCGACGCATCGAGGCCGAGGAAGCTCTCGACGCTGCGCTCGAACTGAGCGATCTTCCGGTTGCGCCCGCACCGGAGCCTGCCGAACCCACTGCGCCGTTGCAGACCTTCTACCAGCGGGCCAGCAAGCAACACGCGAACTGCACGGCATTCAAGGAGCGCTCGAGTTCCATGTGGGCAATGCCGCTGTAGTTCGGCCCTGCCCCGCCCGCCCGCGTCAATGGACCATTGCACCGCCGAGACGTATGCAAAGTGCCATCGACGCGCACGGTGTCCTTGCGTGAATGGACCATTGCAGCGCCGAGACGTATGCAGTGGTCCATTGACGCGGCAGGGGGGCGGGCGGGGAGGGGTCGGCTAGATCAGTACCGCACCGTTCGACGCCGATCCGACCAGCTTGGAGTATTTGGCCAGCACTCCTCGGGTGTAGCGCGGCGGCAGTGGTGCCCAGCCCTGTGCCCGGGAGTCCAGTTCGGCTGCGTCGACGAGTAGGTCGAGGGTGCCCTTGCCGACGTCGAGTCGGATCTGGTCACCGTCGCGGACGAAGGCGATGGGGCCGCCGTCGACTGCCTCTGGTGCCACGTGTCCGACGCAGAGGCCGGTGGTGCCGCCGGAGAATCGGCCGTCGGTGAGCAGCAGGACGTCCTTGCCGAGTCCCGCACCCTTGATGGCTCCGGTGATCGCGAGCATCTCGCGCATTCCCGGTCCGCCCTTGGGTCCCTCGTAGCGGATGACAACGACGTCGCCCGCTGCGATGGTGCCGTCTTCGAGGGCGTCCATGGCCGCGCGTTCACGCTCGAAAACGCGTGCGGTGCCGACGAAGACGTCGGAGTCGAAGCCCGCGGACTTGACCACGGCCCCGCCGGGGGCGAGTGAGCCTTCGAGGATGGTGATGCCGCCCGTCGGGTGAATGGGCTTGTCGAGTGCGCGCAGCACCTTGCCGTCGGGGTCCGGGGGTGCGATGTGAGCGAGGTTCTCCGCCACGGTCTTTCCGGTGACCGTCATGCAGTCGCCGTGCATCAGGCCGGCGTCGAGCAGAGCCTTCATGACCACCGGAACTCCGCCGATCGCGTCGACGTCGGTCATGACGTGCTTGCCGAAGGGCTTGACATCGGCCAGGTGCGGAACCTTCGCGCCGACGCGGGTGAAGTCGGCGAGGGTCAGATCCACCTGCGCCTCGTGTGCGATGGCGAGCAGGTGCAGCACCGCGTTGGTCGAGCCGCCGAAGGCCATGACGACGGCGATGGCGTTCTCGAATGCTTCCTTGGTGAGGATGTCGCTGGTGCGGATGCCGCGTCGCAAGAGGTCGACGACGGCCTCGCCGCTGGCATGTGCGAATCCGTCGCGTCGGCGATCGGGAGCGGGGGGAGATGCGCTGCCGGGCAGCGACATTCCCATCGCCTCGGCTGCGCTGGCCATCGTGTTCGCGGTGTACATTCCGCCGCAGGCACCTTCGCCGGGGCAGATGGCGCGTTCGATGGTGTCGACGTCGGCGCGTGACATCAATCCGCGCGAACAGGCACCGACGGCCTCGAAGGCGTCGATGATCGTCACCTGGTGCTCGCTGCCGTCGGACAGGGTCGCGAACCCGGGCAAGGTGGAGCCGGCGTAGAGGAAGACGCTCGCCAGGTCCAGACGTGCTGCGGCCATGAGCATTCCGGGCAGCGACTTGTCGCAACCGGCGAGCAGGACGGAACCGTCGAGGCGTTCCGCGCTGATGACGGTTTCGACGCTGTCCGCGATCACCTCACGTGAGACCAACGAGAAGTGCATGCCCTCGTGACCCATCGAGATACCGTCGGATACCGAAATGGTGCCGAATTCCAGCGGGTAGCCGCCGGCGGCGTGGACGCCCTTCTTGACGGCCTTCGCCAGACGTTCGAGCGAGAGGTTGCACGGGGTGATCTCGTTCCACGAGGACGCGACACCGATCTGGGATTTGCCCCAGTCTTCGTCGCCCATTCCGACGGCGCGGAGCATGCCGCGGGCAGCGGTCTTCTCCAGTCCGTCGGTGACGTCGCGACTGCGCGGCTTGACGTCGATGCCTTCTTGGGGATTCTGCGGGGTCGTCATGACACTCCTGAGCGGTCGGCGAATATGGATCCTCGGTCGCGTCCTGGAGGTTCCGCTCCTGAGGTCGCATTCACTGTCAACCCTAAACCCGTGGGTTCGGCGCATCACGAGGAGTGGTGGTCGAGGTGAGTCCTCGGTCGGATTTCTTCACCGCAAGTTCCCCTCCCGCAGTGACCAATGGCCCTGTCGTGCACTGCCCGCGTGGGTCGACAGTGGTGGGCAGCCATCGCCTCGCGGTGGAAGGTCGAGGAGAGACGATGAACGATCAGCCGGATTCTGCCGTGGTGGAGATGTTGGTGGAGCTCGCGTGTCGCGCTCCGTCGGTGCACAACAGTCAGCCGTGGAGGTGGGTCCTCTCCGAACACGGACTCGATCTGTTCACCGATCGGACGCGACTGCTCGGGGCGATTGACCCGACCGAGCGGCAGATGGTGCTCAGCTGTGGGGCAGCGCTGGACCATCTGTGTACCGCAGCCGCGGCTTTTCGGTGGACGGCCGACGTCGAGACGATGCCGACGGCCGATGCGCCGGACCATCTCGCACGTATTCGATTGACCCACGACGCGCACCCTCGATCGCACGAGTTCGACCTGTTGGCGGCCATCAATCGACGCCATTCGGATCGTCGGGCGTTCGGTCCGGTGCCGGACAACCGCATTCCGACACGCTACTTCGGGCGGGTCGACGGAGCCGACGACATCCGGACGACGTTCCTGTCGGCCGAATCCAAGGAAACGCTGGCCACGGCATCGCGGCTGAGCGCAAGCATTCGAAAGTACGACGCGTCGTATCAGGCCGAGATCAGGTGGTGGGCCGGACACTCGTTCCGATCGGGAGGAATTCCGCCCGAGGCCCTCACCGATCGCGCAGAGGCATCGAGGGTGCAGGTGGGCCGTGACTTTCCCGAGCCGCACCGAGTCGGTGGAACGGAAACACGAGAGCCGGTGACCGACGAGTCCACCGTGGTGCTTCTCGGTACCGCGTCCGATGAACGCCTGGACTGGTTGCAGTGCGGGCGGGCCATGTCCGCCTTCCTGCTGGCCGCAACCGCCGATGGGCTCGCTACCTGCCCTCTCACACATATGACCGAGCAGTCGGGCAGTCGCCGCCTGGTCGAGTCCTTGGCCCCCGGCCGGGGTGTGCCGCAGGTGCTCGTTCGGATCGGTGCGCCCATGATCGGCTCGCCTCTTGCTCCGACCCCGCGGCGAACGGTGTCGTCGGTGCTGTCGGTGGCCGCCCGCAGTGCGGCACGGGGTTCGCGCAGAACCACGCCGCTGTGACCGGGTATCACGGACCGGAAACTGGGGACCAAATGCTCTGTGGTGCGCTCGCTCTCGAGCTGTCCAATGGGACCCGAGTATCCGAGAACGGATGACCGTCGACGGGCCCGGCCGTGTGGTCCGCCCAGACCGAGGACAGGAGATGGCCATGGTTCTGGCACATCATCAGAAAATCGTTGTGGGCGTCGATGGTTCGCCGACCAGCATCTCCGCTGCACTCTGGGCGGCAACCCTGGCCGAGCGACTGAAGGCCCCGCTGCACATCGCCGGGGCGGTGCAGCATCCCGCGTTCTACCTCGGCGAGTCCGCATCGGTCGTTCCCCTCGACATCTGGGACGAGCAGCGCCGCGCCGCAGAACGCATCGTCTCCGACGTTGCCACCTCTGTGCTGGCCCGGCATCCGCACAGCGCCGTGACCACGTCCGTGGAGGAGATGCCTGCGTGCTCCATGATGGTCGAACTCTCGCGCACCGCGCGCATGCTCGTCGTCGGCAACCCCGGTTCGGGGCCGATCGTGTCGGCGTTGTTCGGGAGCACAGCACAGAGGACATCGACGACGGCGTGGTGCCCGGTGATCGTGTGGCGCGAGGGAATCGACGCCGCCGACGCGCCGATCCTCGTCGGTATCGACGGCAGCGCGACGAGTGAAGCGGCGGTCGAGCAGGCCTTCGATCTGGCCTCGAGGTTCGACGTGCCGATGATCGCCGCACATGCCTGGAGCTCGTTGTCCCAGGGTGCTGCTCTGTCCCTCCCCGGATCACCCGACGGCAGCGAGATCGAGCGTGAACAGCAGCTGTTGCTGTCCGAGTGCCTTGCCGGGTGGAGCGAGAAATATCCGGACGTCACCGTGGAACATGTCGTACAGCAGGGCAACCCGGCTCACCTGCTGATAGAGCAGTCCAAACGGGCAGGCATCGTGGTGGTCGGCAGTCACGGGCGAGGAATCGTCGCCAGTGCCCTGTTCGGATCGACCAGCAACAACCTCACCCGGCATGCGCACTGCCCGGTGATGATCTGCAGGGACCGATGACCAACCGGACGGTGCCGAATCGTTCCCGCCACCACGAGGAACGCCGTCGCATACTCGACGCGAGCACCGCGAACCGGCTCGCACACAGCGCGACACGGGCTCGGTTGATCGGCCACGATCACTTCGGCCCCACCGTCGACGTCGTGCCCTGCATCTGGATCGGGAGTCGGGTGTACTTCTACGCCGAGGGGCGGTCGCAGTTGGGGCGTAGCATCCTCGACTCGTCGGTCGTGCTGGAATTCGACGACGAGAATCCCTCTCGCGCAACAGTGTCCACCGTTGTCGTCCACGGTATCGCGCGTCCCGTCCTGGACGTGCGACGAGATGTCCTCGAACAGGCTCTGCCGCGGCCGCATTCGGAGGAACCGCCGATGCACCGGCTGGTCGAAGTGGCTCCGACGTCGGTCTCGGGCGTCGAACTGACATGCCCCGACCGCAGTAGCCATCCGAAATCGAACGACGTACCGCGGAGGACCACGACGATGACCGACGACGACACAGCAGAGGCGCCGGGGGCTGTGGTGCTGGGGTCCGAGTCCATCACTGTCGACATCCCGACGGCCACGGGACCGAGAGTCTTCCCGGTGACCACAGCCGCGATCGGGGGCGTGGTCCATGCGGTGATGATCGCGGAGTACGGACCGATCGGTGGAGTCTCTCCGGACGGGCATGTTCTCGCAACGGCCGTGTCGGACCTGTGGCCGAATGCACGAGTGTTCGAGCGTCGCAGTACCGGTGACCGCGGTGCCGACCCGCGTGGCTACGAGAGCTTCTACGTCGAACTGGACTCGAGCGGTCACCGATCCGACGCCGATCTCGAAGCGGTGTCTGCCCTGTTCCGCTGACCGCTCCCGGCCTCGTCACCGGCGACTGTCACCCGAACGCCGCACTGCCGCGGAGCGAACGGCCAGTGCAGCCTCCACCGATTCCGACACGGTCCCCGCGCACGACACCTTCTGTGCCGTCGGCCACGGGGCCCGGCTGCGCGTCATCGCCTCGTAGACCTGCCTGGTGGCGTCGGACGCCGACGATCGGCGAGTGGCGATGCGCTGCAACGACGTCGAGGCCGGCACGACGCATTCGATCTCGATCGAGATCGAATGCGCGAGGGTGGACAGCAAGCGTGCGCGCTCTCGCATACTGGGGTCGGTCCACGTCGCGTCGATGACGACCGAACGGCCCGCTGCCACGAGTCCCCGTGCGCGACGGAGCAATTCCGCGTAGGTATGGTCGGTGACGCTCGCGCTGTACAGCCCTTCGCCCACCTTCGAATGCCGTGGCTCGGACGGATCGAGACCGGCCAGCTCCTTGCGCACCACATCGCTGGACAGAACCACGGCCCCTGTTCGAGCAGCGTACTCGGCTGCCACCGTGGACTTTCCGGTTCCGGGAAGCCCTCCGACAAGAGTCGTCGTCACCGTCGCCGCTTCGAGGTGCATCAGTGCCAGTCGGGCATGCGCGACGGCATCTGCAGTCGACGTCGCGCAGCCCTGGAGAGCGCGAATGCATGCGACCTTGGCGCGAACCGTGGCTCGGTAGGCGATGTAGTGGTCCACCAGCGACCTGGGTGGTGCGTCGCAGGCAGCCTCGAGGTAGGTGTCGACGACGAACCGCGCTGCGTCGAGTCTGCCGAGAAACTCGAGATCCATTGCCAAGCAACATATGTCGTCGAGACCGTCCAGGTATCGAAGGTCGTCGGCGAAATCGAGGCAATCCAGGATGCGCGGTCCGTCGGGCATACAGAAGATGTCGTCGGCGAGCAGATCGCCGTGGCCGTCGACCGTGCGTTCCTGCGCCACTCGGAGGTCGAACAGGGAGCCTCTGCCTGCAAGGTAGCGGGCCGATCGCTCGTCGATCTCGTCGATCACCGCGGGGTCGATTATGGGGCGCGGGAGCGCACGCAGTTCGCGGATGTTCGCGGCCCATCGCCCACGGAGAGCCTCACGGGTTCCTGCACGATCGATCCTGTTTTCGTGTGCGCTGAATTTGTGCACTCGGGCCACGATCCGCGCGATCGCGACCAGTTCCTCGGTGACATCGGCCCCACTTCGTGCCAGCGCGGACAGCTTTCGTGACTCGGGGAGCCTGCGCATCTTCAACAACGGCTCCGGCGGCGCGCCCTCGGGGTCGGTCAGTTCGGCGATACCCAGATACACATCCGGCGCGAACCGGGCATTGAGCGTGTATTCGCGATCGAGTGCGCGCCAACGTGAGTCGACAGTGGAGAAGTCCAGGAAGTCGTTCTGCACTGCCTTCTTCATCTTGTACGCGACGGACCCGAGCAGCATCACGTAGGCGGAGTGGGTTTCGTGGACGGTCACGCATCCGGAGCTGTGATCGGGGCCGGTAGTCGTTGTGGGGTGTGTTCGCTGATCGAGATCGGCCATCGGTGTCCTCCGGGCGAAGAGTGGTCCGACGAACGTCGATGTGGTGCATCGCCGATGCTGTCGTCGAGTCGGATGGGATCCGTCGTCGGCACACGTTACGAGAACCGCTGCCCACCCACACCGGACCTAGGTCACCGGGTTCGAGGACGTATGTCGACGATGTCGCCCAGCGGACCTCGGGTGTGGATCGTGACCTGCTGTGATCGTGACATTGTGCCCTGGTGCAGGGCCCGTGTGCGGCGGAAAATTTGGGCAGACACACGATCAGGGAGAGTGGGCGGTTGCGGTGTTCGGATACGACTTCGCTCGCTGGTGGCGCCTGGCACCGTGGAGTACCAATCCCCTGATGCGGGGCCGTGATCGAACCGCGGCTCTCGCCTTCGCCTGCGCGATGGCGGCGATTCTGGGACTCGTTCCCTTCGCCGCGCTGGTCGGATCGCTCACCTACGCCGATCTCGATGCCGAGTCGGTCCGAACGAGCGCTACCACTCAACAGATCGATGCCGTGGTGACGACTGAGCCCACGCTGCGGTCGCAACCGAGTGGCACCGTCGACGTCATCGATCACTACGCGACTGTCGCTTGGGAATGGCCGCCGGGTCAGCTACACAGTGACGAAATTCGCGTACCGGACGGCACCGAACGGGGCGGCACCGTTCCGACGAGAGTCGATGCCGAGGGCAGGCGAGTTGCGGAACCGTCGTCCGCGACGTCGAACGTGCTGTTGGGAATCGCTGCAGCCGTCGGCTTCTGGGTGGTGGGCACGGTCGCCGTCGCCACCTCTCTCGAGGCGACGCGGTACTTCGACCGGCGAGCGCGGATGCGCCAGTGGGACCGCGACTGGCTGAAGTTCGAGACCGAACGTGGTCGGACGAGGGGAGATTCGGCATGAGGGACCTCGGCCACCTCGATGATGGACCAAGTGCTCTGAATGTGGGGGCGGCTGCAGATCTACGTTCGATTCTATTCGACTGCATCGACGGTCGACCACGAGACGAGGAAGAATCATGAGTAATTCCACCGACCGCGTGCGTCCCATCCTGGTAGGTATCGACGGCTCGAGCGAGGCCGACGCCGCAGCGCGGTGGGCGGCCGCCTATGCGGCGAAGGTGCGCGCACCCGTGCGCTTGATTCATGCAGTCCCCGAGGGGGATTGGTACGGATCGGCGGCGTTCGTCGACGGCGGTGCGCTGGAAAGGGACCTGCGTGCGATCGGGCGCAAGCATCTCGCCCGCGCCGAGGCAGCGATTCACGACGTAGCACCGTCGGTGTCCGTCGAGACGTTCACCGCCGATGGAACCATCGCCTCGTACGTGTCGAAGGCCGACGCGGAGCTGGTGGTGCTTGGATCGAGGAAGTCGAGCGCGCTGCGAGACCTGACTCTCGGCAGCAACACTCTCCGAGTCGTGACGCATGCACCGTGCCCGGTGCTGCTCATGCGCGACGCAGGCGACAGCGCCGACGTCGGGCGTCCGATCGTGGTCGGGGTCGACGGAAGTGAGCAGTCGGATCGGGCACTCGGTGCTGCTCTCGAGATCGCCCACACCCTCGGAACGCCGGTGGTCGCGGTGAACTACTGGGGATTCGCCGTTCAGGCAGGTCTGGGAACAGGATTCGAGAACGTCGATTGGGTGAGCATTCGCGAACACGAAAAGCATTGGCTCGAAACGCATGTGGAGACCATGCGCGAGAAGTACCCGGATGTTGCGTTGAGCACTGTGAGCGCGCAGTCGAGCCCGACGCGAGGCCTGCGTGCGATGTCCGCGTCGGCGTCGATGCTCGTGGTCGGGTGCCGAGGCCGGGGTGCCTTCCTCGGAACGATTCTGGGATCGGTCAGTCAGAACCTCGTCCACCACGCCGACTGCTCGGTGCTGATCGTGCGGTGAGTCACGCGCTCCGACGCGAGGCAGGTGGTGGTGAGCCGATGTCGCAGTGTGGCGGGCAGTTCGACGCGTCCTCGCCGGTACCGCGGATCAGAGCCGCAGCAATGCCGGCACCGATCACCAGCAGTCCGGCACACATCAGCATCGCGGTGTGAAAGCCGTCCGAGAACACTTCCGGTGCAGCGTAATCGGAGCCTGCGATACCGGCCAGCGCAGGCAATGCCGCCACGGCGAGCAATTGACTGGTGCGGGCCACGGCATTGTTGACGCCCGACGCGATTCCGGCGCGATCGGTGGACACCGCACCCAGAACCGCTCCGGTCAGCGGGGCCACCAGAGCGGACAGTCCGAGCCCGAAGACGACAACCGCGGGCAGAACGTCTGTGGCATAGGTGGATCCGGGTCCGATGCGCAACATCAGCAACAGTCCCAGCGCCGAGAGCAAAGGCCCGACGGTCATCGGAACACGAGGTCCGATGCGTCCGGCGATTCTCCCCGCGCGGGCGGACAGGACGAGCATGAGAGCGGTGATCGGCAGCGTGGCGACCCCGGCCGCGATCGGTGAGTAGCCCACGGCGAACTGCAACTGCAACACCAGAAGAAAGAACACTCCGCCCAGCGCCGCGTACACGGCGAAGGTGACGAGGTTGGCCGCCAGGAACACGCGTGAGGCGAACAGCGACGGCGGTACCAGTGGATCGCGCGAGCGACGCTCGATCACCACGAACACCCCGGCCGCGACGACACCCAGAGCGAGGGCCAGGGTGTGTGACTCGATCAGACCGTACGTGAGCAGACCCAGCGCCGCCGCGACGGTGACCGCGCCCGGCACGTCCAGTCGGCCGGATGCGTGCGGATCTCGGCTCTCCGGAACGTGTTTCGCGGTCACCCAGATCACGACGACGGCGAGCGGGATGTTGATCAGGAACACCGAACGCCAGCCGACGGCGTCGACCAACCAGCCCCCGAGCAGCGGGCCGATCGCCGACGCCACGCCGCCCAGTCCCGACCACAGGCCGATTGCAGCTCCTCGATCCTCGGCCTTGATGGAGGCCGATATCAGCGCGAGAGAACCCGGCGTCAGCAGGGCTGCGCCGACCCCCTGAAGTAGTCGCGCCGCGATCAGCACCCCGATACTGGGGGCGAGCCCGCACAGCACCGACGCGGCCGCGAACCAGACGGTGCCCCAGACGAACACCCGCCTGCGCCCCAGCCGGTCACCGAGGGACCCGCCCAGCAGAATCAGCGACGCCAACGTCAGGGTGTAACCGCTGAGCGTCCACTGCAGACCGGTGACGCCCGCACCGAGATCGCGACCGATCGCAGGTAACGCGATGTTGACCACGGTGGCGTCGAGCATCGCCAGAGCCGAACCGAGGACCGTGGATGCGACGATCCACCGCCCCCGAGCGCTCGAGACCGAGATGTCGGCGGCGGTCACAACCGTTCGACGCAGACGACGAAGTTGCGTGAGTCCTTCTCGAATCCGTACAGCGCCGGGTCGGGGCAGTCGTCGACGGACGAGGTGCCCTGCAGGATGGTCACGACGCGGCGGGTGTCGGCACCGGGGGTGGCGCAGTCGATCCGCTGGGCGAATTCACCGACCAGGTCCATGCATCCGCCGACCTGCCAGTCGATGTCGAGGCACAGGGCTCCCTGTTCGATGTCGAAATAGGTCTCGTAGTAGTACTGATCGGCGTCCTCGGGGCACTCGGCCGATGTCGGTGTCTTGGCGAAGACGACGTAGTTGGATTGCGGGGATCCGCAGGTCGCGTTGGCGATGGCCGCCTCGTCGACGGTGCCGCCCAGATTGACGCACTCGCCGATCTGCACGTCGATGTCGACGCTGCCGCCGTCGTCGATCTCGGGGGTCGGAGTGGTGGTGGGAGGGTTGGTGGTCGTGGTGGGCGCGATGGTGGCACCGGAGATGGCGACGGCGGTACCGGACACCTCCGACGCGCACCCGCCGAGTATCAGGGCCGCGCACGACGACAGCGCGAGAACGAGAGCGCGGACCGAACGGTTGGATGACGCCATGGTGAGTCCTGCCCTCGTAGGTTCGAGCGTGCCGTGTTCATCGACCGTGCTCGTGTAGAAAATATCGGACTCGCTCGTCGGCTGCATGAGGCAGGATGAACTGCGTGGATCTTCCTCTTGCCGTGCCGGTCGCACCGATGCTCGCCAAAGCCGCGAAAGTGGTGCCCGCGCAGCCCGAGGACGGGCCGGCCGTGTGGTCGTACGAGCCGAAATGGGACGGGTTTCGCGCCATCGTCTTCCGCGACGGAGACGAGGTGGTGCTGGGGTCACGCGGCGGCAAGGACCTGGCCCGGTACTTCCCGGAGTTGGTGGAGGCGATCAAGGCCGAGCTGCCCGAGAAGATCGTCGTCGACGGTGAGATCGTCGTACCCCGCGAGAAGGACGGTTCCACTCGCCTCGACTGGGAGTCGCTGTCCGAACGAATTCATCCTGCGGCGAGTCGGGTGACGATGCTCGCGGAGAAGACTCCGGCGCAGTTCATCGGTTTCGACCTGTTGGCCGTCGGCGACGAGGACCTGACGAGTGAGCCGTTCTCGACGCGGCGAGCGAGACTGCTCGACGTGGTCGGCCCGCACCCGAAGAGTTGCTTCGTCACCTCGGCGACCGAGGATGCGGCGGTGGCCGAGGACTGGTTCGAGCGGTTCGAGGGTGCCGGGCTGGACGGTGTGGTGGCCAAGAAGCTCGACGGGCTCTATCTGCCCAACAAGCGCGAGATGATCAAGATCAAGCATGCGCGCACTGCCGACTGCGTGTTGATCGGCTATCGAATCCACAAGTCCGGCAACGGTATCGGTTCTTTGCTGCTCGGTCTGTACGACGGTGACGACCTGCGGATGATCGGCGGTGCGTCGGCGTTCACCGACAAACGCCGGTTGGAATTGCTCGAAGAGCTCGAACCGCTGCGACTCGGCGACGACGTCACGTACGACGGTGAAGCCACCCGCTGGAATTCGTCGAACGACCGCAACTGGATCCCGGTGCGTATCGAGCGGGTCATCGAGGTGGCCTACGACCAGATGGAAGGGGCTCGGCTGCGGCACGTGGCGCGCTTCCTGCGGTGGCGACCCGATCGCGATCCACGCTCGTGTGCCTACGACCAGCTCGAGGTTCCGGTGCGCTACGACGTCGCCGACGTCATTGCCGGGGGACGATAGCCATGGCCGCGAAAACACCACCGGCGTTCGTGCAGGCCGGCGAACGCGAAGTCCGAGTGTCGAGCCCCGATCGCGTGATCTTTCAGGCCACCGAACGCACTCCGGAGATCACCAAGCTGCAGGTGTGCGAGTACTTCGCGGCCGTCGGTGAGCCGCTGATGCGGGCCATCGGTGACCGCCCCACCGCGATGGAGCGTTGGCCCGACGGCTATCGCGAGGGCATGAGACTGGCACTCGGCCCCCAGGACAAGGAGGGCGACGGCTTCTACCAGAAGCGGTTGCCCAAGGGTGCGCCCGAGTGGATCGAGACGGTGAAGATTGCGTTCCCGAGCAAGCGCACCGCCGAAGAACTGTGCCCGTCCGAATCTGCGTCGCTGGTGTGGGCGGCGCAGATGGGTACGCTGACGTTTCATCCGTGGCCGGTGCGTCGACCGGACGTCGACCATCCCGACGAGCTGCGGCTCGACCTCGATCCGCAGCCCGGGACCACGTTCGCCGACGCCCTGCGCGTCGCCGACGTGACCCGAGAGCTGTTGGAGGAGTTGGGCTTACGCGGCTACCCGAAGACCAGCGGCAATCGGGGTATCCACATCTACGTCCGCATCGAGCCGCAGTACACCTTCGAGCAGGTGCGCCACGCGGCCATCGGTCTGGGCCGAGAACTCGAACGGCGCGACGACGGGGTGACCACCAACTGGTGGAAAGAGGAACGCGGAGAACGCATCTTCATCGACTACAACCAGAACAACCGAGACCGAACCATCGCCAGCGCCTGGAGTCTGCGCGCTCGACCGGGCGCGACGGTGAGCACCCCGATGACATGGTCGCAGTTGTCCGAGGTCACCGATCCACGTGACTACAACCTCGTCACGGTGCCGGACTACGTGTCGGACGGAGACCCGTGGGCCGATATGGACGAGCAGGCCTACTCCCTCGAACCCCTTCTGCACCTGTGGGAAACACTGCCAGGAGGGGAGCTGAACTTTCCGCCGGATTACCCCAAGATGCCCGGCGAACCGCCGCGCGTGCAGCCGTCGAAAAAGGTTGCCGAGCACTGGGATGCAGAGGGTAATCGCACGGACAGCTGACGGAGCTACGATCTCTCTTTCACGACTGCCTGCACGGAATATCCATCACCCCACGTGCGCATGTCTTTTCGCTTCGCGATCGGCCTTTATTCCACTCATGGTCAGGATGACGGCTCCGCCGAGTGCCAAGGCCACCGAGAGCGTCAGCATGGCCGTGGCGGGGACGAAGCCCAGGACCAGTAGCCCCGCGATCGACACCGCTGATGCGAGGCAATAGGTGGCGCCCGCCATCATGTAGGGATATGCGGCTCTATGGCCGGCGACCCAGGCTTCTTTGCTGGACTTGGTTGCCCGCGTTTTGATGCCGATCAGCGAATTGGGTTCTTGGTCCGGGTCTTTGGTCACCAGTGCGGTCACGTATGCCGTCAGCGACAACACGAACAGTGTCAGCGCGATCGCTCCCGTTACCGCGCGCGCGGATTCTGCGTCCACGGTCGATCCCTTCCGCCTCGGTTGCCATACGCCTCACCGCAGCATACCGGCCGGTCTACTTCGAGTCGCCGGGCAAGGGTGCACACTACGGAGCCGTATCGACGGGATCCGGTCGATTCGGCCGTGTTCTGTGCAACCCGGCCCACCCTCACATGGATTCGAGTTCCCGGATCAACGTCGCCGCATCGTACGGTCCGATGTGGCGGGTCAGGTTCTTGTCGCCGCGTCCCAGGTAGAACGTCGGGGTGCCGTCCACGTCCGAGGACGAGGCGTCGAGTTCGTCGTCCTCGACGCGAACGACGTGATCGCCGGTGCGGATGTCGTCCTCGAACTGGTCCATGTCGAGGCCGAGTTCGCGTGCGTAGCCGTCGATGTCGTCGGGTTCGAGAGCATCACTGTTGCGGAACAACATGTCGGCCATCTCCCAGAACTTGCCCTGCGCTGCGGCGGCCTCGCTGGCGTATGCGGCGTAGCGGGCGTGCGGGTGATAGTCGTCGAGCGGTAGGTGTCGGTAGACGTAGCGCAGGTCGTCGCCGAAATGCTTGCGTACCTCGGCGACGCTGCCGGTTGCCTTGCTGCAGAACGGGCACTCGAAGTCGGCGTACTCCACGATGGTCAGTGGTGCGTCGACCGGACCGCGGATGTGATCGCGTTTGGCGCTGACCGGACGCAGGATGCGGAGCGACGCTTCGGCTTTCGGCGGGTGGATCTTCGCGTCGATGCGGAACAGGATCCAGCCCAGCGCCGCCGCGATGACCGAGGCCGCCAACACGCCGACGCGTGCCTCGTCGGCCAGCAGTTCGTCGTCCAGTGCGAGGTCGATGATGAACAGCGAGATCGTGAACCCGATTCCGGACATGGCCGCACCACCGGCGATGTGCGACAGTGTCAGTCCCGGAGCCAGGGACGACGGTCGCAGTTTTGCGAAAACGGCGGAGGCAGCGGTGATTCCGACGAGCTTACCGAGGGCGAGACCGGCGATGATGCCCCAGGTGAGCGTCGAGGTCGATGCAGCTTTCAGTGTCTCCGAGCTCAGCACCACGCCGGCGTTGGCGAGCGCGAAGATCGGCACGATGATGAACGCCGTGTACGGCTGATAGAGCCGCATGAGACGTTCGTTGACCGAGACTGCTCGATCGAGTCCGAGGCGAGCCGCCCGGGCGTATTCGGGATTGGGCGATTGCCGGAACGCGCGCGTCAGGTCCGACGCACGTTCCACCTCGGTGCGTCGCGGCGGGTAGACCGGAAGGATCAGCGCGATCATCACTCCCGCAAGAGTGGGGTGGACTCCGGACTCGTACATAGCGGTCCAGGTGAACAGTGCGACGACGAAGTACCCCACGCCGCGCCACACCTCGAGCCGGCGCAGCAGGAAGATCAATCCGAGCCCGACGAACGCCAGAATCAGTGGCACCACATCGAGGTCGTCGGTGTAGAAGAACGCGATGATCGCCAGTGCGCCCACGTCGTCCGCAACAGCGAGGGTGAGCAGGAAGATGCGGAGCCGCGCGGCCTTCTTCGGCCCGAGGACGGCGAGCGCCCCGAGCAGGAATGCGGTGTCGGTGGAGATGACGACGCCCCACGCCTGAGCCGCGGGCCCGGACGGATTGAAGGCGAGGAACAGCAACGCAGGCGCGGCCAGGCCGGCAACGGCAGCGACGATAGGTATCGCGGCACGTGACCGGTCGGTGAGCTCGCCCATCGCGAACTCGCGCTTGACCTCGAGGCCGACGACGAAGAAGAACAGTGCCATGAGCCCGTCGTTGACCCAGTGGGCGAGGTCGAGGGAGATGCCGTGCCGGCCGACGGTGATCGACAGCTCTGTGTGCCAGAACGACTGATAGGTCTCGCCGAAGGGTGAGTTGGCCCAGATCAGGGCGATCAGCGTCGCCGCGAGCAGAAAGCCCGCCGCCAGGGTCTCGCTGTTCTTCTCCCCGCGAGCCCGGGAGATCCGTTCGACGAACCGTGCCATGGGCCGACTCGTCGGCGTGATCTGATCTGCCATCGTTCGGCCTGTGTCCTTCCGAGAGTGTTGTGAAGCAGTCTGTACCAACGCGACGGTCGGCGCTTTGCTTCCACGCAGGTGAGTGTGGTTGTCGGGCCAGCTGCCCGGTGTTGTGATGGGAGAGATGTGCACGACATATTCGGTAATCGGCATTAGTCCGTCGAGAATCGGGAATACAAGTCCGACTCACCCCTGCCACGAAGGAACATCCATGCGTGATTTCATCTGCCGCAAATGCGGACAGAAGCTGTCGTTCGAGAACTCACTGTGTCTGAGCTGCTCGAGCGCACTCGGCTTCCATCTGCCGAGCAGAGCCCTGCTGGTGCTCCCCGACAAGGCCGACGACGGTGTTGCCGAGGCAGAGGTGGACGGTGCCACGTGGAAGATGTGCGCCAACCTCAACACTGCCCGCTGCAACTGGCTCGTCGACACCGCAGACGCCGACGAACTCTGCGTGTCCTGCCGGCTCACCCGCACTCGCCCCGCCGACGACGACGTCGACGCGATGGCCGCGTACGCGGACGCGGAGACCAACAAGCGTCGCGTCGTCCTCGAACTCACCGAACTCGGCCTGCCGATCGTGGGTCGCGACGAGGACAACGCCACGGGCCTGGTCTTCGATCTGCTCTCGAGTGCCGACCAGCAGGTGATGACCGGCCACGACAACGGCCTGATCACTCTCGACCTCGCCGAGGGCGACGACGTGCACCGCGAGCAGTTGCGCGTGGCGATGTCCGAGCCGTACCGCACACTCGTCGGACACTTCCGGCACGAGATCGGCCACTACTACCAGATGGTGCTGGTTGGAAACGGCGAGCATCGCGCGGCGTTCGAGGAGCTCTTCGGAGACCCGGATTCCGATTACCAGGCCGCGCTCGATCGCCACTACAGCGAGGGTGCACCGGCCAACTGGGAGGACGACTACGTCTCGTCCTACGCCACCATGCACCCCGCCGAGGACTGGGCCGAGACGTTCGCGCACTACCTCCACATTCGCGACACCCTCGACACGGCCGCTGCGTTCGGCATGGCACCGGCCGGTTCCACGCTGGAGAGCCCGCTGCCGGGTGACGTCGGCTTCGATCAGATCATCGAGTGGTGGCTGCCGTTGTCGTGGGCGCTGAACCAGATCAACCGATCGATGGGCCACCAGGATCTCTACCCGTTCGTGCTGCCGCCGACCGTCGTGAAGAAAATCGGGTACGTGCACTCGCTGATCGCACCCAGCACACTCTGATGCTCCGCTAACTGTTCTTGAGCTTCGTGGCCCGGGGCGTATCCTGTGTTGTCGGCATGCCGCCGATGCGGGGTACGCCCTGTGCAGTAGCGGGACCAGTGCAGTAGCAGGACGAGGTGGCGACCATCGGCGAACAGACAGTGGATTCGACGGGCACTCGCCCGCCGGTCACCGATTACGAGCTGAGCCGACGGTTGGCCGAGGTCGCGGAGAAGCTGCGGCGTCAGCATTCCGATCCCGAGCGTGTGCTGGCCGTCATCACCGAGTCGGCGGTGGCCAATGTGCCGTCTGCAGAGTTCGCGTCCATCACCACCGTGCTGCAGGGCAAGTTCGTACACAGCGCGGCGCTGTCGGGAGAGCCCGCAGGCCACTGCGACAAGATCCAGGAACAGCTGGGCGAGGGACCGTGCCTCGAATCGGCGATCGAACAGACGACCATCAGGATCGACGACATGGACAGCGACACCCGCTGGCCACTGTTCGCCGACGCGGCGTCCGCGCTCGGAGTCAAGAGCATGATCTGCTTCCAGCTCTACGTCGAGGGAGTCAACTTCGGCGCACTGAACCTGCACTCCACCCGTACCGACGCGTTCAGTGCCGAGGCCGAGTCGATCGGCTCACTGTTCGCTGCGCACGCGGCCATCGCGTTCTCCACCGCACGGGAGGAACAGCAGATCCGAGCCGCATTGACGAGCCGAGATCTGATCGGTCAGGCCAAGGGCATGTTGATGGAGCGCTACAACCTGAATTCGCAAGCGGCATTCGCATTGCTGGCCAAGCTGTCTCAGGACACCAACGTCAAACTCGCCGATCTCGCCGAACAGCTGGTCATCGACGCCGCGAAATCGACCGACTGAGCCCCGTCCCAACGGTCGGGCGCAGTCAGCGCACATCGAGGCCGTCGGTACTCGCTACCGACACGGCCGGGCCGTCCGACGCGACGAAGACCTCGATCCTGACGTCCTCGTCCAGGTAGCGACTGAGTAGCGCCAATCCTGGTGTGGCGGCGATGATCTCGTGTACGCGGTCACCCGAGATCGGGTAGTCGTCCACGTCGTGACGCCAGTGCGCCGCCACCAGGGTGCCGCCGGCCTCCAAGTGCTCGACGACGCGGGTGGCCGCCGACGTCAGGTCGTCGGCGTCGAGGTAGTACCCGACTTCGCTGATGACGATGAGATCGAACATCGCCTCGGGTGTGGGCAGGGTCGACCAGTCGTCGGACAGTGACCACAGCGCGAATTCGACTGCAGCAGTATCACCGACGCGCCTGCGTGCGGAATCGAGGGCGCTGTCCACCACATCGGTGGACACCACGTGATCGCACCGGGTCGCCAATTGTTCGGTGAGCACCCCGATGGAGCAGCCGGGTTCGAGCGCGCGCCGATAATGCGGCTTCGGTAGCGACGCCAGGGTCAGAGCATATTTACGCCGCTCGTACCACTTGCTGTCGAGCATGAACGGATCGTCCTCGGCCGCATAGACATTGCGGAAGTAGTCGGCACCAAGGCTGGTTGGAGAACCGTGGCTCGTCCGAGAATCCATGCTCACGCGAACACCACTTCGAACGGTCGCCGATAGCGGGCCAAGATGTGGGGCGGCAACACCGCTCGGTCCGCAGGGTGATCGGACAGTGGATGGATCTGGGAATCGAACTGCTCGATCGACGCTCGCTTGGCGGCGAGGGTGTGCTCGGGAAGGTCGATACGGCGTCCACGCGTCCACGGCACAGCAGGATGATTCGGAGTTGCCCAGTGCCACATCCAGATCGGGTACTCCACCACGGGGATCCCGACGGCGTTCGCCGCGGTGAGACAGGCACGCGCAGTGGCTTCGTGGTCGGGATGTCCGTCTCCGCGCCACGGAGCCAGGCACCAGGTGCCCGGAGCGGCGTCGAGCAGCGGTATCAGTGCATCGGCCACCGCGCCCTCGTGATTCTCGACGGCCCCGTCGGCGATCTGCAGCCGCGTCGGAGAGTGGTCGATACCCAACTCGGCCAAGGCACGCTCGGATTCGACGGGGCGACGCGCACGCAGATCTTCCGCCGTGACGGTGGGGGAACCGGGATGGGAGCCGTCGCCGTCGGTCACCGCGACCACCCTCACGTCGACACCTGCCGCGGCCGCCAACGACAGCAGGCCACCGACGCCGAGTACCTCGTCGTCCGGGTGCGGAGCGACGACGACCATGGTGACGACGTCCTTCCACTGCAGACCGGGGATTGACCAGTCGGCCGACATCCAGTCCGATTCGGCGGTGCCGACATCGACTTCGGCGTCGAATGCGTTCTCTACCATGGGTTGTCTTCCTCGGCGATGTCGTGCCCGAGCGCTTCGAGATCGCGTTCGGCGTGGCTCTGCCTCAGATAGACCGTGAGATCTGCGACGCGCCGCGCATGCTCGGCATCGCTGCACAGCGGGCCGGCACCGAGAGCGCGACCGACGCGGTCGATGCACTGAGTCGCCGCGTCCTCGACCACTGCCCGCACGATGCGGGCTCGGGTTCGGGCTCGACCGGAGCGGTCGAACGGATCCGCGTCCACCTCGGCGGCAGCGGTGGTCAGCGCGCTCGAGGCCGCACCGAGTGCCGCTGCGATGGCACCGAGATGCGCGGCGCGGTGCGGGTCCGGCCTGTCGCGGACGGCGGCATGAAGCGTGTCCGCCACCGCGCACGCGCTCCCGAACCAGGCTGCAGACACTCCGATGGCCCCGTGCCAGAAGCCCGGCCGAGTCAGGTAGTCGGTCGGTCCACCGACCGCAACGGCCGGGACGCTGTCGAATGCAACCGAGCCGGAATCGCTCTCGCTCATCCCCACCGCATGCCACGTGTTCGGTACCGGAGTTGCGCCCGGATGCGTCAGATCGACGGCGAACAGCCGCGGACCGCCCTCCACGCGCGCGGTGACGAGAGCATGGGTGCACAGTGACGCACCCGAGCACCACGGCTTCGTTCCGGTGAGAACCCAGCCCGAGTCCTCCAGCACTGCTTCGAGAATCGGCGCGGGCGGTTCCGCAGCCCACACTCCCCAGATCTGCCCGCGCTGCGGCGTCGGACCGTCGAGTTCGTGCAGGATCGCGATCGCGTCGGTATGCGCTTCGGACCACCGGCCCAGCACCGTGTTGTGTCGGCTCAGGGCGGCGAGCGACTGCCAGCGCAGATCGGTGTATCCCGAGCCGGGCAGCGCCAGGTCGAGACGACCGTCCGCCTCGAAGGCCAAGAACGCGTTGCGCAGCCCGGTGTCGATGTCTGCGCGGCCGGTGGACTCGAGGTAATCGGTCTCGCTCATGCGGTGGCCTCCAGAGCACGTAGGAATCCGGCCATGCCGTCGGGCGCTCTACCGCGCAGTCGACCCGATGTCGTGACCGGAATGTCGCACACCCGACGGCACTCGATGCCGCCGAGCTCGAGTCGTCGGACCAGATCGTGGTCCTCGCCGGTGGCCAGTGGTGCGAACCCGCCGACGGCGAGGTACTCCGCCGCTCGGACACCGAGGTTGGCACCGTGCACGTGGGGATGGCCGAACTCGTGTCGGTAGTGCGCGTCGTACGAGGTTCGCAACCCGAGGTTGTCCTCGACGTGGCCCTCGAAATCGACTGCCACCGTTCCTGCCACTGCTCGAGCGCCCTCGGCGGCATGCCGTAGATGGCCGAGCAGCCAGTCCTCACCCACCCGGGTGTCGGCATCGGTGGTGGCGAACCAGGTGGCGTCGGGTCGGCCGCCGTCTCGGGAGCCGCTCGAGAATCCGGCGGCTCTGGCCGCTCCGACGTTGCGATGCATCACCTCGATCGCCGACACGGACGGGTGACGTGCCGCGATGCGCGCGGAGTCGTCGGTGCACGCATCGAGCACGACGATCGTCGAGACGGACACCGAGGCCGCGTCCATGACGCTGCGCTGCGCTCGCGCCAGGGCGGTCAGGCAGGCGTCGAGCAGATCCTGCTCGTTGTGCGCCGGTACGACGACGACGATGTGGCTGACTGGGGTACGGGGGAAAGCATCGGAGATCACGGTCCACCCTTTTCGGACACCGGACGTCGGAAGAGTCCGTTTCGGATACCGCCGGTGTCTGGACGGGATGTGCTCCCGTCGCACATACCCATTCCCCGGCAGCCGACACATGTGGACCGACCTGCAGTGACAGCGCTCGGGACCGGTTGCGGGAAGATACTCGTACTCGCGGTTTCTTTCGTCCGTTTCGGAAATATCCGATTAGCAAATGTCGGGGCGGTATGTGTTAATGGGCTTTGCTCACGCACAGCTCTGTCGGTGGGCATCGCGACGCAGCACGAAGGATGGTCGGATTACATGGCATCACCGGTTCGCACACGCAGATTCGCCCGTATCGGCGCGATCCTTGCAGGTACAGCCCTTGCTGCATCCGCCGCATTCGGTTCGGCGCAGGCCGCTCCGCTGTGGCCGGGCGGGCCCGACATCTCCATTCCCGGCCTGCCGGGGTCCTCGGATCCGGCTGCACCCGCTCCGCAACAGCTCGTTCCGCAGCTCGCACCGGCGAACTTCGCCGATCCCAGCATCAGCCCGTCCGGCGGCGAGGTCGTCGGAGTTGCGCAGCCCATCGCCATCCGCTTCGACGAGGCGATCGGCGATCGTGATGCCGCACTGCGGGCCATCCGTGTCACCACGAACCCGTCCGTCGACGGCCACTTCTACTGGATCAACGACACCCAGGTGCGGTGGCTGCCGAACGAGTTCTACCCGGCGCACACCCAGGTGACCGTCGAGGCGGGCGGAGCGAAAGCCGAATTCTCCACCGGCGACTCGATCATCACCACGGCCGACGACAACACCAAGCAGATCACCGTCACCCGCAACGGTGAGGTCGTCAGGACCATGCCCACCTCGATGGGCAAGGTCGGACACGAAACCCCCAACGGCACCTACATCGTCGGGGAGCGGTTCCGCGACATGTACATGGACTCGTCCACCTACGGCGTCCCCGTGGACTCCGAGGAGGGCTACCGCACGTACGTCGAGTACGCGACGCGCATCTCCTACAGCGGCATCTTCGTGCACGCGGCTCCGTGGTCGGAAGCACAGCAGGGCTACTCCAACGCCTCGCACGGCTGCCTCAACGTCAGCACCGAAGACGGCAAGTGGTTCTTCGAGAACGCCCAGAAGGGCGACCCCGTCATCGTCGTGAACACCGACGGCGGCACCCTCAGCGGATCCGACGGACTCGGAGACTGGAACCGCTAGAGCCGCTTCACATAGGTTGGTTTGCGCGACGGGAGACGTTGACGCTCAGTTCACCGTTCGTTAGCCGAGGCTGAGCACAGTCCTCGCGGTGAGTGCAACAACCGAACGAGTGCTGCCCAGGGCACGCGAGAAGCGTTTCTTCTCGCGGCCGTGGACCGATTACGCGCTCTTCCTGATTCTGGTGGGCCCCAACCTGGTTCTGCTGGGCGTGTTCACCTATCGGCCGCTGGTCGAGAACTTCCAGTTCTCGTTCTTCGACTGGAACCTGTCCTCGCCCACCTCCACGTTTGTCGGCCTCGACAACTACCGCGAGTGGGCCTCCCGCGAGGACACCTGGCAGATCGTCGGCAACACCGTCGTGTTCACGGTCGCCGCAGTGGTGGGCTCACTGGTTCTCGGCCTGGTGCTCGCGCTGCTGCTCGATCGAAAGCTCAGGGGCCGCAACTTCGTTCGCTCCGCCGTCTTCGCCCCGTACGTCATCTCCGGCGCGGCGATCGGCATCGCGTTCCAGTTCGTCTTCGACCCCAACTTCGGGCTGGTCCAGGACCTGATGCGACGCTTCGGTCTCGGCACGGTTCCTGATTTCTATCAGGACCCCACGTGGGCGATGGTCATGATCACCGTGACGTACCTGTGGAAGAACCTGGGCTACACCTTCGTCATCTACCTCGCCGCCCTGCAGGGCGTGCGTAAGGAGCTGATGGAGGCGGCCGAAATCGATCAGGCGAGTCGCTGGACCACCTTCCGCAAAGTGCTTCTGCCGCAACTACGTCCGACGACGTTCTTCCTGTCGATCACGGTGCTGCTCAATTCGCTCCAGGTCTTCGACATCATCAACGTCATGACGCGCGGCGGCCCGCTGGGCACCGGCACCACAACGATGGTCTACCAGGTCTACGAGGAGACGTTCCGCAACTTCCGGGCCGGCTACGGTGCCACCGTCGCGACGATCCTGTTCCTCGTGCTGTTGATCGTCACTCTCGTGCAGGTACGAATCATGGATCGGGACGATCAGCGATGACCTTGGTGAGCAAGCCCGATGCAGCAGTGCCGGAGAAGGTTTCGCATGGTCGCGACCCGCAGCGCACGCGCCGAAGCGCGAACATCCTCGGCTACGCAGCCATGGTCGCCGTCCTGCTGATGATCGGGCTGCCACTGTTCTGGATCCTGATCACCTCGTTCAAGGATCGACCGGACATCTACGTGCAGCCGGTCACGTGGTGGCCCAGCGTGTTTCATCCGCAGAACTACGACGAGGCGACGACGGAGGTGCCGTTCTTCACCTATCTGCGCAACTCCATCATCATCACCACGGCCGTGTCGTCCATCAAGTTCGTTCTCGGGGTCCTCAGCGCCTACGGTCTGGTGTTCCTGCGCTTCCCTGGCAAGAACATCGTCTTTCTCGTCATCATCGCCGCGCTGATGGTGCCCAACCAGATCACCGTCATCTCCAACTACTCGCTCATCTCCGAGTTGGGCTGGCGGAATTCGTTCCAGGGCATCATCATTCCGCTGGCAGGCGTCGCCTTCGGTACCTTCCTGATGCGCAACCACTTCCTGTCGCTGCCGCCGGAGATCATCGAAGCCGCGCGTATGGACGGTGCCGGACCGGTACGGCTGATGTTCCGGGTGATCCTGCCGCTGTCGGGCCCGACCATGGTGGCCTTCGCCATCATCACGATCGTCACCGAATGGAACGAATACCTCTGGCCGTTCCTGATGTCCGACGACTCGTCGGTCGCACCGCTTCCGGTCGGATTGACGCTGCTCCAGAACAGCGAGGGCTACACCAACTGGGGCGCGGTGATGGCCGCGACGGTGCTGACCATTCTGCCGATCCTTCTCGTCTTTCTCGTCCTGCAACGCCACATGATCAAGGGCCTCACCTCCGGTGCGGTCAAGGGCTGATTCACCTCACTATCAGGAGTCGAACACCATGGCACACATCATCAATCGGCGTGGCTTCCTCACGCTCACCGGCGCAGCTGCGGCCGCCGCAGCCCTCGCGGCGTGCAGCGGCCCCGGATCGGGCGGGTCGGGCGGCGAGGCTGTCGAAGGCGATGCGAACACCATCAACTTCTGGTCGAACCACCCGGGCAAGTCCCAGGAATTCGAGAAGGAACTGATCTCGCGCTTCCAGGCCGAGAACCCCGGCCTGACGGTCAATCTCATCGACGGCGGCAAGAACTACGAGGAGGTGTCGCAGAAGTTCAACGCGGCGCTCTCCGGCAACGACGTGCCCGACGTGGTCGTGCTCTCGGACGTCTGGTGGTTCAACTACGCGCTCACCGGGGCGATCGAGCCACTGGACAAGCACTTCTCCGCAGCAGGCGTCGACCAGTCCGATTACGTGGATTCGCTGCTGGCCGACTACAACTGGAACGGCAGCCACTGGGCATTGCCGTACGCGCGCTCGACGCCGCTGTTCTACTACAACAAGGCCGTCTGGCAGCAGGCCGGACTGCCCGATCGCGGACCGGCCACCTGGCAGGAATTCGACGAATGGGGCCCGCGCATCCAGGCCGTCGTCGGAGACGGCAAGCTCGCCCACGGCTGGGGTAATGCCGTCGACTACCTCGGATGGACGTTCGAGGGACCGATCTGGACGTTCGGCGGGTCGTACTCCGACCAGTTCGAGCTGAAGTTCGACGACCCCAATACCATTGCGGCAGGCAAGTTCCTGCAGGACATGATTCACACGAAGAAGTACGCAGCGGTGTCCAACGACATCGCCAACGACTTCGCCGCTGGCATCCTCGCGTCCACCATCGCCTCCACCGGCGACCTGTCCACCATCAAGGCCGGAGCCGCGTTCGAGTTCGGTACTGCCTTCCTGCCGGCTACCGACGGCACCCCCGGCTGCCCCACCGGTGGTGCCGGCCTCGCCATCCCGGCGAAGATCTCGGACGAGCGAAAGGTGAACGCACTCAAGTTCATCGACTTCGTCACCAACGGTGCCAACACCGCCTACTTCTCCCAGAACACCGGCTACATGCCGGTCCGCAAGTCCGCGCAGCAGGACCCGTCGGAGATTGCATTCCTCGAGGCGAACCCCAACGCGAAGACGGCCGTCGACCAACTGGCGCTGACTCGCTCGCAGGATTACGCCCGCGTGTTCGTTCCCGGCGGGGACAAGATCATCGGTAGTGGACTCGAGCAGATCGCGCTGCAGAATGCCGATGTCGCAACGACATTCGCGTCCATTTCGGATCAACTGCAGCAGATCATCGACCGCCAGATCACCCCGAAGCTGCCGAAGTAATGGCCGCCGTTCACTACGCCGGTGTCTCGCACCGGTACCCGGGTGCCGATTCGCTCGCTGTCGACACCCTCGAACTCGACATCGCGGACGGTGAATTCATCGTTCTCGTCGGACCTTCGGGCTGCGGGAAGTCGACGAGTCTGCGGATGCTCGCCGGTCTCGAGTCCGTCGAAAGCGGTCACATCGACATCGGCGGAGTGGACGTCACCTCGCTGGCACCGCGGGCCAGGGACGTCGCGATGGTGTTTCAGAACTACGCGCTGTACCCCAACATGACCGTCGGCGACAACATGGGCTTCGCGCTGCGCAATGCCGGAATGAGCAAGTCCGACACCGCAGCACGAGTACTCGACGCGGCGAAGATGCTCGAGCTCGAGCCGCTGCTCGGTCGTAAACCCGGCAAGCTCTCCGGCGGCCAGCGCCAGCGAGTGGCCATGGGGCGCGCCATCGTGCGTCAGCCCAAGGTGTTCTGCATGGACGAACCGCTGTCCAACCTCGACGCCAAGTTGCGGGTGTCGACCAGAGCCCAGATCGCCGGTCTGCAGCGACGATTGGGCACCACCACGGTGTACGTCACCCACGATCAGGTCGAGGCCATGACCATGGGTGACCGGGTCGCGGTACTGCTCGACGGCAAATTGCAGCAGATCGCCGCTCCGCGGGAGTTGTACGACAATCCCGTCAACACGTTCGTCGCGGGATTCATCGGATCACCCGGCATGAACCTCGTCGACGCCCCCGTGCGGGACGGTGCGGCCGTACTCGGCGAGTTGCGCATTCCCGTCCCGTCCGCGGCGGGCGAGCGCGTCGTTGTCGGCGTGCGACCGGAATCGTGGGACCTGGTGGGCGACGGCAGTGGCCAGCAACTGACCGTCGAGCTGATCGAGGAACTGGGCGCGGAATCGTTCGTCTACGCTTCCGCACCCAGTACGACCGGCGGGTGGACCACCACATCCGGACGAATCTCGGTCCGAGTCGATCGCAAGCTGTCGATCGCACTGGCCGAAACGATTCGACTGGTGCCCCGGCTCGACGAGCTGTTCTTCTTCGACTCCGTTACCGGCCTGCGGTTGTCGTAGCCGGCTCGCCGAGATCCACCGGGAGAGTGGCCCACCCGTGTAGGACTCGGGTGTTGCGACGGGTTCCCTCGCCTGCCGTCCGCAGGTGAGGGAACCGATCGAACAAGGTCTTGAGGCCCACTTCCGATTCGGCCTTGGCGAGTGCAGCACCGAGGCAGTAGTGACGCCCTCCCGAGAACGACAGGTGCTTACCGGCATTGGCGCGGGTCACGTCGAAGCGATTGGGGTCCTCGAACACCAGCGGATCCCGATTGGCGCCTGCCAGCACCAGCACGACGAGCTTGCCCTCGTGCACCGTCACCCCCTCGACCTCCACGTCGTGCTTGGCCATGCGGGCCGTGAGCTGCACGGGAGACTCCATCCGCAGCATCTCGTCGACTGCGGTGGGCCAGTGCGACGGATCCTGTTGCAGCACAGCCAGTTGGTCGGGATGGTCGAGCAACAGTCGGATGCCGCTGCCGAGCAGATTGACCGTCGTCTCGAACCCTGCGGCCAACACCAAACCTGCGGTGGCCCTGAGCTCCTCGTCGTTGAGGCCGATGCCCTCGTCCTTCGCGGCGATCAGCTGGCTCATCAGATCGTCACCGGGATTGCGGCGCAGCTCCGCGATGTGCTCCGAGAGCCAGGCGTCGAACCCGATCAGCCCACGCTCGACCTGCTTGAACTGAGACCACGACAATCCGATGTCGAGGCTGGGTGCGGCCATCTCGCCGAACTCGAGGACTCGTTGATTCTCCTCCTCGGGAACGCCGAGGATGCGCCCGATGACCGCGACCGGCAGGCGCGCGCAATAGCGATCGACGATGTCGACGACCGGAGAGCCGTCGGACAGCTCGTCGAGCAGAGCATCCGCCGTTTCCTGCACCTGATCGCGCATCTTCTTCACCGCGCGGGCAGTGAAGACCGAGGACACCAGCTTGCGATACCTGGTGTGGTCAGGCGGTTCGACCGAGAGCAGTGAGGGCGGCAGGATCGGGTGCAGTGCGCCGGATCTGGTGTGCTCCTCGACCCACCGCATCGGACCGGGAAGGGTCGCACCGAGCTGAGTGACGCGGAAGTCGTCCGAGCGCAGCAGGTCGAACGCCACCCGGTGATGCACGGTGATGTTCGAGATCCGAGTCTTCACCAGCGGTGCGGTGGCGCGCAGCTTCTCGTAGACCGGCGTCGGATTGGCCCGCGTCGCCGGATCGGCCACCAGCATCGCCTGCGGATCGCCCGCGGCCGCTGCTCGTTTGGCCGCGAACCGAATCACCCCGTGAGCAGCAAGCCAGCGTACGTATTCCCTCATCCTTGAATTCCCTCCCCATTGCCCTACGCGGAACTACCAGATCCTGACGCGCTTCCCCGGGTCCAAGTACAGCGCATCTCCGGGCTGTACGTCGAAGGCTTCGTGAAAACTGTCGAGATTTCGTACGACGCCGTTGCAGCGGAACTCCGGCGGCGAGTGCGGATCGACGGCGAGTCGACGGATCGCCTCGGCATCGCGCGCCTTGGTACGCCACACCTGTGACCACCCGAAGAACACGCGCTGCAGCCCGCTCAGGCCGTCGAGCACCGGGGCGTCCTTGCCTTCGAGCGAGATCTCGTAGGCGGCGACCGCGATCGAGAGTCCACCGAGGTCACCGATGTTCTCGCCGATGGTGAACTCGCCGTTGACCTTGTGGCCGGGCAGTGCCTTGGGCTCGAACTCGTTGTACTGCTCGATCAGTGCCGTGGTGCGCTTGCCGAATTCGGTGCGGTCGCTGTCGGTCCACCAGTCGACCATGTTGCCGTCACCGTCGTACTTGGCACCCTGGTCGTCGAATCCGTGACCGATCTCGTGGCCGATGACGGCTCCGATACCGCCGTAGTTGGCCGCGTCGTCGGCCTCGGGGTCGAAGAACGGTGGCTGCAGAATGGCTGCGGGAAAGACGATCTCGTTCATGCCGGGGTTGTAGTAGGCGTTGACGGTCTGCGGCGTCATGAACCACTCGTCACGGTCTACCGGGCCGCCGAGCTTGTCGAGGTCGCGCTGGTAGTCCGCGGTGTAGCCGCGGCGGTAGTTGCCGAGCAGGTCGTCGGCGACGATCTCGACACCCGAGTAGTCGCGCCACCGGTCGGGGTAGCCGATCTTGGGGGTGAACTTGCCCAGCTTGTCCAACGCCTTCTGCCGAGTCTCCGGGCTCATCCATTCGAGCTCGGAGATGTTACGGCGGTAGGCCTCGGTGAGATTGTCGACCAGCACCTGCATCCGCGCCTTGGAGTCGGCCGGGAAGTGGCGTTCGACGTAGAGCTTGCCTACGGCCTCGCCGAGCACGTCCTGCACCAGGGAGACGCCACGCTTCCAGCGCTCGCGGTTCTCTTCGGTGCCGGTCAGCGTCGTTCCGTAGAACGCGAAGTTCTCGTCGACGATCGCGCCCGTCAGAAACGGTGCTCGTGAATGCACGACGCGCCAGGCCAGCCACGCCTTCCACGCTTCGATGTCCTCGGAAGTCCACAGCGAGACGAACGTGCTCAGGAACGGAGGCTGCCGAACCACGATCTCGGCGAACTGCTCGGTGGTTGCGCCGAGCCCGGAAATCCATGCAGCCCAGTTGAATCCGGCACCGTTCTTGACCAACGTGTCGTAGTCGACGAGGTTGTAGCTCTTCTCGGCGTCACGCCTGGCGACGACGTCCCAGTGGCCTGCGGCGATCTTCTGCTCGAGGTCGAACACCGTCTGTGCGTCGTACTCGATGCCGCTGAGCGCGAACATCTTCGAGATGTGCTCGAGGTAGCTCGCGCGGATCTCGGCGTACTCGTCCTGGCGGTAGTACGACTCGTCGGGCAGACCGATACCGGACTGGCTGAAGTGCACGAGGTAGCGATCGGACTGCTTGGCGTCGGTGTCGACGTAGTGGCCGATGGCACCGCCGACGCCGGTGCGTTGCAGGGAGCCGAGAACGCCTGCGAGGGTGACGAGGTCGGTTGCGTCGGAGATGGCGGTGAGCTCGTCGGCGATCGGGGTGACGCCGAGTTGCTCCGCGCGATCGGCATCCATGAAGCTCGAGAACAGGTCGCCGATCTTCTGTGCGTCACTGCCCGCAGGCGGGTTCGCGTCGGCCGACTCTTCGATGATGGTCTGGACGTCGACCTCGGCGCGGTCGTACAAGGTGCGGAATGCGCCGTCGACGGCGCGGTCGGCCGGGATGGCGTACTCCTCGAGCCATTTGCCGTTGACGTGCACGAACAGGTCGTCCTGCGCGCGTGTGTTCTCGTCCTGGTAGCTGAGATCGATGCCCGAGTTCACTACTGAAGTCATCCGTCCATCTTTACACTCTTGCGCTTGATTGAACGGGTGTTTAATGTGCTGTACATGCGTACAGCATCGGAGGATCTCACGACCAGGGCTCGAATCCGTGACACCGCGATCGGCGTTTTCGGCTCCCAGGGTTTCACCGCAGGCGTGCGGTCCATCGCCACGGCGGCAGGTGTCTCGCCTGGTCTGCTCAATCACCACTTCGGGTCCAAGGACGGCCTGCGCACGGCGTGCGACGAGCACGTCCTGCGGGTGATCCGCGAGTCGAAGGCAGCATCGTCCGCCCCCGCCGGAATGATGGAACAGCTCGCCCGGATCGACGAGTATGCGCCGCTCGTCGCCTACATCGTGCGGAGCTTCGCCGCAGGCGGAACGTTGGCGCGAGAGTTGTTCGAGCACATGGTCGACGACGCCGTCCGCTACATCGAGGACGGTGTCCGCGACGGCCGTTTCACCCCCAGTCGCGACCCCGCGGCCCGGGCCCGGTTCCTGACGCGACAGAACGTCGGCGGACTGCTGTTGTACGTGCAGATGGCCGGCCCCGACGTCGATTTCCGCGAGGCCCTGAGCGCGCTCGGTGACGAGATCACCCTTCCTGCGCTCGAGCTCTACACCGACGGATTGTTCACCGACTCGCAGGCTTTGCACACCTATCTGGAGGCCACGTCATGACCGAGGCGATCTCCGTGAACGGGCTGGTGAAGACGTTCGGGTCGGTCCGGGCGCTCGACGGACTGGACCTGCACGTACCGACCGGTGAGGTGCACGGGTTCCTCGGCCCCAACGGGGCCGGAAAATCCACGACGATTCGGGTGCTGCTCGGTCTCGTCCGCGCGACGTCGGGAAAGGTGCGCTTGCTCGGCGGCGACCCGTGGGCCGATCCTGTGGCGCTGCATCGACGCCTGGCCTACGTCCCGGGTGACGTGACTCTGTGGCCGTCGCTGACCGGCGGTGAAGTGATCGATCTGCTCGGCCGGATGCGCGGCGGAATCGACACCGCCCGCCGCGCCGAATTGCTCGAACGGTTCTCCCTCGACCCCGGCAAGCGCACTCGGACCTACTCCAAGGGCAATCGGCAGAAGGTTGCGCTGATCTCGGCTCTGGCCTCCGACGTCGAGTTGCTGATCCTCGACGAACCCACCTCGGGACTCGATCCGCTGATGGAGCAGCACTTCGGCGACTGCGTGAAAGATGCTGCCCGACGCGGAGTCACGGTGCTGTTGTCGTCGCACATCCTGTCCGAGGTGGATGCGCTGTGCAGTTCGGTGACCATCGTCAGAGAGGGGCGGACGGTCGATACCGGGACGCTGGCCTCGATGCGCCACCTGTCTCGCACGACGGTCACCGCCGATCTCGAACGCATGCCCGACGGTCTCGCCGCACTCGAGGGGGTGTCCGAAGTCCGAGTCGCGGGATCCTCCGTCACCTGCACGGTGGAGAACGACGCCCTTGCGGCGACGATGCACGTACTGGCCGACGCCGGGGTCCGCAGCCTGGTCAGTTCCGCTCCGACGCTCGAGGAACTGTTCCTGAGGTACTACGCATGAATGCCCTGACCGGGACGGGCGCGTTGCTGCGGTTGTATCTGCGCCGCGATCGTCTGGTGGCATCGGTGTGGATCGTTCTGCTCGGGGCGCTGCCGCTGCTGTATGCGGTCAGCTTCGAGGGTCTGTATCCGACGGCGGCGGATCGCCAGGCCTTCTACCTCGGCACCCTGTCGACGCCTGCGCAGGCCGCGCTCGTCGGCCCCATCTTCGGCAGCGATCTGGGGGCTCTGGTGTCGTGGCGCTCGGGTGCGGTGCTGGCGCTGGTTCCGCTGGCGGCGATCCTCACCGTGGTCCGGCACACCCGAGGTGAGGAGGATGCGGGTCGGACCGAGCTGATCGGCTCGACGGCGGTGGGGCGCTACGCCGGGTTGGCCGCGGCGATCGCGCTGGCGGGCATCGGGGTGGCGGGAACGGGCGCATTGTCGGTGATCTCGCTGGCGGCGTTCGGCCTCCCGGTGGCCGGGAGCCTCGCGTACGGGGCGTCGGTCGCGGTGGTCGGACTCGTCTTCGTCGGCTGTGGGGCAGTGGCGGCACAGGTGGCGTCGGGGGCGCGGGCGGCCCGCGGTTACGCCCTCGGTGTGCTGGCCGTGGCGTTCGCCGCGAGGGCGATCGGCGACGCAGGCTCGGGCACCCTGTCGTGGTTCTCGCCGATCGGTTGGTCGGCGCAGGTCCGACCGTTCGCCGAGGAGAGGTGGTGGCCGATGCTGATGTCACTGGCCACCGCGGGGGTGCTCCTCACCGCCGCGTTCGCCGCCGCCGAGCGTCGCGATCTCGGTGGTGGACTGGTGGCCGAACGCCGCGGCCGCAACGAGGCCGCACCGTCACTGGCCGGGCCGGTTGCGCTCGCCTGGCGGCTCACTCGCGGGGCGACTCTCGGCTGGACCGTCGGCATCGCCTTGTTGGGCATCACCATCGGTTCGTCTGTGCACGGCATCGGTGGGCAACTCGGCAGCAGCAACGCCATCACCGATGCGCTGGAGGAGTTCGGTGGCAGCACCATCGAACAATCGTTCATCGCCGCTGTACTGAGCATCGTCGGTGTGGTGGTTGCGGCCTACTCGGTGTCGGCCCTACTGCGGCTGCACAGCGAGGAAGAGGCTGGCCTCGCCGAGATCGTGCTGGCCACCGGTGTCTCGCGCCTGCGGTGGCTGGCAGGTCATCTACTGTTCGCCGTCCTCGGCCCGGCGTGGCTGCTTCTGGTCGTGGGCGTCACCATCGGCCTGACGTACGGGTCGGCCGCCGGCGATATCTCAGGAGAACTGCCATCGGTCCTGCTCGGCGCATTGGGTCAGTTACCTGCCGTGTGGGTGGTGACGGCCATCGGCGTGGCCCTGTTCGGCGCTGTCCCTCGATTCGCGACCGTCCTGTGGGCCGTTCTCGGCGGCTTCGTCGCCCTCGGCCAGGTCGGGTCGGTGGTGGGCCTGCCGCAGCCGTGGCTCGACCTCTCGCCCTTCACTCACGTTCCGCGATTGCCGGGAGCAGCATTCGCGCTCGCGCCCATCGGCTGGCTCGTCGTGGTCGCCATCGTCGTCGGTATGGGAGGTTTCACAGCGTTCCGACGAAGAGGCATCCGAGGGTGACGGCGGTCGGATAGCATCGGCGGTGGCCGATTTGTCCGGCCCGGTCCGACTTGGTGGCGTCCTGTCGGTTCCGTGATCTCTGAGCCGAACGCGCATGGAGGTTACGTGCAATCGACATTCCTGCGCACGTGGTGGAACCAGCCGCACAGCTACGAGTCGGTGGTGAGCTACCTCGAGCTGCACGGTGCGCTCGCACCGTATCGCCTCGCTGCTTCTCTGAGCACGTTCTTGTACGGACTCGGCGCAGCCGCGTTGCTGTTCCTCACCGATGCCCCGCCGACCTCTGCGATCGGTAGGACGGTCTTCGTCGTTGCGATCGTGTCGACGCTGCTGGTCGGTGTCGCCTGGCTGAAGGCTCCGTGGCCGTCGAAGCGGGTGTCCATGTTGTTCGCCGCGTACTCGGACATCGGGGTAACGCTGATTCTGTTGTCCTACGGATCGCCTCAGACCGTCTTCCTGGCCCTCGCGATGCTCGCAGCCAACAGCGTCTACGTTCAGCTCTTCCACAGCCCGAAAGTCATGGCGCTGCATCTGCTGTGGGCCGGAACGGCCGTGACGCTGTTCTTCGTGCTGATCCTGTCGTCGCCCGACGCCGATCAGGGTCTGGCCATCGCCCAACTCGTCGTGCTCGTGCCCATCACGTTCATGGGCCCGACGTTCTTTCAGTACCTACTCCTCAAACTGCAGGTCCAAGCGCAGGCGGCCAACTTCGATCCGCTCACTCAGGTACGCAACCGACGAGGGCTCGACGAGGCACTGCCGGTGTATTTCCTCGGTGCGACCGATGTGTCGGTGATGGTCGTCGACGTGGACCGATTCAAGTCGATCAACGACAGATTCGGTCACCACCAGGGGGACGCGGCCCTGCAGCTGATCGCACGTCGGCTGACGACGGACGGTGTGCTGGTCGCGCGGGTGGGCGGTGAGGAGTTCGCAGTGGTGACCAAATCGGCCGAGAACGAGGCCCTCGCACTGGCCGAGACGTATCGGTGTGCCGCCCATTCCGCGGAGGACCCCGCACCGCTGACGGTGAGCATAGGCGTCGCGCATTGCACGTACCCGATTGCCGAGGACATCGGATTCGACATCGTCGAACTCACCACGCTGCTGCTGCGACGAGCCGACGCGGCGATGTACGAAGCCAAGCAGCAGGGTGGCAATCAGGTGATCGTGGCGGGTTCGACGCCCCGAGGCGACCGGACTCCGTCAGGCACCGAGACGTGAGTGTCTCGGCCGCGACTCAGTTCGGTGTCGAGTCGTCGTACTGGTTCTCGACGTTCTGCTGGAACTCGTCGGCACATTGCTGTTGCGCTGCAGTATCGCTGCCTGCGTTGCTGATGCAGTCGGTGAAGTCTTGTCCACCGACTGCGTTGAACAGGCCGACGCCGACGACGACGAGAACGATCGACAGTGCTGCCGCCACGAAACCGAGAATGATCGCGACGAGTGACACGGTGCCGTTGGTGGCGGTGCGTTTCTTGTACCTGGACCGTCCGACGAAGCCGAGAACGATGGCGATCAGGCCGAGAAGGATTCCGCCGACGATGGTCCAGGAGAACAACACGCCCAGAATCGCCAGGACCAGAGCCACCGTGCCGACGGTGTTCTTCGGCGCTGTCGGCTGTTGTTGATACCCGCCCTGCTGGGGGTACTCACCGGGTGAAGGATAGTTTCCGGGAGGGGGATAGTTTCCGGGCGGCGGATTCTGATTCGACACGTTGAATACCTCCGAAATCGGCGATCGTGAACGCTGGGAGTGTATGCGGGTGTCTCCTGTGCGCACAGGACCCACGTGCTCCCGTGATCAACTTGTCATCGAACGTCTATGTCAACCACCGAGACGTGAATGCATCTCCCAGATCAGCACCTCGGCCGGCTCGGTAGCGGTGATGCGTTGTCCGCCAGTCGAACTCATGCGGACTGCGTCGCCCTCCCAGAGATCGCCCACACCTTCGAGCGTGACGGTGCCGCGCGCGACGAACAGGTGCACGAACGGGGCGTCGGGCACCGTCACCGAGGTTCCGGGCAACAACCTTGCCGCGTGCAGCGCAGCCGACTTCTGGGAAATCCCGATCGCAGCCTGACCGCGATGCTTGTCCATCCCCGACGCGACGGTGACCAGCCCTCCACGCAGCAATTCGTCGCCGATCTCGAGCTGTTCGTATCCGGGAGTGGCACCGGGGCTGTCCGGAAGCACCCACATCTGCACGAAGCGAACGGGCTCGGTGTGCTTGTTGCCGTCGATGCTCCAGGAATCGTTCTTCTCGGAGTGCAGGATGCCCTTGCCCGCTGTCATCCGTTGCGCGAGGCCGGGATGGATGATTCCGGAGTGCCCGATGGAATCCTGATGCACCAGTGAACCCTGCATCACCCAGGTGACGATCTCCGTGTCGCGATGCGGATGTGTCTCGAAACCTTGACCGGCAGTGACGATGTCGTCGTTGTTGACCAGCAACAGTCCGTGATGGGTGTTGTCGGGGTCGTAGTGCTGGCCGAAGGAGAACGAATGTTTCGAGTCCAGCCAGGACACACGGGTTTTCGATCGATCACCGGCGCGGTGTACGTCGATGTGGGCGGTCAGTGGAGCGGACATGTGACCACTCTACGAGCATGTCTGTGCACCGGCGTACGACCTGCATAACGTTCGGGTGTCTTTGCGGTCGGTGTGTGGGCGTCGCCGGGAGTGGGTAGGTTTCGCTGCGTACGGTCACAAGCTCCGCAAACTCCGAAGAAGGCGGCGAGACATTCTCATGGTCGGTTCCAGCTCGAGTGTGGCACGCACGGTCGAACCCCAGCTCGAGGATGCTCTGGCGGCGTGGTTGCCAGGTCAACGGTGGTTCGGCGCAAAGGGTTCGACGGTGAGTGCGGTGCGGATCGTCGCGCGCGATGTGCTCCGGGACGAGCCACATTTCGCGGCCGAGCATCTGCTGGTGGAGGTGCAGCTGACGCAGGACGGCGCGGCCGTCACACAGACCTACCAGGTGCCCCTCGGGTTCCGGACCGAACTGACCGACGACCTCCGGCCGTGGGCACTGCCCGTGGCGGGCGACGTGGCCGTGTTCGACGGTTTGCGCGACCCCGAGATCATCGGCTTGTACGGAGATGCTCTGGCCACCGGAAAGGCTACGGGCAGCATCGAATTCAAGATCGTCGAAGGTTCGAGTGTGCCGAGCGGTCTACGCGGTCGGGTTCTGGGGGCGGAGCAGTCCAACACCTCGGTGATTCTCGGTGATCTACTGTTGCTCAAGCTGTTTCGTCAGGTGCCGCCGGGGATCAGCCCCGATGTGGAACTGCATCGCGCGCTGGCGGAGGCGGGGAGCGTCAACGTCGCGCCGCTTCGTGGCTGGCTCGAAGCCGAAGTCGGCGGTGAACCCACGACCCTCGGCATGGCTCAGGATTTCGCCGCGAACTCCGCCGAGGGCTGGACCGCGGCACTGGCCAGCGTGCAAGAGGTGTTCGATTCCCCGCAGACGCCGATCGAAGACCTGCCCGCCGATTTCGCCCCGGACGCACATCGAATCGGAGCGGCCGTGGCGCAGGTACACCACGACCTGGCGGCGGTGCTGGGTACCGCCGAACGGTCGGTGGAATCGACCGCCGTCGAGGAGATCCTTGCCCGCATCTCGGGAGTGGCACGGGTGGTGCCGGAGATCGCGCAGTACATCCCGGCGGCGACCGCTCTGATCTCGCGAGCGGAGGCGTCGAACAGCACCACGGTGCAGCGCATCCACGGTGACCTGCATCTGGGTCAGGTGCTGGGCACTCCGGAACGGTGGTTGCTCATCGATTTCGAGGGTGAGCCGGCAAAGACCTTGGTCGAGCGCAGGCAGATGGACAGCGCTCTGCGTGACGTGGCCGGAATGTTGCGCTCGTTCGACTATGCGGCCAACCACCTGCTGGTCGATCTGCCCGAGGACCGGACGGCGCGAGAGCGGGCCGAGAAGTGGGCGGCCCGCAGCATTGCGGCATTCTTCGACGGATACGCCTCGGTGGCCGGGCACGATCCCCGCGAGGAGGCCGACCTGTTGCGCGCATACGAGTTGGACAAGGCCGTGTACGAGGTTCTGTACGAGGCTCGCAACAGGCCTACCTGGCTGTCGTTGCCGATGCGCGCTGTGGCGCGCCTGGTGAGCTGAGCGGTGAGCTGGGGGGCGGGAGTGGAGCCTGCAGTAACGACCCTGGGGTCGTGGTCGACGGGCCTGTCTACGACAAGTACCGTATTGCCTGACACGGGAGGCAGGACATGAACGGTATTTTGGCAATTTTCGGCATCGCGGTGGTCGTCATCACCATCGTCGTAGTGGTCGTGCTCGTCGCGGTGTTGTTCGTCGCATCGATCAAGCCCGACAGTCTCAACATCGACCTGGACCGCAAGAAGAGCGCTCGGGAAGAAAGTTCCACCAAGGCCTGAGACTTCCGTCACGTCCGAGACCGATTCGTTCGCGGGCGGAGTTGTATCGAGTCGAAGCGCCGACCGACGCTTCCGGTTCTACAACTGGAGTCCTCGTGAGCACTTCCCTGAAAGTCCCGGCTTCGTCCGGGTCGGCGGGCTGTGCGCCTCGCATCAGGTCGCGGATGCTCGGGGAGTCGGTGCTCGCTCAGTTCACGCGCTTCGTGATCGTCGGGGTGTCGAGTAACGGTGTGTACGCCCTGTTGTTCGTCGCCCTCGCTTCTCTCGGATCGTTCACTGCAAACCTTGCAGGTGTGGCCGCAAGTACCGTCCTTGCCAACGAGCTGCACCGCCGTCACACCTTTCATGCGGCCGGTCGTGTGGGCTGGTTCCAGACGCAGTGGGAAGCCGGGGGACTCGCCCTGATCGGGCTTGGTCTGAGTACCGCCTCACTGGCCGCAGTGCACATCCTGTTCCCGGCAGCGCCGACGTACGTCCAGGTTCTGGTCGTCATCGCTGTGGGCGGTATCTTCGGAGCCGCCCGGTTCCTCGCTCTCCGTGGCTGGGTCTTCCGTCCGGCGACGCTCGCGTCCTCGGGTGCCACTCTCGCTGCTCGCTGAGCTGTGACGTCGCACCATTCCGTGCGGACGTCGATTGCTACCTCTAACAGAATCCGGGCAAGGCTCCACACGACACGCACGTATCGCCCTAGGCTTGCGAGCTGACGTCAACGCGAGGAGGCATCTCGATGGCCAGGGATCTGACACAGCTCGAGCTTCTGCAAGAGTTGGTGCCCACTGCCGAGGACAATGTGAACCGTCACATTTCGATGGCGCGGGAGTGGCACCCTCACGACTACGTTCCGTGGGACGAAGGTCGCAACTTCGCCGCACTCGGCGGCCAGGACTACGACCCGGAGCAGTCCAAGCTCTCCGACGTCGCACAGGCCGCGATGAT